>JAJYNW010000011.1 GCA_021786105.1 bacterium
CAATAATATTTTCTCTACAGTCTCGGACTATCTTCAAAAATTCTTCTAAATTTTCCTAGAGACAGATCAAAATCCTACCCTTTAAAAGAAAATTGTCCCATTTATTTCAAATCTGCAGGTGGGTCAGTAAAATTCTCCGTTGACGCCTGCATAAAATTTTCTGTACAATGAACAAAATGGAAAATACGATTGTTTTAAAGCCCGAGATTTTGGGATACTTCCACAACTTCCCCATTGCCAATACTTTGCTGGTTAGCTGGATTGTCATGGTTGTTTTAATTATTGTTTCTTTTCTGGCTACCAGAAAAGTGCAAATGGTGCCCAATGGCTTACAGAATTTATTTGAAATCATCGTTGATTTTGGTTATACCACTGTGGAAGATCTGGCAGGCAGCAGCAAAGCTAAAGTTTTCTTCCCAATTGTGATGACTTTTTTCCTGTTTATTTTATTTTCCAACTGGATTGGTCTTTTGCCGGGTTTTGCCACCATTAAGTTTCATGGAGAGCCGCTCCTCCGTTCCATGAATTCTGATTTAAATATGACTTTGGCCTTGGCTTTGGTTTCTGCTTTTTTGACCCACGCCTTTGCTATCCGCTATCTAGGTATTGCCGATTATTTAAAAAGATGGTTTACTTTAAATCCAATATTTCTTTTTGTGGGATTGCTGGAATTGGTAGGAGAAGTGACAAAAGTGGTCTCGCTATCCTTCCGGCTTTTTGGTAATATATTTGCCGGGGAAGTGGTTTTGGCAACGGTTTCAACAATCTTTGCCTTTATAGCACCACTCCCTTTTTATTTTTTGGAGATTATTGTAGGATTTGTACAGGCTGCAGTTTTTATGATGTTAACGCTCGTGTTTATGACGTTATTGTCAGAAAAACATGCTGCTGAGCATTAAAAAAAGAAAGGAGTAAAAATGGAAAACTTGCCATCTGCTTTAGCAATTGCAATAGGCGCAGTAGGTCCGGCTATCGGAATCGGCCTTATTGGTATGAAGGCTATGGAATCAATCGGGAGAAATCCTGATGCCCAGTCGAAGATTTTACCGGCGATGCTTTTAGGTATGGCTTTTGCTGAAGCTATTGCTATTTATGCTTTGGTGATAGCTTTCATTAAGTAAGACGCAGCTCGTCTGGCCGCAAAGCACCGCTCGCACGTCCAAGTCGCTCGCTTAAGGTTTGTTTCGCGCCCAGTACGGATTCGGTACACGGACAAGGTGGTGTGTTCAACTGCACCATATGCTTTGACTGGCTCAGACTTCGCTGCTTTTTGCTGATATCAATATGGAAATTTTGAACCAATTCGGAATTAATCCATTACTTTTGGCCGCGCAAGTGGTTAATTTTGCCATTCTTCTTTTTATCTTGCGGAGGTTTTTATATAAACCGATCTTGAAAGTTTTGGAAGAAAGAAAACAAAAGATTGCAGATAGCTTAAAAAATGCGGAAGAGATTGAAAGAAGATTAAATGAACTTAGCGAGAAAGAAACGGAAGCACTTATAAAAGCTGGAAAAGAAGGCCAAAAGATTATTCAGCAGGCCGGTGAGGAATACAAACAAACAGTAGAAGAGGCCAAAAAGGAGTATGAGAGGATTATCAATAAGGCAGTTGAAGATGCCAAGAAATTAACAGAACTGGAGAAAGTTAGGTTGGAGCAGCATGTCAAGGAGAATTTGGGAGATATTGTGGCGATGGCGCTCGAGAAAGTGACCGGTAAAACTTTAACCGGAAAGAAAGAAAAGGAGATAATCGAGAAAGAGATTAAGAATTTATCATGACAAAAAGACAATTACAAAAAATCGTGAGAGAACTGGTAAATGTTAGTTTTAAAGATGACAGAATGGTGGAAGTTCAGGTGTTAAGATCAATTAAGACTTTAAAATCTCTCCCCAGATCAGAAGCAATCCAGGCGTTATCAGAATACCTGAAGGGATTAAAGAGAATAGAGAGAGAACATACACTTTATATTGAAGCAGTAATGCCGCTTTCCCCTATCCAAGTTAAGAAAATTAAGCAAAAAATTGAGAGAAAAGCCACCATTACTAAAGTAGTGGTAAATATCAATCCGGAAATTCTGGGTGGAATTAAACTGCGGATTGGAGATGAAATATGGGACGAATCAATTTCTGGTAAAATTAACCAGGTGAAGGAGGCAATCAGTGGCTGATTTAATTGCGGAAATAGAAAGTCAAATTAAAGGGTTGAAACTTAAAGCCCAGAGAGAAAATGTGGGGGTTGTTACTGAAATCGGCGACGGCGTGGCCAGGATTGAAGGTCTGTCCGATGTTAAATATTCAGAGCTTTTGGATTTTGGTAAAGGTGTAACTGGTTTGGCTTTGAATTTGGAACAATACAATGTCGGAGCGGTGATTTTTGGTGATTTCACTAAGATTAAAGAAGGTGATCAAGTTAAGACTACCGGGCAGATTTTGCAAGTGCCGGCAGGAGAAGCTTTGATTGGCCGGGTAGTTGACGCTTTAGGTAACCCGATTGACGGCAAAGGCGCCATTAAGACCAAAGACCGCTATCCGGTGGAAAAAATTGCCCCCGGAGTGATTACCAGACAAAAAGTCAATACGCCTTTGCAAACTGGAATTAAGGCCATTGACAGCATGATCCCAATTGGTCGGGGCCAGCGGGAGTTAATTATTGGTGATAGGAGCACCGGTAAAACTACTATTGCTATTGATACCATTATTAACCAAAAAGACGTCATTTGTATTTATGTGGCCATTGGTCAAAAAACTTCCAAGGTAGCTCAATTAGTGGCCAAGCTGGAAGAGATCGGCGCCATGGATCATACTATTGTGGTGTCAGCGACTGCTTCTGAGTCAGCTACTATGCAGTACATTGCTCCATACGCCGGTTGCGCCATGGGTGAATATTTCATGGATCAAGGCAAAGACGCTTTAATCATCTACGATGATTTATCAAAACATGCCCAAAGTTATAGACAGGTATCGCTTCTTTTGAGACGTCCATCCGGACGTGAAGCTTATCCGGGAGATGTGTTTTACCTGCATTCCCGGTTGCTTGAGCGGGCTGCTAAATTAAATAAGGATTACGGTGGCGGGTCACTGACCGCTCTCCCGATTATTGAAACCCAGGCCGGTGATGTGTCTGCCTATATTCCCACTAACGTCATTTCTATCACTGATGGACAAATTTATCTGGAATCAGATTTGTTCTTTGCCGGAATTAGACCGGCGGTTAATGTGGGTTTGTCAGTGTCCCGGGTGGGCGGTGACGCTCAGACTAAAGCCATGAAGTCGGTGGCCGGTCCGCTCCGGCTGGATCTGGCTCAATTTAGAGCTTTGCAGGCTTTTGCTCAATTCTCCTCTGACTTAGATCCAGCTACCAAGGCCCAAATCGAAAGAGGGAAAAGAGTGACGGAAATCTTAAAGCAGCCCCCCTACTCTCCGGTTTCTGTTGAAGAGCAAGTGGTAATTTTGTGGGCAGTGACCCACGGGTATTTGGATGAAATAGAAGTAGAAAGGGTGCGTGATTTTGAACAAAAATACATTGCTCACCTTAAACTGCGGGAGAAGAAACTGCTGGCTGAGATAGCAGAGAAAAAGGCGCTGGATGAAAAAATGACCAAAGATCTGGAAAAGGTGACAAAAGAGTTTGTGGGAATATTTGGAAAGTCGGTGAAAGGAGCTAAAAAATAGAGTCCAGTTGCTAGAATCTAGAGTCTAGTTCTGTATTGCAGAATTTTTAGACTCTCGACTCTTGACTCTAGTCACTAACGAATGGCTAATACCAGAGAATTAAGACGCAGAATAAGATCAGTTAAAAATACCGCTCAAATCACCAAAGCTATGCAAATGGTGTCTGCCACCAAGATGAGAAGAGCGCAAAATCAGGCTTTAAACGGCCGCCCGTATAGTTTTAATTTAAGTTATGCCCTTAAAAGGCTTTTGCCTTTGGTTGATACGGAGTCTCATCCTTTGTTAACAAGACATGATTCTAAAACCCAAGGCATTATTTTGTTATCAACCGATAAAAGTTTGTGTGGGGCTTTGAATACTAATTTATTCCGGACACTGCTGGCTTCTAACCTATCCGAGGCAGTTTTTTATACCGTGGGCAGAAAAGGCCGCGAGTTTGTGATCAGAACAGGTAATAAGCTAGTAGCTGATTTTGAAAATTCCGATACAGTGGTTTTTCGGCAAGCTGCGCAGCTTGCTAAACTGGTGATAGAAGCTTTTTTAAGCGGAGAAATTGGCGAGGCTTATATAGCTTTCCCCCGTTTTGTGTCCACTTTGCGGCAGGAAGCGATGAAGGTTAAGCTGTTACCGATAGAATATTCGGAATTGGAAGCATTAATTGCTGCTCAGTCTGAAGGAAAATCTAAAGAGGGTGATTTGGCAAAAAGTGAGTTTCTTTTTGAGCCGGATCCCAAAAAACTTTTGGATTTTATCTTAAACCACTATATTGAAATTAAAATTTACCAATCCTTGTTGGAAACCAAGGCTTCGGAACATTCAGCTCGGATGATTGCCATGCAAAATGCCACTGATAATGCTTTGGAGCTTGTAGATGATCTTAATCTTGCCTATAATAAGACCCGTCAAGATTCAATTACCAAGGAGCTTTTGGAAATAACAACAGCCTCTTTGGCAATGCAGTGACGCTTAGCGTCATCCTGAACTTGATTCAGGATCCATATAATTATTGGTATGGATTCCGGATCAAGTCCGGAATGACAGAAAGGAATAATGAATAAAGGAAAAGTTGTAGAGATTATTGGTGCAGTAGTTGATGCGGAGTTTAATCCGAAGGGCCTGCCTGCCATTTATAATGCTTTGGAACTGACTCTGAATAAGGGTAAATTGGTGTTGGAAGTGCAGCAACACCTGGGTGAAGGTTTGGTGCGGGCGGTAGCCATGGGGGCAACGGATGGTTTGGAAAGAGGAACGGAAGTTATCGACACAGGTGCGCCGATTTCCGTGCCAGTGGGTGATGAAGTGTTGGGTCGGCTGTTTAATGTTTTGGGTGAAACTATTGATAAAAAAGGTTCCGTAAAGGCCAAAAAAACTTTGCCGATTCACCGGTCTGCTCCTACTTTTGCCGAACAATCAACTGCTTCTGAGGTTTTTGAAACCGGTATCAAAGTGATTGATTTGTTGGCTCCTTTTGTAAAGGGTGGAAAAGTCGGGTTGTTTGGCGGAGCCGGTGTGGGCAAGACTGTTTTAATTCAGGAATTGATCCGGAATATTGCGGCAGAGCATGGCGGATATTCAGTGTTTGCCGGAGTTGGTGAAAGAACCCGTGAAGGAAATGATTTATATCACGAAATGATTGATTCCGGCGTGATTGATAAAACTGCTATGGTGTTTGGACAAATGAATGAACCGCCCGGAGCCCGTCAAAGGGTGGCTTTGTCAGCCTTAACCATGGCCGAATATTTCCGGGATGAAGCCGGCAAAGACGTGCTGTTGTTTATTGATAACATTTTTAGGTTTTCCCAAGCTGGCTCAGAAGTGTCGGCTCTTTTAGGCCGGATTCCTTCCGCGGTCGGTTATCAGCCAACTTTAGCGACAGAAATGGGTCAACTGCAGGAAAGAATTACTTCCACCAAAAAAGGATCAATTACCTCTGTCCAGGCTGTTTATGTGCCGGCTGATGATTATACTGACCCGGCCCCGGCCACCACTTTCGCCCATCTTGATTCCACCATTGCTCTGGATCGGAGTTTAACAGAGCAAGGTCTTTATCCGGCAGTTGATCCTTTGGCTTCAAATTCAAGGGCTCTCTCACCGGATATTGTCGGCAAAGAGCATTATGAGGTGGCAATAGAATTACAAAGAGTTCTGCAAAGGTATAAGGAATTACAAGATATTATTGCTATTCTGGGAATGGAAGAATTGTCTGATGAGGATAAACGGACTGTGGCCCGGGCCAGAAAAATCCAACGGGCTTTAACTCAACCATTTTTCGTAGGCGAGGCATTCACCGGCAGAAAAGGTAAGTATGTTTCCATTAAAGATACCGTTAGGCTGTTTAAAGAGATTTTAGAAGGAAAACATGACTCAAAGCCGGAGCAAGCTTTCTATATGATCGGCGGCCCGGAAGATCTGAAGTAAATATCCTCAAAATTCAAGGAGGCTTGAGAAACTATTCCGGGAGCTTCGATAACATTTTATCCAACCTTAATTAGATCGGAAAGAAAGCCAGCACTAGTAGACCATTTAAAAAGAAAGAAAATATATTGAGAATGAAACAAAGTTTCGCGTAACGAATGCAAGTATGAATTTAGGAAATTGGTTCAAAAGTACCATCGAGGTGAAGATAATAAGTTTCCACTTCTAATTCAGGATATTGAGCTTTGATTTTAGCAGCAGCGTTTTTTAAATCTTCTGCATGCTTTTCCACAGTTCCCGCTTCCCCATATGCTCCACAATCTTCGTGGTTTATTAACACGGCTTTTTTAATATGATGCAGTCTTTTTGATATCCCAACTTGTTTTAAAATATAATCCAGATCAAACACGCCTCCGGCACTAGCTACCCTATCAAAAGACCGAGGGGGAAATTTTTCCGTGATCCACTTATTGATATATTCCTGAAATCGGAAATCGATACAGGTAACAATAACGGCTTCGCAATTATGATCGGACATGGAGAAAATTTTACACTATTTTGCTCTTCCTGAACAGATTTGTTATACTATCAGATAACGGATTCGACCCACTTTGGGTCGGATTTTTTAAAGTTATGGCAACAGAATTGAAGACACATCCGCAGTATAATTCTACAGAAGTAGAAAGATTTTTTGTAGGTAGAGGATGGAAAGTAGAGTTTGTTAGAGTCGGTAATGAAGATTTGGTTCCAGCAGAAGAAGGTGCCGCAGTGGAATGTATTGATGGCCGGTTTGGAAAGAGAAAAGAGATAAAAAAGCATGGCCCGAAACTTCCGGGCGCTTCTCTTGCAATAGCGGCTTCGAAAACAGGCGGTAATACAATAGGATTTAATGCAGCAGCCTCAGAAATTGCCAGACTGGGTTATCGGGCTGGTACCCACGTACATTGCGGATTTCTCCATTTATGGCAGAATGGAGAATTAGTGGCAGTAAAGCACAAACTAGAGCTGCCTAATATACCAGATCAGGCGAATTGGATGGTTCTCAAGCAAAAACAATGGGGAGGTAAACACTTTCATATATCTGATGAACACGAAGAAGAGGCTTTAACCTTTAATCCGTTTCTTGGGTTGACAAATAAGGCAAGGAAAGATAGGTTTGGTTACGACCACTGGTTAATGCAAATTTTAGGGATCCACAGAAGAAGCGCAATGCATTTAGTTGCAGAAACGGTTGAAAGAATATCTTCTCACAGGAAAGTTGAAATTCTGACTAAGTAGTATAATATTAAATATGGCTCAGCTGCATTTAAAAATTGTTACTCCGGAAAAACTGCTAATTGATGAGGAAGTTTCACAGGTGAATGTTTCTACCGAAGAGGGGGAAATTGGCATACTTCCCCACCATGCTAATTTAATGGCTAAACTTACCCCCGGTGAATTAATTATTAAAAAGAACGGAAAGGTTGAATCATTGGCTATCGGGGACGGGTTTTTACAGGTGGCGGATGATGTTTTGACAGTGATGACGGATTTGGCAACTTATGCGGTTGATATTGACGAAAGAGCGGTTGAGGAGGCCAAAAAACGAGCTGAGCAGGCTTTAACCCAAACTTTGTCTGACGAAGAATATGCGGATACTTTGGCCAACTTGGAGAAATCCCTGGCCCAACTTCGGGTGAAAAGACGCCATAGAGTGAGGTAGATTGGTAATTAATCACTTCTGTTATACAATATTTAGACATGGCCAGTAGCGAAAATCCCGATCTTTCAATTATTATCCTTAATTACAATGTTAAGGAGCTGTTATTAAACTGTTTAGAATCTACTTTCAAGAACAAAACCAGCTCTGACCAGTGGCAAGTGATTGTGGTGGATAACGCCTCTTCTGACGGGTCAGTTGAAGCTGTCAGGGAAAAATATCCGCAAGTTGAGCTGGTGGAAAGTAAAAAGAATTTGGGGTTCGCCGCCGGTAATAACATGGGAGTGTTATTGGCTAAGGCCCCTGTTATCCTCTTTCTAAATCCGGATACGGTGGTAGTCGGTCAAGCTATCCAAAAAACTTTGGCAGTTTTATTATCTAATCCTGATTTTGGGGTGGTTACTTGTAAGGTCGAGCTGCCGGATGGCCGGATGGATTATTCTTGTCATCGCGGCTTCCCTACTCCCTGGAATTCATTGGCCTACTTTAGCGGTTTTGCCAAAATGTTTCCCAAATTAGCCTTGTTTTCTGGGTATACCGCCAGTTTCTTGGATATCTCAAAAGCTCACGAAGTAGATTGCATCAGCGGAACTTTTTTGATGGTTAGAAAGATTGCCGGGGAGCAAATTGGTTTTTGGGATAAGGATTATTTTTTTAACGGCGAGGATATTGAATTTTGTTATTCTTTAAAACAAAAAGGCTGGAAAATTTATTATTATCCGGAGGAAAAGATTATTCACTACAAAGGTTCTTCTTCAGGCCTTTGGCAAACTGGTGCCGTTAAGGTGGAAAGAGGGACAAAACTGACAGCTGCCACTCATGCTGCTTCAGCTATGCGGATTTTTTATAAAAAACATTATTATAAAAACTATCCTCCTCTACTGCGGGATTTTGTCTTGGGGGGAATAAAAATGCTGGAGCATTACCGAAAATTTAAGATCATCACCGGATTGAAATATGAATAATTTAGATTTAACAGTAGTCATTTTAAGCTATAACACCAAAGATGTAACCGGTCGGTGTTTGGATAAGCTGAAAATTTCCAAGGAGTATTGCGAAAAAAAATTCAAAAACAAAGTGCGGGTAATTGTAGTAGAC
The DNA here is from genome assembly GCA_021786105.1 of bacterium. Classification (GTDB taxonomy): domain Bacteria; phylum Patescibacteriota; class Microgenomatia; order Daviesbacterales; family UBA10151; genus UBA10151. The sequence goes on from JAJYNW010000011.1 coordinate 8,885, forward strand.
AATGGGTCGTCTGACGGATCAGTTGGCATGATTAAAACCGAACATCCTTGGGTTAAGCTGATTGCCCTGGCAAAAAATTCCGGTTTTTCCGGCGGCAATAATTTGGCAATGAAAGAAGTTAAAACCCCTTTCATACTCCTCCTTAATTCTGATGTGTATTTGGAAGAGGAAAGTTTGTATAAGGCTTTAGCCTATTTCCGGGTGAATTTAAATTGTGATGTGTTGGGAGCCAGGTTAAATTACGCCAATGGTTCTTTACAACCCAGCGCCGGCAATTTACCAAATCCTTTGAATATTATTTTTTGGATTTTAGGTTTGAGTTTGCTTCCGGGAATTAGTCAACTCGTTCCCCCATTTCACCCCAAGGATAAAAAATATTTTTCCAAGGCCCATCAAGTTGATTGGATTATGGGGGCTTTTTTTATGCTTAAAGAGGAAGTTTACAAAAGAACCGGTGGGTTTGATGAAAAACTGTTTATGCATATGGAAGAGGTGGAATGGTGCAAAAGAATCAGGCGACGTGAGTATAAAATTTGGTATGTTCCCCAAGTGGAGGTTACCCATCTGCATGGTGCTTCCACCAATTTTGATTTAAGTCTCAGTTTCCTAAATGAGCTAAAAGGTATTAAATATTATTTACAAAAACATTATCGTTTTTTCTATCCTCTGCTGAAGCTAATACTGAGCTTTGGTTTGATAATGAGAGTAATCGCTTTTTCTCTTTTAGGAAAAACTAAAAGAGCCAGGGTTTATGTAAATGGATTAAAGGTAATATAGATGTCATCCTTCACCCCGATTAATCGGGGTTCAGAATGACAGTAAAAAATATGGAAAAAATTGCAGTAATTACAGTTAATTACAATGGTAAAGAAGATACTTTGGAGTTTTTGGAATCTTTAAAAAAACTGGAAACTAAAAACTGTAAGGTGAGAACTATTGTCGTGGATAATGCTTCCAATGATGGCAGTGTTTCCGCTATCCATAAAGCTTTTCCTAAGGTGGATGTTTTACAAGCCGGAGCCAATTTGGGTTTTGCGGGAGGTTATAATAAAGGTTTGGAATACGCCCAAATCTGGGGAGCGGATTATTTTTTGCTGATTAATAATGATTGTTTGATTGGTGATGCTGATTTGTTGACTGAATTAGTAAAGACTTTGAAGTCTGATCCGGAAATTGGTTTAGTTTCCCCCAAGATTTATTTTGCCAAAGGATTTGAGTTTCACAAAGACAAATATAAAGAACAAGATTTGGGTAAGGTTATTTGGTATGCCGGCGGCAAATTTGACTGGGATAATATTGGCAGTTTGCACCGCGGCATTGATGAAGTGGACAGTGGTCAATATGACGAGGTGGAAGAAGCCGAGATTTTTTCCGGGGCGTGTGTTTTGATTAAGAAAGAGGTTTTAGAAAAAGTAGGACTTTTAGATGAAAAATACTTCCTGTATTTTGAGGACAGTGATTTGGCCAAAAGAGCCAAAATGGCCGGATTTAAGATTTACTATAATGGCAAAACCTCTGTTTATCACAAAGTTTCCCGATCCACCGGCTTAGGTTCGAAGATTACTGATTATTATCATGCCAGAAACAGGTTAATCTTTGGTCTGCAGTATGGCAGATTCAGAACTAAGTTTGCCTTGCTCCGGGAGGCGGTAAAATTGTTTATCTTTGGTAGACCAGCTCAACGCCTGGGGGTTTTGGATTATTATTTGGGAATAATTGGCGGCAAAACAGATTTCATGGAGCTTTCAAATAATATTGAATACCCGCTTAAATTATCAATCGGTATCGTCAACTACAATACTGCTGATTTAACCAAAAAACTTCTGCAAAGTATTTTTAAGAAAGATTCTGGTTATGACGCTGAAAAAATGGAGGTCATAGTTTTGGATAATGGTCTACTGGATTCCTGCAAGGAAGAAATTAAAGAATTTTTGCCTAAGGTTAAATATTTGCAAAATAGCGAAAATGAGGGTTTTTCCAAAGGTTATAACAAAACCATTAAATTTTCCCTTGGTGAGTATTATTTAATGCTTAATTCGGATATAGAAGTTTTGGAAAGGGCGCTTTCAGAATTAGTTAGGGTTGAGGACGAATTTAAAGGTGAGGTGGCTTTAGGCGGAAAATTAGTTTTTCCCGATCTGAGCAATCAGGATTCGGCATTTTATTTGCCGACCATCACCGGTGCTTTGAAAGAATACTTCCTGGCTCAGCCAGGGTCTTACTTTATGTATCAGCCTTCGGGTGAAAAACCGGTTAAGGTGGAAGGAGTGGCAATGGCTTGTTTGTTGATCCCGAAAAAGATTATTAAAAAAGTTGGACTTTTGGATGAAGGGACATTTATTTTCTTTGAGGATATTGAATATGCCAGAAGGCTTAAAGAGCATAGTATTCCTGCTTATTTTGTACCTAAGGCCAGGTTTATCCACTATCACGGCGGCTCCACTAAAAGAATCGGTCAGGAAAAAGCTACTGAGCATTTAGTGAAGGCTGCCAAGCATTATCATGGCATGTTTTATTACACTTTACTGACTTTTGTATTGCGCTTAGGACAAAAATTCGGCCGGGTGGAAACTCCGGTAACTAAGTGGAAAACTACCGCAATGTCCCCGTAAATATCCGACACTAACTCCTCTCTAAGGGTGGTCTCATGCCTTTGTTAATATGTGGCCTGTGATAATGATATCTGTCTAAGAACTGGTTAACAACTAGGGTAAGTTGAGGT
>JAJYNW010000024.1 GCA_021786105.1 bacterium
AACTGTTTAGCTATATGGGTCTTAGGAACTTCCTGCTCATAGAGTTCCCAGGCAATCGTAATTTTAGTTAATTGATTCACTTCTTCCATTTTACTGGAAGTGTCGGATTTCTATGGAGAATACTTCGTTCCCTTGATTCTTTACCGCGTTAAGGTATACATTTAAATAAGGAGGTGAGGATTTTGAAACTGAATAGTTTTCTTCAACTGATTGGTTTTATCCTTGCGGCTAAAGTTGTTTTTGGGATATTTTATCTGCTCTTAGGTTGGCAGGTTGCTATTTCAGGCTGGGTGCTGCCAAGCTGGTTAATGGTGGTGGCAGTGGTGGTGGATGCACTGTTGGCTGCTGCCGCATTTAATTTTGTAAAGAAAAAGTAGGCTCCTTACCGGAAACGCACCGGGATGATTATTTGCCTGCTGTTTTGGGGTAAGCCTGAGGGATTGGCGTTTTGCAAGACTAACTGACCCACATCCGTAGGCGGGGTGGAGAAGTTTAATACTCCGGCAAAAGGGACAAAATCCGGTGTTTGCCAGTTTCTTTCTGCCCGAATACTTCCTTGGGCGATTACCTGACCATTTCCGTCAAACAATTGAACCGGCGCTTCGGCTTCGAAAAACCAGGGGCCTCTGGCTTGCCCGGAAATTGTTAGGGGACTATTGACTGCCTGGTTAGGCAAGGGACTGGCTATACTAATCAGATCTGAAATATTGGAAGTCAAAGTCGGGGCGGGACTGGAGGTAGGGGCAGGAATAAAAACCGGTGTGACTGTGGGGGTGGGTGCAGGGGTAGGGACAGGAGTGGGTTGGAGGATGAACACCTGTTGGACGGATCTTCTTGATAAAACTGCAGCCAAAAGCAATCCCACGAGGACAATTGCCAGCACTATTAGATAAATGCCCCGCCTTCTGTTCATATAAACTTACTATAGTGCATTTGTATTAAGCTAATAATAAATTGAGGTGATAAAAAGGTAAGATTTACGTTATTCTGTTAATATAGAATTATGCCTGCGAAATTGATGGTCTTTATATGGATGACTATTGGGTCAATTATAGGGGGTTATATACCCGTTCTTTTTGGAGCAGGAGTGTTTTCTTATTCCTCGGTACTGTTCAGCGGCCTAGGAGCAATCGCCGGGGTCTGGATAGGGTATAAGTTAAGCAACTTTTGATTTAAGTCAGTAATTGATTTGCTGGATACTTTAGTATTTTTCTCCGTCGGATTTCTCTTCTGATTTCTCTTTGGAGCGGTCTTTTTTGGTCTCTTTTCTGATATCGTGAGCAAAACTTACTCCTCTTTCTATTTGTACCGTAGATACGCTAGGTCCAAGGAGTAAGAGCGTAACTCCGCTGATTAATAGCTGGAGTCCCAGGAATAATCCGATGATAAACAACCCGGTAGCCGGTAAGCCCAGGAAAACTAAAACTCCGAAAAGTAAAGTTAAAGCCCCGCCGGCGATATTCCATCCGCGGTTCCTTACGGAGGAAAAGCCAACATAGAGACGGTAAATGCCAAGGACAACTAAGGCTAGGGAAATGATTAAGGTGAGAGTGATGGCAGAGGCGCCAGGGAAAAATACTAAAATACCTCCCAAGACTAAGTTGATGAGCCCGCCCAGAATTCTATAAAAGGTGGATCCGCCCCTTTCCCGGTAATATCCATGGGCAATTTCTAAAATCCCCCCTATGATTAAAGCCACTCCCAAAAGAAATACTGACGCTAAAGTAGTAAATACCATCGCTCCTAAAACTATTATGCCTAAAACAATCAAGAGTATTCCTAAAGTTGTATTGGTCTGTCTATTAGATTCCATGATGACATATTACCTAAATAAATTAATTTTGTTGTGAGGGATAGGTAAAAACTTAGTAATAATTTATTCAAAACCGCCGTTTGCTTTTATGGAGTTATAAGTTAGAGTTAATTTTTCCTTAGCTTTGTCTCTGTTGTCTGCTGTAGCTATATCCATACGCTGCTTTTTATACTTCAGCCATTCCTCTTCCGTAATTTTATTGGCGGATTTAATTACAGCACTGTCTAAGGTTCCGGATTCCCAGCTGATTATTTTAACTACTATTTTAAAGGCTGACTCTCTGGCCTTTTGGGCTTTTAAAGCAGCTAATTTTCGTTCGTCTTTAATTAGTAGAGAACTTGGCTGTTGCAATTTAGTATCCGGCATAATATTTACCTTCTTCCTCGATGATAATAATCTCTATTATTATCTCTATAATTTGGTTTTTCTTCTCTTGGTCTGGCTACTGAAACATTCAGTCTTCTGCCTTCCAGGTCTGAACCGTCTAATTTTTGAATAGCTTCTTTAGCGCTTGTATCATCTGCCATCTCTACAAAACCAAAACCTTTGCTCTGGCTAGTATATTTGTCAGTAATGACATTTGCAGAAATAACTTGTCCGAAAGCGGCAAAAATTTCATTTAACTTTTGGCTGTCTATTGTATAGGGTAGACCACCCACAAATAATTTTGTCATTTTAATCCTCCTCTCTAAAAATATTTCTATTATTCGATAAACGTTAAAGCAGTACCGGCTTTGCCGGCTCTGCCCGTACGGCCAATTCTGTGAATATAGTCTTCATAAGTTTGAGGAAGGTCGTAATTGATAACGTGGGTAACATTGTTTATATCCAAACCCCGGGAAGCTACATCTGTGGCCAAAAGTATTTGAATTTCGTCATTCTTAAAGCTTTCCAGGATCCTTCTTCTTTGGCTTTGTTTTTTATTGCCGTGAAGGGCGCCGGTTTTAAATCCCCTAAAGGTTAATTCTTTATTGAGTTTTTCAATTCCGTGTTTAGTCCGGCCGAATACCAAAACTTTGTCAAATCCATCCTGAATTAACAGGTCATGCAGGTGATCTACCTTTTTGGCAGGATTTTGAATTCTTATCACATCCTGGTTAACACTTTCAGCGGTATCTTGTACTTTTAGGGATACGGTCACTGGGTTTTGGACAAAAGATTGCAGGATTTCTTTTATTTTTGGAGAAATGGTGGCGGAGAAAAAAAGCGACTGCCGGACTTGGGGTAAAAACGAAAGAAAGTATTTGATATCGTTAATAAACCCAATATCCACCATTAAATCTACTTCATCCAAAACAAATGTTTGAAAATCATTTAAGCGAAGCTCTCTTCTGTCGATTAAATCCTTAAGTCTTCCCGGTGTGCCGATAATAACTCCGGGATTTCTTCTTAAATCCTTAATTTGTCTGTGCATATTAGACCCGCCGATCAGCAAAGCAGAATAAATGCTCATGTTTTCCGTCAAAGACCTCAGCTCGTCATTGATTTGAACCGCCAGTTCCCGGGTTGGGGTAATAATGAAAGCTTTTTGAGTTTTGTCTTTAAAGATTTTATTAACAATGGGAATTAAAAAAGCAGCAGTTTTACCGGTGCCGGTATTAGCCAGCCCGATTAAATCCCGGCCTTCTAAAATTGCCGGAATAGCTTGAATCTGTATTGGGGTGGGGGTTTGGTAACCTTTATTTTGAATATTTACTTTTAAATAATCTGCAATATTAAAATCGGAGAAAGTTTTGAAAGTTTCTTGAAGCGGCTCTGCAACTTGAGAAGCTTTTTTGATGAACATGTTTATATCAGCTCCTTGAAGCTGGCTTTGGAATCTGCCCCTGTTGCCGGAAGAGTTTCTTGGTCTTTGGAATTGACCATTTTGGGATGTTTTTTTAAACCTAAAATTTCGTGATCTGGTAAACGTCATATAAAAAGAAGGTTCCACGCTTGCATGCGTTCGCGTGGAGTACTTCTAAACATTGAAGAAAAAATATTAGGCAAAAAGCCTGGGAGCTAATAAAGAGATAAAACCCGCTAACCTGGTAGCAATGCTGCGTATATATGCAGAATTTGAAGGGAAGAATTGCTTTGTAGCTCGAATTCTTAAATCAACAATATTAGTATACCATACAATCCGTCTTAAAGCAAATTATGGGCTTTTTATCAGAACCAAAGCAGATAGCCCGTAAGCTATCTGCTCTTTTGCCTAAGACTGGCAGAGATGCGCTTACCTGCCCATCATTCCACCCATCATTCCGCCTCGGTTGACCTTTTTCATAGGGCTTTGTTGACTTTGCCCGGTTTTTCGGCCCTTTTTCATTTGACCTTTTGCCATAATTTACTCACCTCCATTTTCTTGTATATTTAACCATCTTCATATTAAAACTGACCTAGAAAACGGTAAGACTTTGTAAAGAAAAAATAGTAAAATATATTGAATTTCTACTAAAAAATTGCTTCAATAAGAGTAGGCGAAGTTTTAGGAATTAAGATATGTTTTTAGTATCTAAATTAAGAATACTGTTTATTCTCATCATTGTTTTGGGATTTTTCAGCACACCGATTACGCAAAAGGCATTGGCTAGTGCTGATTGGCTTGACGCAAGCTGGAGTTATAGAAGAAAGATAACTATTGATTACACCAAGGTTGGAGGAGGTTTGGAAGATGAATCAAATTTTCCGGTTTTGATTTCGCTTACTGGCTTATCGAATATAAATACCAATGGGACGGACATACGATTTACCAGCTCTGACGGAACGACCCAATTGCCAAGAGAAATTGAATCTTATTCATCAGGTGCTCTTGTGGCGTGGGTTAAAATTCCAACCTTATCTTACACTACGGATACGGTGATCTACGTGTACTATGGCAACTCTTCTGCTACAGAACCGGCTGCCAACTCTACTTATGGAAGCCAGAATGTGTGGACAAACAATTTCGCCGGAGTGTGGCACTTGAAGGAAACGGGAAGCGGTGCTGCAGGTGATTACAAAGATTCAACTTCAAACTCCAACAATAGCACCAATACCGCCAACCAGCCGACTGTCACTTCATCGGGACAGATTGGTAGTGCCGAGAGTTTTAACGGAACCAGCAATTATATCAGCGTTGGAAATGGATCTACACTCAATCCAGCTCAATTTACAGCTGATTTTTGGGTTAATACGAGCACTTACGGTGTCAATTGGAACGTTTTTTTGGCCAAAGAACTTTGGAATACAGCCAAAGGCTGGTTTTTTTATAGAGCGGCTAATGGTGATTTGGTGTTTACCAGGGGTGGACACGATACTCCGGCACCTGATATCCAGACAGCTATTACCAATGGTTGGCACCATGTTGTTGGAACATATGATGGGACAACTCTTCAGCTTTGGGTTGATGGTTCTTCCGGCGGTACGGCGACAGTGCCGCTTGGTGTGGCTGATACGGTTCCGCTTTTCTTCGGTTCGAGGCATCAAAATGATGGCAGTGCTGGTAATCTTGATTATGGGAACGGTGTAATAGATGAAGTGAACCTTTCTTCTACTGCGCGATCTGCTGGCTGGATTACTACCGAATACAATAACCAAAACTCGCCGTCTACATTTATATCTGCGGCTGACCAGGAAACATATGTTGCTCCAACACCCACCCCGACTCCAACCTCTTCTTCAAGTAGTTCTTCCTCTTCATCAACCGGCACCGTCAGTGCTCCTTCCTGTAATGATAGTGCACCTATTGGCATACTAGATCTATTTCAAATTGATGCCGCAGAAGATAAGGCAACTTTGCACTTTACAACAGTAACTGGTGCAAGCGGATATCAAATTTCTTATGGCTTAAATCCAGACGCTTCTTCTTATGGTGATAAATTTGATTACCAAGGATCTCTGTGGACTTTAGAGCGTACCATCAATAATTTAGCCCCCAATACGACTTACTATTTTAAAGTTCAAGCAGTCAATGGCTGCAATGGTGGAGGTTTTTCCAAAACAGCCTCGACTACAACCGGAGGTGGACAAAAAACTATAAACCAAACTAACCAGACTCCTGAAACCCCGGCTAAGGTTAATCTTAGAATAACCGCCCAAACCGTTTCCCAGATCCCAGTGGTGGGAAATGTGGTGGATAAAAAAATTGAAGTTAAAAAGTCAGAAATTACTTCCAAACCAAATTTTATTTCTTATGTAGTTCAGCAGGGTGATAATCTTTGGTCCATAGCTACTAACTTCTTTGGACAAGGAGCGAAATTCACTGACATTATTGCCCAAAATAAAAAAGAGTACCCCAGCTTGGAAAACTCCCCGGATCTTACAGTAGGTTGGAAACTCAATATTGATACATCAAAAATTGCACCGGAAGAAATTGCTAAACTTTTTCCCGAAGAAGCTCCTAAAAAACCAAGTTACGAAAAACCAGGTTATAACTTGGATGTGAAGGTTTTGGCTGATAGCGGTGCTCCTCTTTCGGGAGTCAAAGTTACCCTCCACTCAACACCCACAGAATCAATCACTAACCAGGATGGCATTGCCCATTTCAGCGGGGTAGCAGGGGGTAAGCATCAAGTTTTCCTTAGCTTTAATGGGTACAATGGCGGAGGCCAGGCAATTAATGTAACCGGGGATAATAAAAATATTCAACTGACCATGCAAATTCAGCTAACAAATGGATTCTCTTCACCTAAAGTGTTGATTGTGATAGGCGGAATGGGAGCAGTCATCTTGGTTCTTCTTTTCATTATTCTGAGGCGAAAAAAACGTTTTCTTGTTATATAATCAATTTATACTATATCTCGTTGTAATTTCTTCCGATCTCCTCAATTGTGTTGAGTGAAATCGAAGTGTAAAATTTACTTCTTATCCAAAACTTATGGTTTTTTGCCTGTATAAAGGCCGTAGCTCATATAGGACATCAAACTTATAGTGTCCCAAAGAAGTCCTTTGTTAAAAAATATGGACCGGAGGTCAGAATCGGCAATCATATGGTATACACTGGCTAAATATTTCCTTGGGCCGTCAATTTTTAAATGGCTTAGAAGTTGCTTCCAGTAATTAAGTTTATGGACAATTGAAGTCACCTCATCAAATCCTGCTTCCTCAAAAAGATGTCGCCATTCATTTTCAGATAATATTTGTACTTTGGAAGGGTAGAATTGTGTAAGTGATTCAATTGATTTGGCGGGAGGAGATCCAACCACTGTAACCTCGTTTACTCCAAAAACTCCGCCGGGTTTTAAAACCCTGAGCATTTCACGAGCAGATTGTAAGGGATCAGTAAAAACAAGTACCGATTCTGCCAATACAACATTGTAAGTATTGTCTTTAAAGGGGAGATTTTGAACATCAGCAAGTTGTGTTTTAACCTTAGCTCCTACACCTTCTTTGATAATTCTTTCTCTGGTAAGTTCCAGCATCCGGGGATCAATATCAGTGGCCATCACAAAATCGTTATATTCTTTTGCCAAAAGTACCGGAGTGTAGCCCGTGCCGCAACCAATAATCAAAATGTCTTGCAGCGGCCAGATCCCGCAACGCTTAATTAATTCTTCGGTAGCAAAGTAACCGCCATAATGTTCAGTGATACCAAAACGTTTCCAAATATCACCAGCATAAATTTGCGGCTTGTCTGGTTTTCTCTCCATCTAATTTTATTTACATCTAAGGTTACCTCAGGAAGTTTAAATATAAGTAAAGTTTAGGTTAGTATTGGGAAAGAGAAAAATCTAAATTTCCCAAAGCTGCAGGTTTAGGTGCGTTACAACAGTGAGCTTGTCGAACTGCTCACAGTTATAGGTTGCCATAAGTTTGCTGAAGGTGTAAAATCTGCTTCATGTCAGAAAGAGCAGAAATAGAGCTAGGGCTAGGACCATTAATGACCTATGAAGCCCAACTTGGTTGCCCGATAACAAGGCAAAGTGCACGAGCCCTATTTTGCCCGTATGCTAATGAATGCGAGTTGCCCGTAATCCAGATAAAAGCAGAGGATCATGAGCAGGCTCAAAGACTCGTAGGAAATGAAGCCTTTACCGATCCAATACCGGATTGTTTGTTGGGAAAACCTTATCTGACTAAAGTCTCTGGGAACCTAATGCTATTACGGCGAGTGGATGCAGCTTAATTTCCCCAAAAGCAGTAATGCCTTTGTCTCATAGTTATTTGACATATTTACTGAATAATGTTATAAATTATTAGGATATGAAAAATATTTTAATTTTAAATTTGCATAACACCTATTACACCGCCTTAATCTTTGGCGGTGTTCATCGTAGAGTTTAAAGCTATTTATAAAAGATATCCCACTTAATGAACCCGCCAAGAGGCGGGTTTTTTAGTGGGTTAAAGTCGTAAATCGACATTAATGGGATAACTACAAACTAATCCGCGTACAGCGGGTGATTTTAATTCTGTGTTATCCCAGGAAAGGAGGTGATAAAAATGAATAGAGAAATACAAACAGTTGGTATTGGAGAAGTATTTTTACCTGTATCAAGATCGGGTGATATCGATTTTCAGATATTTGGTAAGAATATAGTGGGTAGATTTGAGCTTAATATTGCGGAATTAGGACGCAGAAGCTCTATCCCTTTTGTGGTAGGACTTAACTCGGGAGTTAAGGATGATCGGAGCGGGCTTTTACACAGACTCCATGTTGAGTCGGATCGAAAGCGGCTTACACAAAGGCAATTAATTGAAGTCCGCGAGAGAGATTTTTTGGGCCTTAAATGGCAGAAGGGACTTTTCTTTCCGGAGGTTTTGGCAGTGGCACAGCGGCTACGTTTGCACCTGATGCGACCAGAAGGAAGGTTAGAACATGAGCCTGATGAGGAGGCACTGAAAAAAGGCGCAATAGAGTTTTCCCCGAGGCCTGCTGTTGAAGATACGGGAGCGTTGGTGATGGTCAGGTGGAGGTTTATCCTGGCCGACTAAAAGAATTCAATGGGATGGCTAGGGACGTGCTAGCCATCTCAAATTATAAATATGAAAAATAAATTTTTACAACTGAATAACTATGCTTATTTTAGCCTACCGAAAGGGGGTGCATTTTTAGTGGTTAAATAACTTTTTAAAGCTTTACCAACTAGATTTAAGCCCCCGCAAAGGGGGCTTTTTTTATGCAAATTTTGAAAGGAGGTGATAAAAATGAATCTTGAAATGAACAAAGATTAGCTCCTCGTGAGTTAAGAATGGTGCAAAAAAGACAGTGGACTGCCGGTGAGCTGGAGAGGGAGGTGATTAGGTGTGGATTTGAAATTGTCCCAGGGGGAAGACACGCTCATCATGTTGTCCGTATCGATCCTGAAACAGGCAGGAGAGGTTTTATTGGTTGTTTGCCTGGGCACCGGGGAAAAAACGTTCCCATTGGTACAGCCCGTGACCTGATCAACCGATTAAGGCAGGCCATGATGGAAGAAAGGAGTTAATCTTATGTATCGGCTAGTGCAAAAATCCAGGCTGAAAAGTAAATCCGAGTAAGCCTGGATTATGCCAGGAACTCCCTAAAAGTCATAATTGCCTTGAGCTTACAGAAGGGATAAAATTTGTTCAAAATGAACCTAGAAAATCATGTGCTTGTTTTACCTGGTTTAAGTGGTGATAGTGAAAGGGTTAAAGCTCTATTAAAAAACCTAAATAGTCCCCAGCTTAATTTTCACCTAAGTACTGCGGCAAATTGGAATAATTTCTCCGAAGATATTCAAGCCAAGATTAACAGGATAGAAAGTGAAGTTGATGAATTATCAGAGCAGGGGAAAGTATCAATTATCGGTATCAGTGGTAGCGGGAGTTTGGCAGGTCTTGTCTATTTAGAAAGGGAAGGGGAAGTAGAGAGGGTAATCAATGTTTGTGGTCGTTTAAGACCGAGAGGTATTCCGCCTCTTTGGTTGACTTCTTTAAGAAACCCTACCTTCAAGAAATCTGTATTGGCATTCCAGGAAAGGGAGCCGGAACTAACTGAAAGTGATAGAAGAAAATTCTTAATCTTTCAGGCAAAATTTGATGAGTTGGTGCCCGGGTCAACCAGCTATTTAAAGGGCGCCCAAATAATTCACCTTTCTGCTGTTGGGCACATGTGTGCCATAAAAAGTGCATTTTTGGAACACGGCAACCAGATGATAGATTTTTTGAGATGAATAAAAAGTCCGAGCAGGAATTGTATGAATTAAGTGTACAAAAAACTTATTTCTTTTTATAAAGCTGCCAGGTAAAGGCCAGGGCTGAGAGGCTGGCGGTCAAAAACAGCAGACTCAAGAAGTTTGATGATATTTCCAGCTTAAGAAAACGGCTGGTATCATAAAAAACATAATTAACCGCTGGTAACTCCGCCCTTTTAGGGCGGGGCGGAAAGCGGTAAGCACAAAACTGGTAGGGTAAAATATCTAGGTGGGATTAAAAAAGTACAATCATTCAGTTGGTGAGTATATCTATCACTTTACCTTCATACCAAAATATCGAAAGAGAAGG
>JAJYNW010000013.1 GCA_021786105.1 bacterium
ATTTCACTTAGGCAAAACTTAAAGAACCTACCCGTGGTACTGACGAACGGGCTAAAATCAAAGACTTTGCAGAAGGCTCTGACGCCAGCTGCAACTGGGACAAAGCTTCTTCTAAACTAACACCTTTTTCTATTTGGTCAAAGATTTCACTCGGTATATGATCAGTAAGCTGCTCATAGCTGTAAACTAGTGGCTTAAAATCAGCAGGATTGCGCCAATAAGTCAAATACGACCAGACAGCTTCTCTGGTTCCCGGTCTTAATCTCAAATCATTCTGCGGCGATGCCACCGCCTCCGTAAATTGGGTCCACCTTAAACCAGCTACTTCTTGAGATTCTGACCCTGGTATAACATCCGTTGCCGACGACACTTCCAGCAAATACATCGGCACAATAACACCAGGTCTTAATTCACAAGTACAAAGCTTTTGGCTTAACACTTGCTCTGGATTATAGGAAAAATTTCTCAGTTGAATCTCTTCGGTAGTTAATCTGGCTAAATTCTCGGCTGGAGTTTCTCCTGACTCACGTGATTCCATGGGAATAGTTATACTACCGGCCACTTTGTGAGTTGATCTTTTGCTTCTCAACTCTGTTAAACTAATAAAACCTCTATCTAAACTATTTTGAGTAACTATTACCAATCCTAATCCGGCTATTCTTCCTTCCAGCTCCTCCGGATTAGCTCTCATAGCCCAAAAACCTCTCTTTTTCTAAAAGTTCTGCAGCTTTAATTGCCCAAGGGGAATAGTTTTCCGGACGAGTTTCCATATCCTGCAAAAATTCTTTCTTATCCATCCATTTATACCCATAGCCCATTTCCGAATTTAATTTAAACTTACCATTATATTCTCCAACAAACTGATAGCAGTGCTCATTTTCGCACAAGCCATCTTTATATTCAGCAGCATAATTAAAAGCTCCTAAATTTTTCAAAGGGATTGGGTCAATATTGTATTCGGACTTAAGACATCGGAGCGTTGCTTCTTCCAAAGTTTCATCAGTGCCGTCTTTTTTGTGGAGAGGGTGAGTGGCTCCAGTCACATCCCAAATATCATCAAAAACTTTGTGTTTCCTTTTTTGCAAAAGCACCTCGCCTTTATTGTTATAAAGCAAAACAGCGATTGCCAAATGCCGCCGGCCACTGCCGGTATGTCCCACTTCTTTGGGAATATATTCTCCATTAAATACGCCTGCGTCATCGCAGGCTAGAATAGTCTGTCTTTCTGGCATAAACCTACTCCTGGTCTATATATCAATTAGTCGTTAAAACAACCAAAACCCCACGGCGGATTAATAAGATGCCCGGATTATACAAAATTTGCTGCTCAGGCTCAATCTTTATTTCAGGGGATAATTTTAAAAGCCTTTTTCAAAGCTCTCAAAGAAAGTAAGGCACACTGAGTCCGGGAAAGAGTCAACGAAATCCCCAGCAATTTAAAAACAGTTTCTTCGTTAAACTTCTTAATTTTATTTAAGTTTTTTACCCTCAGTATCTCGCCAACCAGTAAACTGGCAGCAGCTTGAGAAATCAAACAACCCTCACCGGAAAAGCACGCATCAACCACTTGATCTTTAACTATTCTTATATCAACTCTAAGGCTATCACCACATAAAGGGTTCTCCAGCTTTACCTTTACTGTCGGATTTTCCAGCTTGCCCTTGTAAGGAGACAACCGTCCGTGCTGCAGAATAATTTCTTGTGTTAAATCCATAGTTCCCTCCTCTGTCATCCCGACGAATGTCGGGATCCAATTATTTGTCTCGAGCACAGTGAGAGATCTTTAGATTCAATCTTGAGATTCCTCACTTCACTCGGAATGACAATTTACGTTTTATTTTTTCCAGACTTTGAACCAGTTTATCTATATCTTCCATGCTGTTATAGATATAAAAGCTTACCCTGGTACTGCCATTAATCCCCAATCTTTGATGGACTGGCATGGCGCAGTGGAAACCAGCCCGCACTGCAATCCCGTCCTTATCCAGCAAACTAGCCACGTCATGCGGATGAATCCCGGCCAAGTTAAAAGCAATAATGCCTCCTCTTTTTTCTTCTTCTTTTGGGCCATAAATAGTTAAACCATCTATTTTTGAAAGTTTTTTTAAAGCATATTCTGTTAAAGCTTTTTCGTGTTGCCTGACTTTATCCATTCCCAGCTTTTGTAAATAATCTATTGCCGCCCCCAGTCCAATCACCCCTTCAATATTGGGCGTGCCGGCTTCAAACTTGTGCGGGGCCTCCGCAAAGCTGGTCTTTTCTAAAGTCACCTCACTCACCATCCCGCCTCCGGTTAAAAATGGTGGCAATTTATCAGCAATTTCTTTTTTCACCCACAGCACCCCCACCCCGCTCGGCCCCAGCATTTTGTGCCCGGAAAAGACATAAAAATCACAACCCAATTTTTTAACATCCACTTTCATATGCGGCACTGCTTGAGCTCCGTCAACTAACACCAAAGCCCCTACCTGGTGCGCTTTTTGGGTAATTTCTTTAACCGGATTAATCGTTCCTAGAACATTAGAAACATGAGTAATCGCCACCAAAGAAACACCTTTTAACTTATTGTCCAGATCAGATAAATCTAATTCTCCTTTATCATTTATATCCAAAACAACCCTCTGTTGCCTGTTGCCTGTCACCTGTTGCCTCATTAATTCCTGCCAAGGCACCAAATTGCTGTGGTGTTCCATCACCGAAAGTATAATTTTAGAGCCCTTTGTAATATTGGCTTCTCCCCAAACTTTGGCCACCAAGTTAATGGCTTCAGTGGTGTTTTTGGTAAAAATCACCTCATCTGGGGAAGCATTAATCAATTTGGCCACTTTACCTCGAACGCTTTCATATTCTTGAGTTGATTTTTCTGATAGCTGGTAAATTCCCCTGTGCACATTAGCCAAATAGCTGCGGCAGCAATCTGCCACTGCCTCAATCACCTGCTTTGGCTTCAGTGAGGTGGCAGCAGAATCCAAATAAACCAAGTTCTTCCCATTTATCTTCTGTTTCAATATGGGAAAATCCTTATTCATGCTGCCCCCTCCATTTCCAGTCTAATCAGTTGATTCAGCTCAATGGCATATTCCATCGGTAATTCCTTGACCAAAGGCTTAATAAAACCATTCACAATCATGGCTTCAGCTTCGCTTTTGTCTATACCCCGGCTTTGCAGATAAAAAATCTGCTCCTCAGAGATTTTTGACACTGTCGCTTCGTGAGCCAGTTCACAATTCGGGCCAATGGCGGCAATAGCCGGATAAGTATTAGACACTGATTTATCATCTAAAATCAAGGCCTGGCAGACAGTTTTAGACTTAACATCTTTGACCCTTGGGGCGATTTTGACCAAACCACGGTAGGAAGTGATACCGCCATGATGACTGAGGGATTTAGACCTGATAATGGAAGAGGTTTGGGAAGCCAGATGCACAGCTTTACCACCAGTATCCTGTTGCTGACCAGCCCCAGCCATGGCCAATGATAACATCTCCACCTTGGCCCCCTTGCCCACCAATAAAGCTGAAGGATATTTCATGGTCAGCTTGGAACCATTATTAAAATCCACCCACTCCATGATGCCATTTTCTTCCACTTTAGCCCGTTTGGTCACCAGGTTATAAACATTTTTGGACCAATTTTGCACTGTAGTGTAGCGGACTCGGGCCCCTTTTTTAACAATAATTTCCACCACTCCGGCATGCAAACTATCCGTGGTGTAAACCGGGCTGGTACAACCTTCGATGTAATGGACAAAACTGCCCTCATCGGCAATAATTAAAGTCCGCTCAAACTGGCCGATGTTTTTGGCATTAATCCGGAAATAGGCCTGAAGCGGCAAACTGATGGACACTTTGGGCGGCACATAAATAAAACAGCCGCCGGACCAGACCGCGCTGTTTAATGAAACAAATTTGTGCTCATTGATGGGGATGATCGTGCCAAAATACTCTTTGACCAGCTCCGGATATTTTTGCAATCCCTCATCCATGCTTAAAAACACTACCCCCTGTTCTTCCAGATCCTTTAACAACGATCCATAGACCATCTCACTGTCCCATTGAGCTTTCACCCCGGCTAAAAACTTTTGCTCCGCTTTAGGAACGCCTAATTTCTCATAAGTTTTCTTAATTTCTTCCGGCACCTCTTTCCAGGAATTTTTCACTCCAGCAGCCGACTTCACATAATAATGGATCTTATTAAAATCCAGGCCGGATAAATCCCCGCCGAAATTGGGCATAGGAGCTTCTTGAAAATATTCCAGAGCCTGCAGGCGGACCTTTTTCATCCATTCAGGCTCATTTTTATATGCAGAAATTTCTTCCACTACCTGCCTGCTTAAACCTTTATGATTCATTTCTATACCTTTCTGTCATCCTGAGGCGATTAGCCGAAGGATCTCTAGACTGGTTCTAGATACATCTGAAATTAATTCAGAGATTCTTCACTGCGTTCAGAATGACAAATAACCTTTCTCCTCAATTTCCTTAACTAGCTTTAAACTGCCGGACTGAACTATTTTCCCTTCTTTCATAATATGTACATACTTTGGCTTAACATATTGCAGGATTTTTTGGTTATGGGTAATCAAAATTATACCTGTACCATTTTTTACCAACCCTTTAATCACTTTAGCTGCTATTTTAAGAGTATCAACATCAAGTCCACTGTCGATTTCATCAAGAATCACAAACTTTGGATTTAGACTTAAAAGTAATAATAATTCTGCTTTTTTCTTTTCTCCCCCAGAAAAGCCATCATTGATAAATCGTTCCAGCATGTCCTCTTTTAAACCTAAAGATTTAGCCTGTTTTTTTACCTCGGTATAGAATTCTCTCACATCACGCTTATTGTCATCAGTAATATTTTTAAAAGATGCCCAGATTAGCTGCCCGAAAGTTATCCCGGGCACTGCTATCGGATTTTGGAAAGATACAAACAAGCCTAATTTGGCTCTTTCATTAGGATTTAAACTGAGTAAATTTTTTCCACCCAGCATGGCTAAGCCAGAAATTACTTGATAAGCCGGATGTCCCATTAAAGCCAAAGCCAAAGAAGACTTACCAGACCCATTTGGTCCCATTAAAGCATGTACCTCTCCGGGATTAATAACTAAATTCACCTCAGAAACCACAGTTTTTCCTTGCCTCGCCGAAGCTTCCTGCAGAGGCGCGCCTTCCACCGCCACTGACAACCCTTGAATCTTAAGACTCTTCATCCCGCAAATTTTACCAAACTCTTCCTGTCATTGCGAGGATCGAGACCTCGACCCGAAGCAATCTAACTCGTGTAATATACTTAAGATATGAAATATTACTATGTTTATATTCTGACTAATAAGATAAACACTGTTTTGTATATAGGAGTAACTAACGATCTAATTAAGCGCATATATCAACATAAAAATAAGCTGGTTAGTGGATTTACAGAAAAATACAACATTAACAAATTAATCTTTTTTGAGGTCTACGAAGATATCAATGAGGCCATTACAAGAGAAAAAAAGCTAAAAAACTGGCATAGGGAATGGAAAATGAATTTAATAAAGAGCAAGAATCCAAACTTCAATGATCTCTACAATACACTATTTTAAATCACCTTCATCGTCATCCTGAACTTGTTTCAGGATCTCTTTTGATAGGGATTCCGAAATAAATTCGGAATGACGCTTGGAAAACATATTGCTTCGTCTCCTTCGGCTACGCTCAGGACTCCTCGCAATGACAATTTAATTAACCAAACCAATGAATGGTATAATTCGTATATGGGAAAAGCGTTCAAGACCGGTGAATGGGAAAAAGTAGTTGATATTAGGGATTTTTTGTATCACAACCTCTCCCCCTTTGATAAAGGCCCAGGATTTTTAACCGGCCCTTCTGAAAAAACTCAAAAACTCTGGGACCACTGTAAAACCTTACTCAAAAAAGAAGCTGAAAAAGGCGGAGTGTTAGATATTGACACCAAAACCATTTCCACTGTCATTTCCCATAAACCAGGTTACATCAAAAAAGATTTGGAAATCATTGTTGGCTTGCAAACTGATGAGCCGCTTAAACGAGCCATCAAACCTTTTGGCGGCATCCGGGTGGTGGAACAAGCCTGCCAGGATTACGGTTACACTTTAAGTCCGGAAGTTAAAGAAATTTTTATCAAATACCGCAAAAGTCACAACGACGGCATTTTTGATGCCTACACCAACGAAATGCGGGCTTACCGCTCTTCTGGGGTGATCACCGGTTTGCCGGACAACTACGCCCGCGGCCGGATTATTGGTGATTACCGCCGGGTGGCCCTTTACGGCATCGACCGTTTAGTGGAAGAAAAACAAAAAGATTTTGATCAAAAATTAGGCGCTATGACTGATGAAACAATCCGGGAGCGGGAAGAAATCAGCGATCAAATTGAAGCTTTGCATCTAATCAAGGAAATGGCTGCCTCTTATGGTTTCGATATCAGCAAGCCAGCCCAGGATGCCAAAGAAGCTATCCAGTGGACCTATTTTGCCTATTTAGCGGCTTTGAAAGAGCAGGACGGGGCAGCCATCTCTTTGGGTAATGTCAGTGGCTTTTTTGATGTTTACATAGAGAGAGACCTGGCTGAAGGCAAGTTGACTGAAGAAAAGGCTCAGGAATTAGTCGACCAATTCATTATCAAACTCAGAATGACCAGACAGCTGCGGATGAAAGAATATGATCAAATTTATGCCGGCGACCCGACCTGGCTAACCGAGGCTTTGGGCGGGATGTTTTTGGACGGCCGCCACAAAGTCACCAAAACCACCTACCGTTTTCTCCAATCACTTTACAACTTAGGGCCGGCCCCTGAACCAAACTTAACGGTGCTGTGGTCAGAGAGTCTCCCGGAGCATTTCAAAAAATTCTGCGCCCAAGTCTCCATCGATACCTCCTCCATCCAGTATGAAAATGATGATTTGATGCGGCCGATTTCCGATTGTGACGATTATGGCATTGCCTGCTGCGTCTCTCAACAAAAATCCGGCAGCCAGATGCAGTTTTTTGGGGCTAGGTGCAATTTGGCCAAAGCTTTACTCCTGGCTTTAAATGAAGGCAAAGATGAAAAAAGCGGCATACAGCTGGTAGAAGGAATCAAAAGACTGGACAAAGAACCATTAGATTTTAACCAAGTTATGGCCGAGTTTAAAAAAACTTTGGCCCAGGTGGTCAAAACTTATGTCAACAGCATGAATGTAATTCATTACATGCATGACAAATATTATTACGAGCGGGTGCAAATGGCTTTATTGGACACTGATTTGGATAGATTAATGGCTTTTGGCATTGCCGGCTTATCAGTGGTGGCTGATTCTTCATCTGCCATCAAATATGCCAAAGTCACTCCCCTGCGCGACCAAAACGGCATCACGGAAGATTTTAAAATTGAAGGCGATTTTCCCAAATTTGGTAATGATGATGACCAGGTGGACTCAATTGCCAAGGAGCTGGTGGATGCTTTCAATGCTGAGCTCCGAAAACACCATATCTACAGAAATGCCACCCCTACCCTGTCCATTTTAACCATCACTTCCAATGTAATGTATGGTAAAAAAACCGGCGCTACCCCGGATGGTAGAAAGGCAGGAGAACCATTTGCTCCCGGGGCCAATCCCATGCATGGCCGTGATACCCGGGGCGCCATTGCTTCATTAAATTCAGTGACCAAACTGGATTATAAAAATGCCCGGGACGGCATTTCCAATACCTTTTCCATTGTTCCCCGTGCTTTGGGCGGCACCAAAGAAGAACAGGTGGAAAATTTAGTTAATTTACTGGACGGCTATTTTGCCAAAAAAGCTCATCATTTAAATGTGAATGTTTTAAATAAAGATACTCTCCTTCGCGCCATGGCCCATCCGGAAGAATACCCTCAACTGACCATCAGAGTTTCCGGCTATGCTGTTAACTTTGTTAAACTCTCCCGGGAACACCAGCAGGAAGTCCTGGCCCGCACCTTCTTTGAGTCAATAAAATAATATGCTGCAAGTTCACTCCATTGAAACCTTAGGCACTAATGACGGTCCCGGCATCAGAATGGTCGTGTTTATGCAGGGCTGTAATTTCCGCTGTTTGTATTGCCATAATCCGGATACCAGACCCACCAAAGGCGGTAAAGAAATGTCTTCTGAAGATATTCTTGAGCTGCTGGAAAAACAGCGGCCCTACTTTAAAAATACCGGCGGTTTAACCATTTCCGGCGGCGAAGCCCTCTTGCAAAGAAAAGCCTTAATTGATTTATTTACCAAAGCCAAAAAGGCCGGGTTTAATACCACCCTGGATTCTAATGGTTCAATTTTGGATGAGGATGCCAAAAAACTTCTGGAAGTGACTGATTTGGTCCTATTGGATGTTAAACACATTGACCCGGTCTGGCACATGACTGTTACCAAAGCCTCCAACGAAACCACCCTGCAGTTTGCCAAGTACTTGGAAGAAAAAGGCATTCCCATGTGGCTACGATATGTGTTGGTACCAGGCTATACTAACCAAAAAGAGTTTTTGGAAAAATGGGGTGCTCATTTCCAAAATTACAAAAACATCAAAAGAGTGGAAATTCTCCCTTTCCATACTTTTGGTTTTTACAAATATAAAGAATTAGGTATCGAAAACCCGCTGGAAGATTGCCCGGTTCCCACCAAAGAAGAAGTTCAGGAAGCTGTAGATATTTTCAAAAAATACTTCAAATCAGTATATGTCAGGTAAAACCTTTATCCCCTCTTCATCCTTATATTAGAGTAGTCTGTAAATATTAATACAAAATCCGTGATAAACTATTATCATGAAAGGCTTTATCCATATCCCACTTTTAATTCTCCTTCTGATGGGTATCGGTGTAGGCGTTTATTTGATCCAACAGCAAACTCACTTTTTGCCGCAGGCCTTTTCCGGCAAGGAAATCCTTGATCTGTTTTCCGATCAACAAACCCCCATAAGCAGTCCCCAAACATTTGCTTATCGGATGACAACACCAAGACCGGCAGCAAAAGGCTCAGTTTTTTCTGTTTTTCAACTGCTGATGCAGAGAAGAGCTAATCAATCACCAACTCCCGCCCCTATTACCCCAACTCGCCCGTCACCAACTCCTATTGTCAATAACCTGACATCTTCTTCCACTCTTCAAACTGCCACTCTCCCCCCTTCTAACACCTCTACTCAAAACACCCAGAATAATTCTACCCAAACTTCCACCTCCACTACCCAATCCAAACCTATTTGCAGTGTCACCGTGATACCAGCAAGCACTGGTCAGGCTCCTTACGCCGCCAGTGTCTGTGTAGGCAATAACAGCAATCCCTACCAAGCCGTCCAACAGGAGTGGGTAGATTACGAAGGCAACGGCAGCTGGGATTATCAGGGCTCCTCTTGGGGTTGTCATTCTTTCACCTTCCAAAATCCCGGCACTTATTATCCCAAAGCCAAAATCATTGCAACATCTGGAGCAGAAAGTGATATTTGCCAAACTACAGTGACAATTTCCGGTACAGCTTCAACTCCTGCCCCGACCTCCGCCCCTGCTCCGACTCCCACCCCCACCAGCAATCCAACCGCACCAACTGTCAGCAGTGTCTCTACCATGACAGCGACTGCCGGCAACCGGATCACTATTTATGGAAACAATTTTCTAAGTTCCACTACAACGGATGTCACCACTTTACAAGTCTGGTTAGTACACAGCGACGGCGGAGTCAATATTTTAGCCTCAGTTTCACCAAATACCGGCAGTACTTCTTGGGAACAAAATGCGATTTCTTTTACCATCGGCCAAGTGGCTCCCCAATCAGGTCAGCTCAAAGTATTGGCCGGAAACAGTTATGCAAATGTGTCGGGGGTATTTACCATCACATCACCATAAGAATAAACTAAGCAGATTATATCCCCAAAGCAGTTTTAACTGTAGATTCCATGTCTTTGTAGGAATAAGCACCAGCAAATCCTTTATTATTCAGGTAAAAACCCGGAGTGCCGGAGATCCCCAGGGATTGAGCCAGAGCTACATCCTCGGTAAGCCGGCTATCATATTTCCCGCTATCCAAACAAGTCTTCATGGTAGCTGAATCGAAAACTCCCGACAGAAAATCTGCCATATCACCGGATTTAGTCTTGTCATTTTTCACCTGATTATTTAACAAATCATATCCCTTTGAGCTCATTAACAAGTCATGTACTTCCCAAAACTTGCCTTTTTCGTTGGCGCAATATAAAGCTTTGGCGCCCATCTCGCCATTGCCGTGACCCGGCGTATAAATCCAGGCAAAAGCAGCTTTGCCGTCGTCAACCAGTTTTTTCAGCTCCGGCACCGGCGCCACATAAGTTCCCCCGTCGGCCACCAAAGTAAACCGGGAGCCGATTTGCTTATTCAGCTCGGGATTCTTACCGGCAGCCACATGACAAAACGGACAACTGGGATCAGCCGCCTCTATCACTACCAATTTACCGTTAACATCACCAAGCTTAACCTGGCTTTTGTTAAACACCTCTTTAACCTGAGCCAAAGTTACGGTAGGTTGCGGGGATGCTTGCTGAGCAGCTGGTTGGGCAGACGGTGAAACTGTGGCAGTATTTGCTTGGGTACCGGTGGTTCTGGAACCAATTTTGATAATTCCCCCGCTGATTAAGATAGAAATAGAAATAATTAGAGAACCAACAATAATGGCGTTGGGGATGCTTAAAAAAGGCTGCGGTTTTTCCATTATTAAGATTTTATCAGTTAAATTGGTTTTGGGCAATTGGCAGTCCCTGATCAAAAATCACTTCCAGGGCTTTGATCCCCTGTTTAATCATCGCTTTTACCTCTGACTTTTCTTTAGGAGGAAACTTTTCCAGCACAAACCCTTCCGCATGAAAAGATAATCTCTTGTGCTGCTCAGCATGTGATTTCTCATTACCAATCCCCAGGCGGACCCGGACAAACTGATCAGTTCCCAATCTGTTGATAACCGACTCCACTCCATGATGCCCTGCTCCGCTCCCCCCTAATCTTACTTTAATTTTACCCAAGGGTAAGTCTAAATCATCATGGATAACAATAACATCCTCAGGGGCAATTTTAAAAAAATTGGCTAAGGCGGATACAGCTAAACCGGACTCGTTCATAAAAGTTTGCGGCCGGACTAAAATTAAATCATTGCCTAATTTAATTATTTCCGCCTTAAATTTACTCTCATGATTCCAGTCCTCCAAATTATTCTTCCGCCTGAATTCCTCCAATACCTCAAACCCTAAATTATGCCGGGTATTGTTATATTGCTCCCCGGGATTCCCTAAACCAACTATAATTTTCATATTTTTTGACAATATGGTGTACGATCGTACAAGTTATTGTCGTAGAGCTGACAAAATTTGTTCATGGATTAAACCATTAGAAACTACAATTTCCATTCTCTTTTTTGTCCAGTCAATAGCTCCCCCCTTTGTATCAGTTACCTTACCCCCTGCTTCTATAATTATCAGTACACCAGCAATACAATCCCAAATATTATCTTCATTGGCAAACCCATCCAGTTTTCCGCCTCCCACCATGGCAAAAACCAAAGCATCGCTACACATCGAAAACGGATAAGCCACCTTTTCGCTTAAAGGAATAACATATTTCTTAACTTTTGCTGCTCTGCTTGACCGGTGGGCAAAATCAACTCCAATAGCAGCATCTTTTAACTGTTCTGTAGTGCTCACATTGATTTTTTTCCCATTTAAAAAAGCGCCTTTGCCTTGCTGTGCCCAGTACAAATCTTTTGTCATCACTTGGTATATCACACCTAAAAATGGTTTGTTATTTTTTAAAAGACCAATAGACACGGAAAAAGTTGGCCAGCCCACTGTAAAAGCTGTGGTGCCATCTAGAGGATCAATTACCCACGTATAATCACTGTTATTATTTTTTACTCCGCTCTCTTCAGCAATAAAATTATGATCAAAAAAATTATCTTTAATAATCCCCAATATTAATTTCTCAGCTTCTAAATCTGCAGTAGTGGCAAAATTACTCTCATCATTTTTTTTAATTCTTTTCTTTAAATTCTTGCCAAAATAACCCTCAATTATTTTTCCGGCCTCTAAAGCCGCTTCTTTAGCTACTTTTAAAAATTGATCATCATTCATACAGTAATTGTACCACTTCAAACATTTTTCAGTTTTCAGCTTTCAGTTACCAGTTCTCAATTTTTAATGAGTTTTCAATTGATTATTGTTACATTGAAAATTGAAAATTTAGTTAATCAAACAATCCTAATTGCGGCACCTCGGCCTCTTGTTCCTTAACCGCTTTTTGCTCGTGATCCCAAATTTTTACCACTCCATACACCCCGTCATACCCCGGATCAATTACCAGATCACCGCGTCTGGCTTTATCCACCCCTTCCGCCACTTTAGGCCCGGATATTTTGGCAATTTCTCCCGGTTCAACCTTGGTTAAAATCTTTATTTCACTCCCTAAAGCAGCCGTTAACTTTCTATATTCATTTAGCACCTTTTGGGTTGTTGGAGCAGTCCCAAAAGCCTCCGCAATAATTTGCAAAAGTGGGATTAACATTTTATAGCCGGCTTTTTGTGGAAAGGCTTCGCTTTTAATAAATCCTTCGGAATTCTTCACTTTTAAATCCTCGTGCGACCGTCCTGCAATCTCCTCTACCCTCTCCATTACTCCCACTGTTAACTCTCTTCCGCAGACCGGGCACTTGGTACCCTTTGCTTTAGTATCTTCCGGAGCATATTTGACATTACAATTCCGGTGCCCAGTGTAATGATACTTCCCCTCTTCCGGATAAAACTCAATAGTGCCGGCAATCTTTTGCTCTTTAACAGCCTCAAACATCCCCAGATAACCTGCCTCCAAACTACCATTAAAAACTGTGGCTTCCCGGCCTAAATTAGGCAAAGAATGAGCGTCAGAACAAGAAATAACTGACCGGTTATCTAACTCTTTAATCCGCCAGTTCATAGCCGGGTCAGAAGAAAGCCCGGTTTCGATGGCGTAAATGTATTCGGTCAGATCCTCAAAACAATCGTGCAAACTATCATAGCCAGATTGGGAACCAAAAACACCAAACCAGGGTGTCCAGGCGTGCGCCGGAATAAATAAGACATTTTTATCTATTTCCAAACACATTCTGAGTAACTCTTTGGAAGAAATCCCCACGATCGGCCGGCCATCTGAGGACAAATTAGCCCGTTTAGAAAGCAGTGTCTGCTGTAACCTGGCCGCCGCGTCAAAATTGGGCAAAATTATCACATTATGAATTCTTCTAACTGCTCCTTTATGGGAATAAATTGAGGCTACTTCCACGGTTAAAACAAATTTAACTGCCGGGTCTTTTTCATAAGTTAAAAAGCCGGTGCCATCCTCTTTTAATTGACTCTTTAGCTCGGCAAACCATAAAGGGTGTAAACAATCCCCGGTTCCCATCACATCAATTCCTTTTAGCTTGGCCCACATAGCTAAGTTAGGCACATTTAGTTGTTGGGAACACGCCCGGGAGAATCTGGAGTGAATGTGAAGATCGGCAATGTAGGCCATGCGGCTATTTTAGCATACTCTGTTTCCGATCCATCCTCTTTTTAAAAAGATTCTCCCTAAACCCGCCTTCATTCACAAACTTTTCCTCCAGCCATCTTAGTTTTTGATCTAAAAGCCTGTTAGTTTGATTAATTAAACAGATTATAGCATTAGCCGCCGGTTCTCCTCCATGCTCAATATAATTTTTATAATCGTTATAACTATTATAATTGTTATAAACTAAACTTCGAACTCTTTTCGCCTCTGCAGAATCCTTATCCCACAATCTAAATCCATGCTGGCGTAAAAAGTCCTGATAATCATTTAACAGCTCTTCCAAACTTCCCCTAGCTACTCCTAAAAGTTTAATTCTCCCTTCTAAACTTTTCTGGAGATAGCCTTCAGGTATATTCTGCTTACCGGATCGGGCAGCCTGTTCCATTTGGTCTTTGGTGCGGGATTTATAATCAATGTACTTTTGGCAAAAAGCCACAGTAAAGTCATAAATAATTTCTGATTGCTTAAAGAAAGGGAGGTTTTTGTAGCCGCCGTTAATCGTTTGCTTTTTCATATAACCATTATAACGATTATAATTATTATAACTGTTATATTATTTCTTAAACTGAAGCTTATACATTTCCAATAGCTCTTTAACTGTCGTAGCATCTTCCGGTTTTTTGTCAGCCTCTCTAAATTTCACTAACCGGGGAAACCTTAATGCATAACCCGGCTCAGAATCAGTTTTTCCGGCTGTATGCACCGGGCTTTTAGTAATCTCATCTGCCAAAACTTCGATCACAATCTCCGGCTTAATCCAAACAGAAGGCACCAGAATTGAATTTACCCTGGCCGGTTTGTGATCCACTTTAATTTTGTCTGCTCTTTTATGAATCTCTCTCCACTCCTCATCCGTTAACCCTGTGCCAATTTTAGACACCGTCACAAATTCGTCCTTCGACTCATCATAAACACCTACGAGCAGTGACCCGGCCCCAAACTCTGCCCTCTTTCCCCGGCCAAAAATATAGCCCAAAATTACACAATCAATGGTATCTTTCAGTTCACCGGCCGAATGCCTTTTTAATTTCACCCAGTTAAAATTTCGGGCCCCAGCCTCATAGGTGGAATCCGGCTTTTTACAGACCAATCCTTCCAAACCTTTAGTGATAGCATCGTTGAAAAGCTCGTTAATCCGTTCTTCTGATTTGGTAAATTCCCCTGGCTGAGCAATCAACACTTCATCACCTGTTATTACCTCCTTCAGTCTTCTCATCCTATCCCGCAAAGATAAATCAATCAAAGATCGCCCATCCAAATACATCACATCAAAAACAAAGGCCTTAAGTGGCAGTTCTATAGCCATTTCTGCCACCTTGTATTTGCGCCGCCTTTTGGTAGTTTCCTGAAAAGGTAAAAATTCCTCGGATTGCGGATTAAAAGCCAAGGCTTCTGAATCTAAAATGGCAGTTTTTGCCTTAATTTGCTTCCTGACACCCTCGATGATTTCCGGCATCATAGCCGTAGTTTCTTCCAAATTCCGGGAAAACAGCCTTACTTGATCCCCGTTTTTGTGAATCTGCACCCTAAATCCATCATATTTATATTGGATATGAACTTCCCCGCCAAACTTTTCTAAAATGGTTTTGGCATCAGGCAGTCTTTCAGCCAACTGCGACCTAATTGGCCTGCCGACCGTAACATCCAGCTTTTTAACTCCCTCCAAACCCTTTTTCCAAAGCACCTGGCCAATTAAACCTAAATCAGAAGTTTTATTGTAAGCCCCTTCCAACTCTTTCCTCTTTTTACGGTCACCTAATTTGGCGAGAGCAAAAGCATCTAAAATAGTCGGATCACCAACCCCCAACCTGGAAGTTCCCAGAGGAATCCGGACTAAGTGTTTGGCGGAAATTGGATTAGCTTTTTGTAAAAGATCTACCAGCAGTGCCTGTTTTTTTTCTACTGTCCCCTCGCCAGTTATTTGAGCAATTTCTTTCAACACCTCAAAAACCCTTTCCACTGTCATTCCGGCCCCTGAGCCGGAATCTATATTTTTGGATCCCTGCTTTCCCCGCAAGGGGACTAGCTTCTTCGAAGCATCGCGCAGGGATGACAATTTGTAGGCCACTACCCCCAAATCCCCTACCCGACCATACTCTTTTAAAACTTCCTCCCGGTCTATTCCGTAAGCTTTGGCAATACTGGCGGCCACTGTCCGTTCTGCCATCCCAATCTCAATCGGCTCATAAAAGGGGGCTACCCGGCCCTGAATCAGATAAACCACTTTAGCAATTTCCTCTGCTTTCACCTCTTTAAACAGCTCGGAAAGAATATCAATTAGAGCTAGTCTCGAGGAAGTTTGTTCCAATTTTTCAAAATATTCAGCCAGTTGGGAAAATAACATAAACTCTTTCCGATTGTAATAGATTCAAGGAATATTGTAAAATGTAGGCCTATGATTCGTACCGAAGAAATGGGAGGTGTTGCTGCTGAGATTCAACACGGTTCGGCAGAGATATTATCCTTAACTGAAATAAGGAGACGAGCGGCAGATCTTATTGAGGATCCCGAAGCAAGAAAAGCAGTTGATGCCTACTTAGTTATGGCCGCCGGACTCGATCAACTAGTGGAAGGGGTGGCTAATAAACGGCTATTCAATCAAAAACTGGAAGAATCAGTTGCCAGAGCGCAAAGAACCGGAATCCCCCTTACTCTGCTGCTCTGTGATTTGGATAACTTCAAGCCTTTTAATGATAAACTTGGACATAAAGTTGGTGATGAAGTTTTACAAAAAGTCGGCAATAATATCAAGCGGCATACCAGAATAACCGATACTGTCGCAAGACTTGGTGGGGACGAATTTGGCATAATCTTGCCAGACACTTCCCTGGTTCACAGCCTGGTTGTAGCAGACCGGGTATTAACAAGCATACCAAACATAAGACCAACAGTTACCCAAAACAGCCTGGTTCCCCAACTCGGCGTATCCATAGGAATTGCCCAGTTTGCTCCTGGAGAAAACGCCCAAACCTTTTTCGAAAGAGCGGACACAGAAGGTTTACTCATAGCAAAACAACAAGAAGGAAAAAATGCAATTGGTTTAGCACTTCATCCTGGCCAGCACTTATCTTTTGGTAATTTACGGTCTACAATATTGAGCGATACAGGAATTAGCTCCCAGCAGCAAGTTGCCTTAATTAACCATATCCTGGATAAAACCTTCTTAACCAGTAAATAAATTTTACAGCTGGGAGTTTTAGGCAACTTTTTGAGGCTCATCTTTTGCCAATACAACCCATTTTCTAGGCCAAGTGGAGAATAGTTTTATTACGTCGCTGGGAAGAGAATCATTTATATTAGCCCGACGCATTAAATTTAAGTTCGTTGCCAGCAAGTCAATATCATCAAGATCAAAGGGTTTTTGAAGAGCCATTACAAAACCGCTTTCTTTCAAGTAGCTCTTGCCCTGTTCCGTTGTTACATGCTCGCTACCTGATAGCGAAACAACAACCGGCAGTAAACGATTTGGGTCTGGATTTTTTCGTTGTAAGGCGAAAGCCTGCGCCATAGCCTGTCTGGCCAGTTTAGCTCCATCAAGATTCTCTAAAGTCATTTCTTTTGGCTCTCTGCTGATTAAATAACCATCAAACATCAGTAGGTCAAAAGGTCTTTGCAATTTATAACTCTGATTCAACAGCTGCCTGCCCTCTTTTAATCCTTTACCTAGAACAACCTCGTATTCATAAGCCCCGAGAAATATTCCCATAATCTTACGAACTTGCGGGTCATCATCAACCACTAAAATCCTCTTCTGGCCGTCAACGCCATTCTGTAAACTCTGTCCCTCGCTAGTCCGGCTCTCTGGGGATTTGCCTAAACTCATAGCTAATTATTATATACCACTAGTCAAATCTCTTGCACCCAATTTTAGAATATAAGAACCTTGCCTTTTGCTAGCGCAAAACGTAAGCTGCTTTTTTAGTGCCGCCGGCTTTTTTAACCAAGCCTTTTTGGCGGAGGAATTTCAGCTCTCTTAAAACCGTATCATCCGAATAATCCGGGAAAATCTTCCGGAAATCTTTATTGGACAAAGCTTTGTGCCGGTGGATATATTCCATAATCATCATTTGCCTTTCGTTTAGCATCAACTGCTTGCCTAATTTATCCTTAATCCGGGCATCCACCGAAATCCTTTGCACTTTTTCCTTAACCCGGTTTAGCTCAATCGCCACCCCTTCGGTAAAATACTCCAGCCAGGGGGTTAAATCCCGCTCATGGGTATCCAACACCAATTGATTAGAAACAGCCTGCAAAGTTAAATAATATTGCATCAGATTTTCATCAAAATATTCCTCAAAAGAAAAAAACTTCCTGATATCATAACCGTCTAAAAACAGAATCAGGGTAGCCACAGCTCTCGCTACCCGGCCATTCCCGTCCACAAAAGGATGAATCCTGGCCAGTTCATAGTGGATAATCCCGGCTTTGATAATCGGGTGGATTTGTTTAGTCTCATCAGAGTTAATCCAGTTGACCAAATCTTCCACCAAATACGGCACTTCCACAGCGGGCGGCGGAGTGTAGGAAATTTGTCCGGTCTTAGTATTCCTGATTACTACCTGCCTGATTCTAAACCGACCCGAAGTCTCCGGTGACAGAATTTTTTCAGTGGTGAGTTTATGCATTTCCAAAAGAGTTTCAAGAGTAAAAATGTAACTGCCCGATCCGGTAGCTGTCGGACCAATTTTGGTATAAATCTCATCAATAAACTTTAAAACATTCCGATAATTAATGATTTCCTGAACATCCCGGTCCCGGGCAATCACTTCCTCCCCTTCCAACACATCCCGGACTTCTTCCTCGGATAATTGATTGCCTTCCAAATGTGTCCCATGGTGAATAGTCCTTTCAATTGCTTCCTTCCTAAACTTAGCTTCCCAAGCCGGCACTAAAGGAGCATTAACAATAATCTCCCTCGAGGCTTCCACGATACCAATATCCTTCAGTATCTTATTGGTGATGGTGTATTTGGGGATGAACATTGATTCAATTATCGCATTTTTCCCGCAAAAATTCTACGTTTACCAAAGGCCGATATTTAATGATGGTCTACATATCCGTCCCAAGCCTTAATCTCCAAATCTTCCTTTTTCTTGGAAGCCAAAGACGACACAAAAAGCTCTGCTGCCTGCAGATTAGTAATTAAAGGTATACCTAAATCCACACAATTCCTTCTAATAATATAGCCAGCAGTCTCCCCAGCTTCTGATCTGGGTTTAGAAATGTTAATCACTAAATCTATGATGCCCTCTTTTATCGGATCTAAGATGGAAGGGTACTTTTTCTCAGCGATTTTATGAAGTAAGGTATTTTTAATACCATGTTGGCTCAAGAATTTTGAGGTATGATCAGTAGCATAAATCTTAAAACCAAGTTCTGCCAATATTTTAGCTGATGGCAGTAAATCTAATTTACTTTTCTCCCCGCCAATTGTTAAAAATACAGAACTTTTAGGCATTTTAAAACCAACTGCCAGGATGGCCTTAAGATACGCTTCCTGCAAATCTGAACCAAAACAGGCTACCTCTCCAGTCGAAGACATCTCTACCCTAAGCCGCGGATCTGCTCCTTTAATCCGGTTAAAGGAAAACTGCGGAGCCTTAACCCCCACATAATCTAAATCAATGGTTTTATAAGTGCCAGACAACTTCTCCCCCAACATCACCCGAGTAGCCATCTCCACAAAATTAAATCCCGTGACTTTAGAAACAAACGGGAAAGAACGGGAAGCCCGTGAGTTTAACTCAATCACCATAATCTCGTTATCCTTGGCCAAAAACTGAATATTAAACGGACCGTTGATATTCAAGGCTTTGATTATCTTTCTGGTAGCGTCTTTGATCTTCCTAACAGTTTCCAAAAATAACCTCTGCGGCGGTAATACAATGGTAGCATCACCGGAATGCACGCCGGCATTTTCCACATGCTCAGAGATAGCGTAAATTAACAGATCTCCTTTTTGTCCAACCCCATCTACTTCAATCTCCTTAGCCCCGTCCACAAACTTGGAAATTACCACCGGATGCTCAGCGGATACATCGGAAGCATCTTGCAGGTATTTTTTCAAATCACTATCAGAATAAGCCACATTCATGGCCGATCCTGACAACACATAAGAAGGCCTGATCAGAACCGGAAAACCGATGGATTTAGCAAATCCTACAGCCTCATTAAGATCTTTCAAGCTTTGCCAGGGTGCTTGTTTAATCTCTAGCTGATCTAATAATTTGGAGAATTTATTTCTATCTTCTGCCTGATCAATGCTTTCGGGGGAAGTTCCCAAAATCTGATAGCCAGCTTGAAAACACTGCATTGCCAAATTATTCGGCACTTGTCCCCCAAATCCTAATACCAGCGAAACATTTCCTGAATTGTCATCCCGAACTCGTTTCGGGATCTTCATATCAGATGCTGAAACAAGTTCAGCATGACATAGTGATTGGTTTTCGATATCATATATATCACTCACCCTTTCAAAGGTCAGCTCGTCAAAATACAACTTATCTGCTGAGTCGTAATCAGTTGAAACCGTTTCCGGATTGCAGTTTATGATAATTGTCTCCAAACCTTTATCCCGTAGAGTTTGAGCACAGGTGACAGAACACCAGTCAAATTCCACCGAAGAACCAATCCGGTAGGGTCCAGAACCTAAAACAATGGCTTTTTTGGCCTTTGATTCTTTTAGTTCTTCTGATTCTTCTCCATGA
Organism: bacterium; assembly: GCA_021786105.1. Lineage (GTDB taxonomy): Bacteria > Patescibacteriota > Microgenomatia > Daviesbacterales > UBA10151 > UBA10151. The sequence continues at coordinate 20,265 of JAJYNW010000013.1, forward strand.
TAAGTCAAATACAAATAGTTGGTCTTGGCTGGATATTCGGCTGCTAAGGTATCAATGTGTTTAACTTTAGGCGTAATTCCATGCTTTTTTCTAAACTCTCTAACTTCATCTTCGGTAACCTTAAAGGCTTTAGCCAACAACTTATCCGAAAATCCCAGTTTTTTAGCCTGCAGCACTATTTGGGAACTGATGGTTGACAACTGAAGGCTCTTTTCAAACTCAACAATTTCTTTTATTTGATATAGAAACCAGGGATCAATACCAGTAGCCTCATAAATGTTTTCTACAGATTCGCCTTTGGCAAATCTTTGCGCAATGGCAAATAACCGTTCAGTAGTAGGTAACAGCTTGGTATCGTCTACCTCATTACCCAACAAGCCATCTTGGCCGGTTTCCAACATCCGAATGGCTTTTTGTAAGACTTCCGGAAAACTTCGGCCGATAGCCATAACTTCGCCCACGCTTTTCATCTCCGAACCGATTTGCTCTTTGGCTCCGACAAACTTTTGCAAATCCCACCGCGGAATTTTAACCACAATATAATCCAAAGCTGGTTCAAAAAAAGCTGAAGTAGATAAAGTGACGCTGTTTTTTAAATCCGGCAGGTTATAACCCAAACCAATTTTAGCCGCGATATAGGCCAACGGGTAGCCGGTGGCTTTAGAAGCCAAAGCTGATGAACGGGACAGCCTGGCGTTTACCTCAATCACCCGGTAATCGTTATTCTCCGGATTTAAGGCAAACTGAATGTTACACTCCCCCACAATTCCCAGATGCTCGATTACCTGCAAAGAAATTTTCCGGAGATAATGGTACTGATAATTATTCAAAGTTTGAGACGGAGCCACCACGATACTTTCCCCTGTATGAACCCCCAAAGGATCCAAATTTTCCATATTACAAACAGTGATCTTATTACCGTTGTTATCCCGCACTACCTCATATTCGATTTCCTTCCAGTGCTTTAAGTATTCTTCGATGGCAATTTGCGGGGCTTGCTTTAAAGCCGCCGTCACCATTTTGATAAATCCCTCTTTACTGTTGACCACCCCGGACCCCAAACCACCCAGAGAAAATCCGGATCTGATCAAAAGTGGGTATCCCAAATCATTGGCAATTTTCAAAGCTTCGTCCAAGGACCGGGCAAATCCCCCTTTCGGAACTTTCACTCCGATTTTGGAAAGCTCCCCGGCAAATAATTCTCTATCCTCTGTCACTTCAACGGCTTTAACCGGTGAACCCAAAACTTTCACACCGGCTTTTTTAAACGCTCCCTCGCGTTCCAGAGCTAAACCACAATTTAAAGCAGTTTGACCGCCAAATCCCAAAAATATCCCGTCCGGCTTCTCCTTCTCAATGACTTTTTTGACAAAATACGGAGTTACCGGCAAAAAGTAGATTTTTTCGGCCAGGTTTTTGGAAGTTTGAATGGTGGCGATATTGGGATTAATTAACACCGCCTCAACCCCTTCTTCTTTTAAAGCTTTTAAGGCTTGAGAACCGGAGTAATCAAACTCTCCCGCTTCCCCGATTTTTAATGCTCCGGAGCCTAGCACAAGCACCTTCTTAAGAATATTAGACTTATACGACTTATTTGATCTATCTGACATATGATAAAAACTCATCAAACAAATATCCGGCATCAACCGGCCCGGGCGAAGCCTCCGGGTGAAACTGCACTGCCATAAATGGCTTCTTCTTGTGCCTGATTCCTTCGTTGGTACCATCGTTTAAATTAACAAACCATTCTTCCCAATCAACGCTAAGAGATTTCATATCCACAGCATATCCGTGATTTTGGCTGATAATAATGGCTTTATTGCTGGTTTTATCCAACACCGGCTGGTTTTGAGAACGGTGACCGAATTTTAATTTATAAGTTTGCCCCCCGGCCGCCAACCCCATGATCTGGCTACCTAAACAAATCCCAAAAACCGGCTTGCTCTTGGCCAATAATTGCCTGACTGTTTCTATGGTTTTTTGAGCTTGCGTGGGATCGCCGGGTCCGTTAGAAACCAGCACCCCGTCAAAATCCATCTTGGCCTCGATCGGATTAAAATCCCAAGGTACCCTGGTCACCTTCACACCTCTTTTAACCAGGCTTCTGATAATATTTTCCTTAACCCCGCAATCAATTAAGACAATATTTTTCTTACCTTCACCATACACCTCAACTTCTTTACAGCTGACATAAGGCAGGACATTCTCCTTATTAGGATCATAGATGAAGTCGTTAGTCGCCAGAGTCGAGAGTCTAGTATTCTCTTTCTCATTCCTTGACTCTTGACTCTTGACTCTTGACTCTATTCTTCCCAGCATCACGCCGTACTGCCGCAGTTTGGTAGTCAGAGCCCTGGTATCAATGCCCTGCAAAGCCGGAATCCCTTCTCCCTTTAGCCAGTCACCTAAAGTTTTCTGGCTTTCAAAGTGCGAAGGATAGTCTATGTAATTTTGGACAATTAATCCCTTAATCTGGATTTTTTGGGATTCCCAAAAATCCTTTTTCGGTACCCCGTAGTTGCCCTGCAAAGGATAGGTCAGCACCAGAATCTGGCCATAATACGAAGGATCGGTTAAGGATTCCGGATATCCGACCATACCGGTATTAAAAACTACCTCACCCGAGGTGGGTTGATCGGCGCCAAAACTTTGTCCTAAAAAAACTGTCCCATCGGACAGAATCAGTTTCCCTTGCATATGTTCCTTTCTGCCATTAAATCCTGCCAAGCACTAATGTCAGTAATGCTTCCCGAATATACAAACCATTTCTGGCTTGTTTAAAATAAATGGCATTTGGGTGGTGGTCCAACACCGGATCGATTTCGTTTACCCTTGGTAAAGGGTGCATCAACTTAACCCCTTTATCCAAATACTTTTTAAAAGAGGCGTCTAAAATAAATTTATCTTTAACTTTTTTATACTCATCTAAATCTTTAAATCTTTCTTTCTGGACCCTGGTTTGATAAAGGAAATCCGCCTCTAAGCTTTCAGGTAAACGGTCACATTCTTCAAATGCAACTCCTCTTTCTTTTAAAACCTTTAAAAACTCATCCGGCATCTTAAGAGTTGAGTGAGAAATAAAAATTTGTTTGACTTTAAAATGAGACAGAGCCAAAGACAGAGCATGGACAGTCCGGCCGTATTTTAAATCCCCCATGAAGGCTATCGTAATTCCATCCAGCTTACCTGCTTCTTTCATCATGGTATAAAGATCCAGCAAAGTTTGGGTGGGATGCTGATTTGGCCCGTCACCGGCATTGATCACCGGAATTTGGGCTACCTCAGCAGCTTTCTTGGCTGATCCGGACTCCGGATGCCTGATAATTAAGACATCAGCATAAGAATCCATAATTCTGATCGTGTCTGAGAAAGATTCACCTTTGTGAATACTGGTAGCCTTCGGATCATTGAAGCCAATTATACCCATGCCTATTTTCTGGGCAGCTGAGGAGAATGATTGCTCGGTACGGGTAGAGGGCTCAAAAAACAACAGGGCAGCAATTTTGCCTTGGGCTAAAGTGTAATTGGACCTTTTGCTTTTGACAAACTCAGGATCAAATTCTTTGGCAGCATTTAACACATAAAGCAGCTCGTCTTTAGAGAAATCGTTAATGTCCAAAATGTCCCGGCCTTTAAAACTTTGCATTTTTTCAAAAAAAACCGCCCCTAAAGGCGGCAATTAGTTATATTAACTATAAGTGTTTCAAAACAGCGTTTTACCATAAATCCTAACCTAAATCTTTTGCTAGTTTAACCATAAAAGCTCCCTGTGTCAAGTTTTAACACCTGCCCATATGGACCAAATACACTTTGGCCATCATAAGCAATAGCCCCGCGCAGCACTACTTTTTTTACCTTACCAGTCACTTTCATCCCGGCAAAGGGGGTCCAGCCGGCTTTGGTAAACAAGTGATTAGGGTTTAGGGTATAGGGTTTAGTGATTTCTGCTTCCACAAAAGTCTCCCGCTGCTCCGGCAAGTTAAAAATCTGGCGGGGATTTTTGGAAGTCAGTTCAATAATTTTATCTACCGTCAATTTTCCTTCATTTACCGCTGTCAATAGCAGCGGCAAAGTAGTTTCCAAACCGGGCACGCCATTTGGTACTTTTTCAGAACTCATCTTCTCTTCTTTAGTGTGCGGGGCATGGTCAGAACCGATCATATCAATTATCCCCTCGGCAATCCCCTGCCACAAAGCTACTTGGTCTTTTTTACTTCGAAGCGGCGGCCGCATCGCCCCAAATGGCCCTAATCTTTTGGCATCTTCTTCAGTTAAAAACAGGTGGTGACAGGTTGCTTCAGCACTGATTTGTAAACCATTTTGCTTAGCTGCCTTGATCATTTCTACTTCTTCTTTTAAAGACACATGGCAAACATGTAATTTATTACCAAATTTGTTGGCCAAACTAAGGGCTTTTTGCAAAGTCTCCCCCTCCGCATGCACCAAAATTGGTTTTTCTTTGGTCCAAGTTGAAAAGACCTCTTCCAAAATCTGATCATCTTCAATCAACAATTCCCCGGTAGTATGGTTCATATACAACTTCAGACCAAAGACTTGATCCTCAACTTCGGCAAAATATTGGATACTTTCCTTGCTGGCCCCGAAATGAAAACCAACATCAGAGTAGATTCGGCCTTTAGCCAAGTCCATTTTTTGCCGTAAAGCCTCCGCGGTGGTAGTGGGAATCGGATTATTTGGCATATCTAAAACTGTGGTAAATCCGCCGGCAATGGCAGCTTTAGTACCGGTTTCAAAATCTTCTTTTTGGGTAGCACCGGGTTCCCGAAGATGCACATGAGGATCAACTAAACCAGGTAATTTAACTAAGTTCGGCATTTGTTATATGATACAAGATATGGCCAAAAAGAAAAATAACGGCTTATCCTTTTATAAAGAATTTACTACTCAACTAATCACTTTATCTACTTCCGCTTTTGGTTTTGCTGCTGCTTTAGCTTGGAATGACACCATTCAACAAACAGTCAAAGATTTCATCGAACCAAGTGTACCAGGGGCGGGAATCTTTTCTCGCTTTATTTATGCACTACTAGTTACGCTCCTGGGTGTACTAGTCACCTATCAACTATCAAAAATCGCCCGCCGATTAGGTATTAAGAAGTGATTTGACCATTCTCTACCTTTAAAATCCTGGCTGAGTCTAAAAATGACTGCGGAATATTTTCCAGTTCCACGGTGGCAATCACTGTTTGCTGTTTGGAAACCACCTCCACCACATGAGCCCGGTGAGAAGCATCTAGTTCAGAAAATACATCGTCTAGCAATAGTATTGGTCTGGTACCCAAAATTTGAGCCATGTATTCCAACTGGGCCAATTTAAAAGCCAGAGTGGCAGTTCTATGTTCCCCTCGGGAGCCAAATTTAGCTACATTCCTACCATTGTCATTCTGAGGAGTCTTCGACGAAGAATCTCCCACGGATGTGGGACTCAAACTAGTTGAGAGATCCTTCACTTCGTTCAGGATGACAATACGGAAATCATCCCGGTGCGGCCCAATTAAAGTCGCTGCCGCTGCTATTTCCCGCTCCTGCGTTTGAACCAACTTTTCTTCAGAAACCTTGTTTGGAAGATACTCAAACCGAAATTCTCCTAAGGGTTTTTCCAAAGTATTGATAAACTCAAAAAAAGCCAGCCTTTTTGTTGAAATAATTTGCCCGTTTTCCACTAGACCGGCAGTCCAATAATCCAGCTCATCCTTCCTCCCCTGCCCTTCCCTAATTCTTTTTAATACCCTGTTTCGAGCGGTTAAAAATTGCTCATAATTTGTCAAAGCTTTTTTATACTCATGATCAACTTGAACCAAAGCCAAATCCAAATGCCATCGCCGTAAACTGGGTGATCCGGTCACCATATTAATATCAGAGGGGTAAAAAATAATCGCCGGCAGGTGACCAATAAAATCCACTACCCTACGGGAAATTCCATTAACCAATACTTTCTTTTTAAACCCCACCTCCTTAGATGGCCTGTTGATAATTACCAGCAACTCAGTTTCCCCTGTGTTTGTCAAAAAACCCTCAACCCTTGTAAACTCTTCCCCTTTTTTGATCAGTTCATCCTCAGTTTCCACCCGCAGGGATTTGGTGGTAGACAGTAGATAAATTGCCTCCAAAATATTGGATTTACCAGCCGCATTGTTGCCGACTAGGATGGTGGGACGGGTATCAAAGTCAAGCTCTAGATTAGAATAGTTGCGAAAATTGGTTAAATTTAGCTTTTTCAAAAACATATCTGGGCAGATATTATCATAAATTTAGCGAAGGGAAGTGGTCTTAAGCGAGTAAATAAGCAAAACGCACGTTCTCGACTGTTTGAGCCAGGCGAGATTAACCAAAACGCACAAGCTTTGACGTGCGTGACGTTAATCGAGCCGGTTCCGAGCGAAGCGAGGAAGGCGAGTTGGAGAACAAGTTTTGCATTTGCGAGCTAGTTAACTCATTTCCCTTCCCAATGCCCCAAGCCCAAAAATTCCCGGATCCGATAGGACAAGTGTTCTTTTTTGAAAAACAAACTAGGTTTTAAACCAAACAAGCCAGCCAATATCACCACTACCCCGATCCCGACAAATATCGGCGCCGTACCGAATATATCAGCCAGGACGCCAGCCACCACAATCGGTACCAAAGATAATCCGGACATGGCCACCCCCAACACTGAAAAAACCTTACCCCGATCTTTCTCGGATGTGTTTTCCTGTAGCGTGGTTTGTGAGGGCACTAAAATGGACACCATGGCAATCCCCAACAAAAATGATCCGACAAAAAGAATCTTTGATAAAGATGGTTGGTAAAAAAACGGCACCGGTCTGGCATGCCGGAAATATTGGATAGCCGGAGAAACAAACGGTGCAATGCCGACCAAAAACGCCAGTATTCCTCCCAGCAAGATCCCCTTGGCCACCAGCCTTCTTCTGACCAACCTATTTCCGAACTTGCCCAAAATTACTCCTCCGGTCACAATCCCCAACCCTAGTGGGATGACTAAAACATAGGAGGCGTCGGTAGCTTTAATCTGTAAAGATTTTTCCAAAAACCCCGGCATGAGCACTGCCAAAATACCCGCCCCCATTTGCACGCCGGCCAGTATCACAATTGAGGTTAAAACCGGTAATTTTCCTCTAATCGATCTGATAGTATCCCGAATCTCCGCCGTACCGATTTTCCAAATATTGGCATAATGCTTTTCTTTCAAGGCTAAAATAAATTTTTTGCCCTGCTCGTCCGGGACAGCAGTGATGGAAGGAAACATCAAAGATAAGAAAAATGCTATTCCCAACACTATTCCGCCTAAGGCAAAGACAAAATCAATACCCAGGTGATTAATCAAAGGACCGGCCAAACCAAAACCAATCAAAAAAGCCGAATAAAGGGTGGCAGAAAAGATAGAGTTGGCGGTTAATAATTGGTTTTTCTTAACCACAATGGGAATAGCGGAAGCCTCAGCCGGGGCATAAAATTGGGCCAAAGCATTGATCAAAAAAGTCACCAGCAAAATCAACGGCAAACTACCCTTGACAAAAATCAGGCTTAAAAATAACAGGCTTAAACCAAAATCAATTCCCATGATAATCTTTTTCCGGTCGATCACATCCACCAATACTCCACTAAATAAACCCAAAATGACTGCCGGCAGGTAAATTGCCAAAATTAAAGCTGATACGGCCGTATTGGAATCAGTTAGTTTAAATACCCACAGGATCAGGGTGAAATTTAAGGAATTAAAAGACAGTTGAACTAAGATCTGATTGACCCAAAGATTTAAAAACCCAGGGTTGGCAATCACCGAGGTAAATGTTGGTTTCTCGCTCATAGCCATTGGATATTATAACTCGCCAGAGTTACAAGAGCGAGATGTAATCGAAGCGATTATAACTCGCCAGAGTTACAAGAGCGAGATGTAATCGAAGCGATTAACAACTTAAAAAAAGTAAACAGACTAGCTTTTCTCACATAATTGCAGTATATTACGGCTGAAAATAAATAAATCTATGCTCGAATCACTACAAAAATCACCCGGCGACATATCTAAGATTAGAAGCACACCTGAGGAGGTAATAACGGAACGACTCTATTTGCTGCGAGGATTTGTCAACACAGGAAGAAGGTTAAGTATACTAGGAGTTGATGAAATAGCTCAGCACCTGAATGAGACACGAACCCGCTTTCCGCGTTTTTGGCCTGATCAGAACTACCAACCATCAGTAGGAACATTAAAAATACTGGCAAGCTCTTTTAAACTTACTGAACGGGAAGGAGAAATACTTGAGTCAGTAGTTTTAGGACAAACCTCAAAAAGAATAGGGACTGGCTTTCACCTATCCCCTAAGACTGTTGAAAATTATAGAAACCACATACTTAAAAAATTAGACGTACGGTCGCACTCAGAACTAACAGTGAGAATGATAAACGATGGATGGTTTAATGCTGGTACATTAGCCCAAAAATTGGAATGTAGCACTGAAGAGGTCCAAGAACCAACCGGAGAAAAGAACGAAACAAGTGTTGAAATATCACAAATCCTAACCATCACAGGAAAGCTTCTGAAAACATTTGAAACTATTGGACTTAAGAAAAAATTAGAATACAACGCTGGCGGAGTCCAAAAGTTAACTCCAGGAGAAGAGAGAGTTTTAAAAGCTATGGCTGAAAAAGGAGGCCGGATTCAAGATGTAGCTAACACTCTTAACCTTTCTAGCAAAACAGTTGAAAATTATTTATATAGAAGCCGCAGAAGATTTGGGGCAAAAAATAGCATCGAATTACTTATTAAGTTTATGGCAGAACAAGAAAGAAATAATGGAGCCCAAGATTATGTTTGACAACTGGGGCAAAAGTATGTACCACGACCAGCGAGTGTAATTTTTTTGACCTTGCCCGGGCAACTCTTACATGGATACCCTTCCTTCCAATAAACATTGGCATAATCCAAAAAGTAGCCCTTGCGTCCTTCCGCATCGACAAAATGAACTCGGGTGGAGCCGCCGTATTTAAGACCGTCCTGAAGCGCCTTAACGATTCCTGTATACAGCCTCTTGAATTGATCGTCAGACATATTGCCCACTTTGGTGCGGGGATCCAACCTAGCATTAAAACAAGCCTCGTTGGCATAGATGTTCCCCACTCCGGCCACCACCGACTGGTCCATGATCGCCACTTTCACCGGCTGAGTTTTATGCTTTAACAAATTCTGTTTTAAAACCTGCCAGGCAAACCCTTTGTCCAAAGGTTCCGGACCTAAATTCTTAAGTACGCTTTCCCTGGCCATCTGTTGGCTGGCCACCACCCTGACCCAGCCAAAACGGCGCTGGTCATTAAAATATAAATGTGAGCCATCGACAAAGGAAAATATTACCCTGGTATGCGGATTCGGCATCTGACCCAACATATCCTCAGTCGGATGCCCGCCGATAAATTTACTGTTGCCTTCCCATACCAGCTGGCCGGACATTTTTAGATGGAATAACAGGCTGACATTACCACTTAGATCCATGCCTAAAATCTTGGCTCTTCGCCAAACTTTGAGCACTTTTTGTCCCTCTGCTTGATTGGGATTTCCGATGAAAGATTTTGGGGAAAGAATCTGGATTTTTTGGATTTTTAACCCGATAATCTTTTTCTCTAAACCCAGTTTAATTGTTTCAACTTCGGGAAGTTCTGGCATGAGGATATTTTACTACATCGTGGTAAATAATCGCTGCCCTTTGAAAAAACTCTTCTAATCTTGTAACAGCAATACGAAAATTCGGCAAGCTAATTTTGAAAGATTTGGTAGCTTGCTGCGACGCTTCAGGAGCTTCTGGTTTATCAATAGAAACCCTTAAAGCCTCCCGCCTTCTGTATTGAACTAAACTGAAATTCTTTGTATATCCAGGGGGCAGACCACAACGGTCTTCATTTCTTCTGTACCAACTCCTAACCTCTTTAACCGCTTCTCGTTGTTCAACCGAAGCCATATTTTAATCTAGACCCTTTCTTGAAATCTTGTCAATACCAACTTCTGCTATACTTTAATCATGCTCAATGAAAACTTTGTGATCGTCGGGTTTATTATTCAAGCGTTGGGCAGTATAAAATATCTTACTGAAACGCTTCAGGGAAAAGTTAAACCAAATAAAATCACTCTCTTCTTGTGGTCACTGGCTCCACTAATTGCTTTTGCTGCCGAAATTAAGCAAGGCGTGGGCATTCAATCATTGCTGACTTTTGGCATAGGTTTTTTCCCTTTATTGATTTTTGTTGCCTCATTTTTTAATAAGAAAGCTCATTGGAAATTGAGCAGCTTTGATTTCGCGTGCGGAGGCCTATCTCTAATTGGTCTACTCCTCTGGTATATAACAAAAACAGGTAACATCGCGATAATCTTTGCCTTGCTTGCCGACGGACTAGCCTCCCTGCCCGCAATTATCAAAACCTACCGTTATCCGGAAACTGAATACAGCTGGACATATTTTGCCGCCTTTATTAGTGCATTACTAACCATATCTACCATCAAAGTTTGGAATCTGGCCAATTATGGTTTCCCCTTTTCAACCATAGTTATTAACTTTACTATTTTCTCTTTTGCCCAATTCAAATTCGGCAAAGTTAAATCAGCTTAACTAACCTGCCGCTTCTTAAAGCATTCCTGAGAGTATAGCCAAAAAAGGCTAAAGAGGCAGTCAGGTAGATTGCATTCAAAATCAAGGCCGCCCAAAAGTTATTATAGTCAAACTGGCCGGTTTTAAAAGCAAACCTCATCCCCTCAAAAACATGAGAAATAGGAATCACAAAAGCGATCTTTTGAAAAATAGGCGGCAAAATAGAAATAGGATAAAAAACTGCCGCAAAAGGCTGAATAAAGAAGGGTAAAATCCAAGTTAATGGTCCGATTGAATGCCCGTACCTTAAAATCAAGGAGACATTAAAAATTCCAAAAGCTACGGCAAAGATAAATAGATTAACCCAAAGAAGAGCTAAACCAAACCCCAGGCTGGTAATTTGGAAATTATAAAAGATCCCGGCCATCAGCCACATCGATGTTAAGGCAATCATGATTTTGATAAAACTGATCGCCAAAAGCCCAGTGATAAATTCCAAAAATGTGATAGGCGAGGCAAAAAGATTAATAACATTACGGTCCCAAATTTCAAACATAAAATTTACCCCAATATCTGTCGAGACTTTTTCAAAAACTACCCACAAAATCATTCCTCCCAACAAAAATGCTGCAAAGGTTTGAGACTGAATGCTTTGTACATATGTGGACAAAAATCCCCACAAAATCAATACCAGCACCGGTGAAATTATCACATCAAAAAACCTCTCCAGTTGATGCATAGTTGTAAAAATGTGACGTAAAATAATGGCAAAAACTCTATTAAAGTTCATCTGTCCCCCTCGATAAATGAATGAACACATCCCGCAAATTCGGTTCTTCCCCTTCTAATTTGAGTACATTTTGTGTCAACTCCAAAGGCGTACCCCGGGCAATAATCTTGCCGTGATTGATAAAAATCACCTGGTTGGCAATTTCTTCTATTTCCCACATATTGTGGGAGGTATATAAAACAGTAATCCCCTCTTCTTTCTGGATCCGTTTCAGCAAATTAATTCCTTTATCCACCACATCTGGATCCATCGAAGCCATTGGTTCGTCCAAAAGCAGCAACCGAGGCTTATTTAGCAAAGCTTTACAGAGGCTGGCCCTGGCCCGAAGACCGGTAGAAAGATCGCGCGTGGCTTTATCTTTCAGATGTGTCATTTCAAAGATATCCAAAAGCTCATTAATCCTTTTTTTAGCCTCAGGTACTTCGTACAACTTGGCGTATACATATAAATTCTCCCAAACAGACAAATTCCATGGCAAATAAAAATCTGCCGAGGCGTAATTTACTTCTTTAAAAATCTCGCTCCTATTTTTTATTACGTCTTTACCAAAAATATTTATTTGGCCTGAATCAGACACAATCAAACCCAAAATACAATAAATCGAAGTAGACTTCCCTGCCCCATTCGGCCCCAAAAACCCCAAAATCTCCCCTTCCTTTATTTCAAAAGAAATATCATTAATGGCTGTAAAGTCATTGAATTTTTTAACCAGATTTTTAACTTCCAGTATAACTTTTTTATCCATATACTTTTCCTAGTCATCCCGACGAATGTCGGGATCCAATTAAACACGAGCGGTAAAAGTATTCAAGTGGAAAGTTTAAATTTCCAACCACCCACTTCTAAATTGGATTCCTGCCTTCGCAGGAATGACAAATACTATTGTAGATTAGATTAAAACTAATAACTAGAGGTTAGACGGATTTTATAGATCTGGCTTGGGAGACTTTTTGAGCTCTGTCATAAAAAGCTTGTTGGGCAGTGGGAACACTTTCTTCTTTACCAACCCAAGTAGTTAAGGCTTCATCCTGCAGCGCCCGGCCATAGGAATAAGACAATTGCCAGGGGCCGCCAATTTTGTTAATTTCAGCCAGGTTTTCCGTAGCCTCATCCGGGCTTTGACCACCTGACAAAAAGACTATTCCGGGTACTTCAGCCGGCACCACTTCCTTAAATGTTTCCACGGTGGCTTTGGCAATCTCTGAAGCGATGGCTTTTACAGTAGATTCTTTGCCGGAAATCACCATATTCGGCTTTAGAATCATTCCCTCTAAAATCGCTTTATGAGCTGTTAATTTAGCAAAAACCGCTTTCAAAGTCTTTTTAGTCACTTCCTGGCACCTAGCCAAGTCATGCCCCCCATCCATCAAAACTTCCGGCTCCACAATCGGCACAATATCTTGTTCCTGGCAAAGGACAGCATATTGAGCTAAGCTTTCTGCATTAGATTCAATACAAGTATCAGACGGTATTCCCGCCCCAATGGCAATCACTGCCCGCCATTTGGCAAACTTGGCACCCAATTCCTTATACTCTGCTAATCTATCCCGCAGTCCGTCTAACCCTTCCGTAATCTTTTCCCCCGGAAAATTAGCCATATCTACAGCCCCTTTATCAACTTTAATACCTGGTAAAATTCCTTTACTTTGCAAATATTGTGGGACCGGCTGGCCGTCAATGGACTGCCGGATGGTTTCATCATACAAAATTACCCCGGAGATAAACTCCTCTACCCCAAGGGTGGTAAACAACATTTGCCGGTAAGCCAGGTTGGTTTCCGGATTGGATTGTACGCCGATCTTTTCCAGCCTCTTTTGAATGGTTTTTGTGGATTCATCAGCCGCCAGAATGCCTTTACTCGGCGCCACCATTGCTTGAGCTGTTGTTTTTAAAACATTAATATCCATCTTCTCTTATTATCCCACACTTAATACAGAACCTGTACCAGTAATTATTTGTATAGTCCCTGACTTCGCAGGGATGATTCTAGTGGTGCGTTTTGGTATTTATATTTGCACCACTGGAATCAACTGTCAAGGTTATAACCTCATTCCCACTATCTTTTTCTGTTACTCTTGGCAGATCAAACCATTTATTATCACCGGTGATTGAAGATATTGATACCAAACAATCCTCCTTTTTACCGGCCACCAGATCCTCTATGGTCCATCTTTTGGCCTCGATCTGTTTGTCTGGCCGCCAAGCTCTCCCCTCGCCAACCGCGCCCAATGCTTTGGCCGCCACCGCCGCCAATATTCCTTCTTCAAACCCGCCAATTCCCATGACCAGATGTATTCCTTTTTTATGCTCTTTAGGATCGACACAGGACAGAATTGAGGGTAAAAAGTCTCCGGCTTTCACTAATATTAAATTAACTCCAAATTTCTGGCAGGCATTAATATAGTGGGCATTCCGGTCCCGGTCCATCATTACAATATTAATTTCTGCCGGCTTTATCCCAAACACTTCCACCACTGTGGCCAAATTTTCCTCAATCGGTTTATTTAAAGAAATTTTTCCCTTCAGCTGGGGCGGACCAAATAATTTGTCCATGTAATCAATATCGGACGGTGTTGGCATTAAACCCTGATGCGAACCCACAGCGATTACTGACATGGCTCCCGAAGTATTTAATTTGGCAGCCTTGGACCCTTCCACCACATCATTAACCATATCCAGCTTGTAATCACCGGAACCAAAAGTTCCCATCAAAGTCGGCAAGGCTTCCCCGTACTGGTGAATATGCTTCCTGCCTTCTGAACCCACCACCTCCAGTACAAAGGGGATATCAGTCAAAGCCGCATACATAGCATCCACTCCCGCCTGATCAATCAGTTTTTCCCGGGCTTTGGATTCTTCCTCAGTTAATAAATCATGTAGTGTAAAACCTTTTTCCTGAATAAGCCTCCACACAGATAAAGCAGTTAATTCTGTAGCACGGTTGATGTGGTCTTTAACTTTTACCATATTTCAATACTAAGTCTGTGACAACGGAAAACGAACTAACCCCACCGGTTGAACTCCCGGTCTATGCCACCATTCACGATTAAACCTAATTCTTGCATCATCTAACCCCTCATCCCTTCTAATATCAAAATCTACCGGCCTGACACCTATCCTCATCCTGCCCAATGCTTCCCATAACTGGGCCTTATAGTCACCGGATAAATCATAGGCATTAAAACCCTCATCAGTTTCCCTATCCCATCGGTTAAAAACAACTAAACTAAGCTCCGATCGTCTCGGGGAAACCAAAAACCCAATACCTTCGACTCCGGAAAGCTCTCTCATTTTTGAAATAAATTCTTCTAAAACTTGACCAGTTCCCTCTTCTTGTGGAGTTAATTTAACTGCTTCTAACCTTTTATTAGTTTTTAAACTTGAATCTTCAATAAATTTAAGGCCTCTTCTTTCTGGAAATCCTTGTCGGGTATTACCCATTACAGTACGAAAATACTCTGCAAGTTGCGCTCCCTTCTTTACAGGGTCATCGTTATCTACCATAATAAGGCCAATAATAAATCTTTACTAAAATCTTATCAAGATTTCTCTATTAATTTCTTGTCTATTAGCTCTAGTATTTCCTTTTTAAATCTTTCTTTGGAAAACTTTTCGGCATTTTGGCGGCAAGCTGCTGGATCAAATTTGATCCCTTCAAACTTTTGCAAAGCTTCCACCAAGCTTTCAGTATTCACCATACCTGGACCACCATACAAAAGACCGGTTTTTTCATCTATCACTGTTTCCAGAAACCCGCCGGAAGCCGGAGCAATCACCGGCGTACCGGTGGCCTGAGCCTCAATTGAAGTAATACCAAAATCTTCATCTTCGGAAGCTACAATTAAAGCTTTGGCATTTTGCAGCAGTTTCACCCTTTCTTCATCAGATACCCAGCCTAAAAACTGTACACTCTTCCCGGCTTTTTTCTTCAAGATCGCTGCCTCGGATCCGGTACCGGCAATCTTAAGCGGAAGACCTAATTTTGTCGCTGCTTCCACAATCACCTCTACCCCTTTTCCTCTAACCAACCTGTTAAGGGCCAGGAAATATTCCTCTTTGGTCTTTTTGATATGCAGCTCTTTCAAATCCACCGATGGATAAACCACCACCGACTCCCGGCGGTAAAACTTTTTAATCCTTTGGGCAATATTTTGGGAATTGGCCACTAAAATATCCGGCCGCTGGGACACCTCAAAATCATAAATCCGCATGAAATGATTAATAATCTCTCCGCCGATCCTGGTCCACCAATGCTTTTTATAGTTAAAAGAGGTGACATAACCATATAAAAACCTGGGTGGAGTGTGAATGTAGCTAATATGCAGGGTTTCTGGTTTAGTGATAACAGCTTTAGCCAGGTGAGTTGCCGAAGAAGAAGAAATCACCAAATCATACTCGGACAAATCAAAACTCTCAAACATCATCGGCCCAAAGATCCGGAAGGGCGAGAGTAATCGGTTGGCAAAGGGAAACTTTTGAAACCAGGAAGGCCTGATATCCCAACTCTTTATCCTTTTACCGTTTTCCCCTAAGCCTTCAGGATTGTAATAGGCGGTAAAAACCGGCGCCTCAGGAAAAATCTCGTGTAAGACCTCCAGCACCCGCTCTGCTCCGCCATATTCCCTTAGATAATCATGAGCTAAGGCAACTTTCATACAGATTTGGCAATATCTATCAACTCTTCAAAACTTAATTTGGTCGGTTTGCTATCCGGCGCAGAAGAAGAACCACAAATCACCATGTGATGTGATTGATGTAAAAACCAGGAAGCTTCTGGATCTAACTTTTTTGCTTTGTCGTAAATTGGTTTTAGATCAATATCAAAAGAAGGGGTAAAAAATTGGACCCCTTTATGCTTGGGGCTGTACATTAAAAATAGTTCCCCGCCCTGTTCCCGGCAAAACTCCCGGTCCACAGTTTCGGAAATTACGGCAAATGATTTACCAAATCGGGTTTGAAATTCCACTCTTTTTTCCCAATCCCTTAAACTTTGCTGCCTTCTTTTTAAAACTATCAAAATTCTGTCCAAAATTTCCCGGCCCAACTCCACTGATTTTAAGGAATTTTCCGGCAAACCATCTTTAGCCCTGATAAAAGCCTGCACGCTGAATTCATCAAATTGCAAATCGGGCGCTTTACCGGTATCAATTAATTGATTCCAATGAGTTAATTCGTCCAAAGCACCTCTTAAAATTTCATCTTTGGGTATATAATTTTTCTTTTTTAAGAATTCATAAACCAAAGTACCGGAGCAGGTATCCAAACCTTCTTTGTGTTCGTCAAACTGCCCTCCTCCGGTTCCCAGGAAAATTTTATCTGCCGTTTCGTCTTTGGCTGCTTCACGGGAAGCTGAAATAAATTCAATTTTGGCATCATGAAAACCAGGATGATATCTTTTAAACAGCCAAATGGCCACAATGTCGTCCAAATGGGGGTTAATGTGAGTCACTAATGTTTTCATGGTATGATTCTATCATGATTCTGCTCAAAAAACTCATTTTTGCTCCTATTTTTTTAATTGTTTTTTCCGTCTTAATTTTCCAAATTAGCCCACTGTTAAGCTCCTATGATTTTATTTTCTCTTTATCCATCAATACCTTAATCTCCTTAATTACTCTTTGTGCCCTTATTTCTTTGGCCAGTTTTTTATTTGTATTATTTGCCGCAATTGCCTCAGATTGGAAAATCAGCTTGCCGGTTGGATTAATTTGCTCTGCTGTGCCTTTTATCTTTATCCCATCAGCTTTGGCAATTGTGTTTGCGGTAGTAATTTTAGTAGGTTTACTGATAGTTAATTTAAGTTTAGATAGTACCCTTAAAAGTTACTTAACTTTTAAGCCTACCAGCCTATTGGGGCCAGCTGTTAAGAACTTGACTGGACTATTGATTTTGGCTTTTTGTGTGATTTATTTTTTATCAATCAGCAAAATAATCCCCCAAAAAGGTTTTCAAATTCCTGATTCCTTAATTGATACAGCCTTAAAAATGGCTCCGGCAGACCTTTCTGCTCAATCAAATTCTATGCCTGCTCAGTTACCAACTATTAGCCCTGAGCAAATTGAACTTTTAAAGAAAAATCCTGATCTTGTAAGGCAATCCGGCTTGGATCCTAAAATTTTAGATACTTTAAGTCAACCCAGATCTACAAAAACTACCCAAAATCCGACCAATGACCTAATTAAGCAAACCATTAAAAACCAAGTACAAAGCACTATTAAACCATATTTAAGTTTTATTCCTGCAGGACTAGCTGTTCTGCTGTTTTTTCTACTGTCATCTTTTGTCTTCATTACCAATCTGTTTATCTCTCCCCTGCTATGGCTCACCTTTTTAATTTTGGAAAAAACCGGATTTGCCAAATTTGAAACAGAGATGCGGGAAGTTAAAAAGCTGGTAGTTTAGAAAGAGAAAATAGCAACCAAAACTTGTAGTTTTGTTTTCAAATCTGGGAATCGATAAGTTGTATAAGCCTCTGGTATTAACTGATTTCCTTTATATATAGCCAAAGCTCCACCATATAAAGCATAGCTAAGCGGATTTATCCAATGAGGATCTGGATTAACCCCTAAAGCCCATTCTTCGTTTCCATAGATGTAAAGTGAGGTTGAACTTTCTGATCCATATCGTAAGACCGAGTCAATTAAATAACGACCAAACCCTCTATAAATTAGATTTGGCTCGTATAATTTTCTGTGTTCCAACTCATCTAATACAGCTAATCTAGCCACAACAATTTCTCTTTTGGCAAGAAATAATTCTGCTTGTTCAGCCATAGGAAATTATTCTACCATATTACTATAAGACTAGTCAAAACTTAAACAACTTCATTTCTCCCCAATTAGGGCCGGTTTTGAGATCAACCAGAACCGGCACTGACAATTTTAAAGCATTTTCCATTTTTTCTTTGACCATCTTAGCAGTTTCTTTCACTGCTTTAGGGCCACATTCAAACAACAACTCATCATGAACCTGTAAAATGAGACGGCAGCTTTCAGTATCGGCCTTCGGCCTGTCAGCTTTCAGACTTATCTTGTCTGATGACCGATGACTGACGACTGACAGCTCTTTCTCAATTTCCACCATGGCTTTTTTGATCATATCGGCGGCCGTGCCCTGAACCGGGTGGTTAACCGCGGCTCTTTCCCCGGCAGAACGAATCATCCGGTTACCAACTTGCAGCTCCGGAATATACCTTTTCCGGCCCCACAAAGTCTCTACGTAGCCATTTTCATAGCCAAAAGCCAAAGTCTTCTCCATCCATTCCCGAACCTTGGGAAATTGGGCAAAATATTCAGCAATATATTGTCTGGCTTCTTCAAAACTGATGCCCAATTGCCGGGATAAAGCATGCGGACCTTGACCGTAAAGGGTAGCAAAGTTCATGGTTTTCCCCACCATTCTTTGCTGTTTTGAAACTTGTTCCAAAGGTACTTGAAAAATCTTGGAAGCAGTTAAGGCGTGGATATCTTCATTTTCCTTGAAAGCTTTCTTTAATCCCGGGTCATCTGCCAAATGAGCCATAATCCGCAGTTCAATTTGAGAATAATCCGCGCCCAACAACGCCTTGCCAAAAGGAGCAATGAAAGCTTTTCTGATTTCCCCACCCTCTTCACCTTTAACCGGAATATTTTGCAAATTCGGATCTTTAGAGGAAAGCCTGCCGGTCGCTGCTCCTTCTACATTAAAAGTCGAGTGGATCCTGCACTTTTCATCCACGAACTTCGGCAAAGCATCAACGTAGGTAGAAATCAATTTAAATAATTGCCGGTATTCCAAGAGTAGCGGTACCGCCGGATGAGCACCATATAATTCATGTAAGGTAGCTTCGTCTGTGGAACGGCCGGTTTTGGTTTTCCTGACCACCGGCAATTTTAACTCATCAAACAGCACCACCGAGAGCTGCTTGGGGCTGTTTAAGTTAAACTCATGCCCGACTTTTTCATAAATCTCTGCCTCTATTTTGGTTAACCGGTCTTTCAGCTTCTTACCAAATTTTTCCAAAAACTTCAGGTCCACCAGCACCCCGGTTTCTGACATTTTTTTAAGAATCGGTTCCACTTCCGCATCTAAGTCCATTGTTTTGTCATTCTGAGGGTCGTTTCGACCCGAAGAATCTCTAGGTTCTTGCTTTTTAATCTTGAGATCCTTCGCTTCGCTCAGGATGACAGAAAAGGAATTGCCGACTGAAGCATCATCAGGCAATCTGGCAATTAAGCTTTTAAACTCCAGTTCCTCAAAAAGCTTGACCACTTTTTCCTTATCAAAATCATGCACCACGCATTTATGCAGATCCAGCTTAATGGGGGCATTTAGATCCAAAGTAGCCAGCTTTTTACTCATCATTGCCGATTCTGCCCCTTCCGATAAAAGCATCTGCGTTCGATCCGGCATGGTTTTTAAATTTTCCGGTTTATATATCTCTTCAATAGTGCCGAATTTATGTATCAGTTTCGTGGCTGTCACATCCCCAATTCCCGCGACCCCCGGAATATTATCCGAAGCATCCCCGGCCAAACCTTTATAATCCGTCAGCTGCTTGGGAAAAAAACCGTATTTGGCCACAAACTCCTCTACCCCATACAAACCTACATCCGAAAGAGTTTTTTTGGGCATGAAAACTTTTATCCGCTCATCAATCAGCTGCATAATATCCCGATCCCCTGTCACAATCACAATTTCCAAATCCTTTTCTTTTTCTGCCTGGATGGCCAAAGTACCAATCAAGTCATCAGCTTCAAATCCGGCCAACTTAAATTCCGGAATATTAAATGCCTTAACCACCTCATGCACCCTTTTATACTGGCTGGATAAACCATCGTCAGCAGGGCCGCGGGTGGCTTTATATTGGGTGTAAGCTTGATGTCTAAAGGTAGGCCCTTTTTCATCCCAGGCAATGGCTAAATATTCCGGACGAAGCTCGGCAATCACCTTTAAAATCATCGAGGAAAAACCATAAACAGCGTTAACTAGTTCACCTTTTGAAGTCGTAAATGGCGGAGTGGCATGATAGGCTCGGTGCAGTAAGGCATTACCATCAACTAGGACAAGTCTTCGCACAACAAACCTCCTTTACAAATAACTTGTGGTGAGCATAGTCGAACCATGAACGAATTGTAGCATTATCAAACCTTGGTGTCATGCCAAGTACCAAAACTTATTTAAAAAGAGTCTCAGCATAGTTTAAATACTGAGGATAGCCATTTTTTGCCATTAAATACCA
>JAJYNW010000005.1 GCA_021786105.1 bacterium
TTTGGAAACAAATCCAGAAAGGTAAATAAATGGACAGTAAGGGGATAGTTAGTGTTTTAGGGGCACTAGGTATTATTTTTATCTACTGGTTTTTTCTTGGTAAAAAAGAGAAGGAGATTGAAATTTCTGATTCCGTGGATGTTACTGTAAGCGGGGGATACTCTCCGGAGGTGATCTCTGTACCTCGTGGTAAAACTACGAAGATAAATTTTATCCGGACAGACCCAACCGAATGTTTGGGTGAAATAGTTTTAGGGGATTTCAAAATAAAAAAAGAACTTCCTTTAAACCAAAAAGTGACCATAGAAATTAAACCAGAAAAGCCGGGCGAGTATGGTTACGCTTGTGGTATGAATATGTACCACGGAAAGATAATTGTTAAATGACAGAAGTAAAAAAAACATTTTGTATCAAGGGGATGCATTGTGCCTCTTGTGTGAGGGTGATCGAGAATGCGCTACAAAAGACTCCCGGAGTTAAAGATGCCAATGTCAGTTTATTAACTGAAAGAGCAGACGTAACTTTTAGTCCGGAAGAGGTAAGTGAAGAAAAAATATCTTCAGCTGTAGCTAATGTTGGCTACCAGGCTTATGTTAAAGAAGAATCTGTAAGCCAGAATGAGGAAAAAGCCGAAAAAGAGAAGGAATTAAGGAAACTTCGCCAAAAGGTCTTTATTTCCTTGTCTTTGGCAACCCTAATTGTTGTAGGAAGTTTCCCGGGACTTACAAATATTGCTCCCCCTATCTTGAAAAATTTCTGGGTTCAGTTACTTCTGGCTGCTCCGGTGCAGTTTTGGGCAGGCTTAGGGTTTTACAAAGCCACAATTCCGGCTTTGCGCCACCGGACAGCCAATATGGATACTTTGATTGCTATTGGCACGAGCGCGGCCTTTGGCTATTCATTTTTAGCGACTGTTTTTCCGGGCATTGTCCGCAGTGCTGGCATTACCCCAATGCCTTATTTTGATGTCTCTTCTTTTGTGATTGGTTTGATTTTACTTGGAAGGTATTTTGAGGCACGGGCAAAAGCTGGAACTTCGGAAGCGATTAAAAAACTGATTGGGTTACAGGCAAAGACAGCCCGGGTATTAAAAGATGATAAGGAGATTGATATGCCGATTGACCAAGTAGTAATTGGCAGTATTATCCGGGTAAGGCCGGGAGAAAAGATTCCGGTAGATGGAGTAATTACAGAAGGAGAGTCTTCCATTGATGAGTCAATGATTTCCGGAGAAAGTATTCCGGTGGAAAAATTTAAAGGGGATACGGTCATCGGAAGTACTATCAATAAAACGGGCACCTTTACCTATAAAGCAACCAAAGTGGGCAGCGAGACGATGCTGGCCCAAATTATTAAGCTGGTAACAGAGGCTCAGGCGAGTAAAGCTCCTATTCAAAGAGTGGCAGACTTAGTTTCCGCTTATTTTGTTCCCATTGTCCTGATGCTGGCAATTGCCACATTTGTTGTCTGGTATGATTTTGGACCGGCTCCGGCATTTTTGTTGGCCTTACTGAATACAGTTGCAGTTTTAATTATTGCTTGCCCTTGTGCCATGGGTTTGGCTACTCCGACAGCGATTATGGTAGGTGTAGGAAAGGGCGCCGAAAACGGGATTCTGATTCGTGATGCGGAGAGTTTGGAAACCGCTCGGAAAATTAACACCGTCATCTTTGATAAAACCGGAACCCTTACAAACGGAAAGCCTGTGGTAACAGATGTGGTGGTCGGAGTATCAGAGCGTCGGAGTGTTGGAAAATCGGAGAATAAGAATTTATTGCAGCTGGCAGCGAGTTTAGAAAAAGGGTCAGAGCATTCCCTAGCCGAAGCAATTATTAATAAAGCGGATGAAGAAAAGGTCATATTGAGTAAAGTAGAGAAATTTAAAGCAATTCCTGGCCATGGTGTGGAAGGGACGGTAGGTAAGGAAAAAGTTGTCTTAGGCAATAGAAAGTTAATGGAAAAAGAGGGAATAAAGATTAATGATTTAGAATTAAAGATTGAAGAATTGGAGGGCCAAGGTAAAACAGTAATGATGTTGGCTGGGAATGGAAAAATATTAGGGCTGATCGCTGTAGCAGATACATTAAAAGAGTCATCAAAAGAGGGAGTAAAAAGACTTCAGCAATTAGGGATTGAGGTGGCGATGATCACTGGAGATAATAAAAGGACTGCCGCGGCTATTGCGAAACAGGCCGGAATTACCAAGGTTTTAGCGGAAGTTTTGCCTGACCGAAAGGAGTCTGAAGTAAGGAAAATCCAATCAGAAGGAAAAGTTGTAGCAATGGTGGGGGATGGGATTAATGATGCTCCGGCGCTCGCTGCAGCCAATGTGGGGATTGCTATGGGGACAGGGACGGATGTGGCAATTGAGGCGGCAGATATTACCTTAATTAATAAAGATTTGGCCTCTGTGGCAGCTGCGGTCGAACTTTCCCGAAAAACTATGCGGACTATTAAAATGAACCTGTTTTGGGCTTTTGGCTATAATGTAATTTTAATTCCGGTAGCTATGGGTGTCTTATATCCTTTCTTCCAGATCCTTCTAAATCCAATTTTTGCTTCAGCGGCAATGGCTTTAAGCTCTGTTTCAGTTGTTTCTAACTCTTTGCTTTTAAAGCGGGTGAAGTTTTAATACAATGAGCATTACGTTATGGATCTGGGAATCATCTTTTTAACTGGTTTAACTGTCGGTGGGTTAGGATGTATTGCTGTCCAGGGTGGGCTTTTGGCTTCAGTAATTGCTGCCCGGGAAGAAGAGGATATAAAAACCGGCAGCCATAAAAAGCACAGTGTCTTACCAACTCTGGCATTTTTGGTTACCAAGCTTACAGCTTATCTAATTCTTGGTTTTGTCCTTGGTCTTTTTGGGCAAAAGTTACAAATCTCTGATGGGGCCAGGACTTATATTCAGCTCTTTGCAGGAATTTACATGCTGGCAGTGGCTTTGAATCTTTTAAATGTTCACCCAATTTTTAGGTATGTCATTATCCAGCCTCCGAGATTTTTATCTAAACTGGTCCGTAATCAGGCTAAAAGCAAAGATTTATTTGCCCCGGCATTTTTAGGTGCCCTGACAATTTTTATCCCGTGCGGGACAACTTTAGCCATGGAAGCTTTAGCTATTTCTTCCGGGAGTCCTTTCTCGGGAGCTGCTATTCTTGGGGCTTTTGTGTTAGGTACCTCTCCCCTCTTTTTTGTTTTGGGGTATATTACAACAATCTTGGGTGATGCTTTTAAGGATAAGTTTTTAAAAATTGCTGCTTTGCTTGTGATTTATCTTGGACTCACAACAGTAAACAGTGCTTTAGTTCTAGCCAACTCCCCCATCACTTTGAATAATATTGGCGATTTAATTCCTATCCAGATTAATTTTGGGGATGGAAACAGTGGCACCCAGGGTAATACAGTGAAAATTGTAGATGGGGTACAGAATGTTGATATCCAGGTTTTCCCTAACGGGTACAACCCAAACTCAGTCAAGGTAAAAGCGGGGATACCTATAAAAATGAACTTAACAACCACGGGGGGTTTAGGCTGTACTCTAGCCTTTGTGATGCCCCAATTAGGTATAAGGCAAAATTTACAAAGGGATGCTACTACAACAATTGATATCCCGGCTCAAAATCCGGGAAAGTTAACCTGGACTTGTTCAATGGGTATGTATTTTGGAGTAATGGAGGTGGAGTAATGGGGAAAATAATCAAGAAAAAAATAAAAATTGAGGGAATGCATTGCTCTTCCTGTGCTATGTGCATTGATATGGATTTAGAGGACTTGGAAGGGATAAAAAAAGCCCAAACTTCTTATGCCAAGCAGGAAACTGATGTTGAATATGATGAGGAAAAAGTAGAACTCAAAGATATCATAGAGACAGTTAAAAAATCTGGTTATAACCCTACTTCTGTTGTAGACTAGAATTAATGTTTGATTTAATTTCCATTGGCGATCCGGCTGTTGACCATTTTTTCAAAATTCACGATGCCCATGTGGAGGTGGAAAGGGATGGCAGGGAGCTCTGTTTGCGGTATGGAGACAAACTGCCCGTGGAACAATACCAGCAGGTTTTAGGGGGGAATAATCCTAATAATGCCGTTGGGGCTTCAAGATTGGGTTTAAAAGTAGCTATTTATACCAATATCGGCACTGATTTAGCCGGAAAATTTGTTTTAACCAGGCTAAAAGAGGAGGGGGTAGATACCCGTTATGTGGCGACCAATGAGAAGATGGATTCCAATATTTCTGCTTTGGTGAGTTTCCGGGGTGAGAGGACAATTTTAACTTACCACCAAAGTTATAAATACGATCTTCCGGATTTAGACAGATCCCGCTGGATTTATTTAAGTTCAATGGGGAAATCGTCTTTGGAAGGCAATTTTTATGCCCAGGTAGAAAGCTATCTTCAAAGAACCGGAGCCTCTTTAGCTTTTAACCCGGGAACTTATGAACTATCCTTTGGCTTAAAAAAATTATCCAAACTTTTGTCACTTACCACCCTTTTAATCCTCAATAAGGAAGAAGCAGAGCTGGTTTTAAAGATTGACGGAGGTAAAAAGGTGGAGATTAAAAAATTGCTCAAAGGACTTCTGGAGTTGGGCCCTAAAATGGTTATTATTACTGATGGGGAAAATGGGTCTTTTGGGTTTGATGGAGAAAAATATTGGTTTTTGGGTATTTTCCCGGCTAAGGTTGTCGATATGACCGGGGCAGGAGATTCATATGCTACCGGTGTAGTTTCGGGGCTTTTTTACGGTAAAGAACTTTTAGAAGCGATGCGCTGGGGTGCAGCGAACGGCGCTTCGGTTGTTGAACAAATTGGCGCCCAGGCAGGACTATTAACCCACTCTCAAATGCAGGAAAAATTGAAAGAAAATTCTAAAGTCGTAGCTCAGGAATTAAAGTAACTATTTTTTATGTTGGGATTGTTCCAGTTTCTCGATTCTTTTTAAGATATCCAACATCATTTCATCCTGCTTTTCTAAATGAAGAAGGATGGTCTCAATTTCTTTTTCAGCCTTGACGTTGGTCTCAAAGTCGTGTTCGGCCCGGATTTCTGCATGTCTGCCTTGTAGGTTCTGGCCTACAAGAATTAAAGGTAGAAGAATTAATTGGAGGTAGCCGGAGGAGATGTATTGCACGGTAGACAAGGTAGAGTTAAAAATGAGTGGGATGGTAACTAAGATCACGCAGGCGAAAAAGAAACCCATTGTGCCTACTTTATTGGTAATAGCTAAGGCAAATTTATCTAATGCCGAAAGCCTGTTGCGATGGGTTTCATTGGGATTCTTTATGGGAGAGAAGCGCTCTTTTAATTGCTCAAGAGTAGTAATCCTATCCATGTTTACCATGGTATTAGGTATGTTATTATAAGTCAATGACAGGACGCGAGTGGTTGCAAAAGGCGAAAGCGGAAAAGTGGGCGATTGGGGCGTTTAATGTGGGGAATTTAGAGACCTTTAAGGCCATTGTCCAGGCAGCAGCCAATAAAAAATCACCGGTAATTATTGAATCATCCCCTGGTGAGACGTCATGGATTGGCCCGGAAAATGTGATCGATTTAGCCAGAAATTACTCACAGCAGTTTGGCATTCCGGTTTTGGTTAATTTAGACCATGCGAAGAATCTGGAAGAGTGCCAGCAGGGGATTGATGCGGGCTATGACCTGATCCATTTTGACGGGTCAGAGTTGCCGTTGGAACAAAATATCGAGATTGCCAAGAAGGTTGTGGAATTGTCCCATGCCAAAGGATTGGTGGTGGAAGGGGAGATGGACCACATTATGGGGTCTTCCGAGATACATCAAGGTTCGGCTTTGGAGGAGGCCGCAAAAGGGGCTTTTTCTGACCCGGAAAAAGCGGTAGAGTTTGTAAAATCGACAGGGATAGATATCTTTGCGGCATTTTTCGGCAATGTGCATGGGGTATTTAGTGCGGGTGATGAAAAACTGCACTTGGAAGTTTTGGAACAGCTGTCTGCAAAACTGCCGGATACTTTCTTTTCTCTTCATGGAGGTTCGGGAATTTCCGGTGACCAGGTAAAAGAGGCAATCCAAAGAGGGATCGTCAAGGTAAATATAAATACCGAACTTCGGGAAGCTTTCCGGGCTAACTTGCAGGAAGAGATGAAGGAACACCCGGATGAGTATGCAATGTATAAATTAGAAGGCCCGGTTTTGGAAGAAGTCCAAAAAGTCGTAGAAGAGAAAATTGATATCTTTGGCTCCTTTGGTAAAGCCTGAATTTTTCGGTATACTAAAGTGAGAGATGGCTACTGCCCGGCGTTATCACCACCACCATTATCATTTCTCTTACCCGTTGTCGTTTAGGCACCACTTCGGTTCCCTGGCAGTAGTCTCTGCAATTTTGATCCTGGTAATGCTGCAGGTTTTTCACCTGGCTGAGCCGGCGGCGTCTTCTTCGATACACAATATTTCAATTACTACCCTTGTCGCAGCGAGTCTGGCGACATTGTACCGTTTATCAATTGCCTATGTAATTTCGTTAGTTATATCCGTCCCCTTAGCCTTACTGATTACTAGTACTCCCAAAACCGAAAAATATTTACTTCCCCTATTTGACATTATTCAGTCGGTTCCGGCTTTGGCCTTTTTCCCGCTTTTAGTTTTGCTTTTTATAAGATTTAATTTTTTTGAAGGGGCAGCGATCTTTATTTTGGTTTTGGATATTGTTTGGAATCTGGTTTTTTCTATGGTTGGAGGGTTAAAAAGTATCCCTAATGACATTAAAGCGGCATCAGTTATTTTTGGGGCAAAGGGTTTTAAAAAACTTTGGTTTGTGACTTTGCCCTCAATCCTTCCATATATAATTACCGGGTCTTTTTTGGCTTGGGGACAGGGCTGGAATATTATTGTGGTGGCAGAGGTGCTGCATAACTATATTCCCGGAGGAAATACATCTTCGGATTTGTTCGGACTGGGAAGTTTACTAGTTAACTCTACAGCTTCCGGGCAAAGTTCAGTTTTTCTTGCAGGACTGATTACAATGGTGATTATTATCGGGTTTTTGAATTTTTTTGTCTGGCAAAAACTTATCCATCTGACAGAAAGGTATAAATTTGATTAACGTTGGCCTGTACCATGTTTATAAAAATTACCCCGGAGCTTCAAAGAAGTGGGCCTTAAAGGATTTTAACTTGGAGGTCTTCCAGGGTGAATTCTTTTGTTTGGTAGGGCCTTCTGGATGTGGAAAATCCACAGTTTTAAAAATTATTAGCGATTTGGAAAAACCCACGTCCGGAGTGGTGAATAAACCGGAGAATATATCCTTAGTTTTTCAATTAGGTGCACTTTTGCCTTGGCTTTCGGTAGAAGAAAATATCGGTTTTGGCTTGAAGATGCGGAATACCCCTAAAAAACAAATGGAACAATCAGTACAGGGATATATGGAAATGGTGGGACTTTCGGATTTTGCTAAAAAATACCCCCGGGAACTTTCCGGAGGGCAGAGACAGCGGGTGGGAATTGCCCGGGCCTTAACCATGGAGCCGGACGTTTTACTTTTGGATGAACCTTTTTCAGCGCTGGATCCTTTAACAACAGAAGGATTGCACGAAGACCTTTTGTCGATTTGGAAGCAGACCTCAAAGACTATTATTATGGTTTCCCACTTTATAGAAGAGGCTGTCAGGCTTGCTGATAGGGTAGGTGTTATGTCTGATGGTAGTATGAAAGAAATTTTCGATGTCAGGCTTTCCCGCCCGCGGAATATCCATGAGGATGGTTTTTTGGGTTTAACCGAAAGGATAAGTAAGTCGCTGGGTTTGGTTAATGAATGAATACTCTGGTTCCGGGGTTGGAAGCTGATGCCCGGATATAATTTTGTCCTGCCGGAAGATTGGGGCCTGCCCATTCAAAAAGCTGGGTGGCTTGGGCTAAGGGAGCATTTACGCATCCATGGCTCATGGGGTGGCCGAAGTTGTTGTGCCAGTAAGCTCCGTGGATGGCAAATCCTTTATAAAAAAACATGTTATTGGGGACATTGGGTAGATCGTAATAGGTTCCCAGTTCTTTGGAACCGCCTTTCATTCTTTGGTACCTGGTTTTGGCATAAATATTAAAGTCGCCTTTGGGGGTGGGATACCAGCGTCCGGAAGAAATAGGAAACTCCATTACGATTTTATTCCCTTCCCAAGCCCTTAACTTCTGTTGTTCCAGGGAAACCTCAATCCATTTAGTTTCACCTGCTGCGTTAGTTGTTCCTAAGACCTTGGTTTCGCTGTCTGCATCTGCCAGGTAACCTTGAGCCAGGGAAGTTTTTGGGTAATCAACTTCCTGGCCATTGAAAAAAGCCAATGAGGCATCCTCGTCAAAATTGCCTTTTGATGAAAGAACATCAGCCTCAGTGCAACAAGATGTTGTGGTGTCGCCGGAGATCCCCAGCTCATAGAAAACAACTCTTTTGAAGGGTAAATAGGCCAATACAGTAATTAAAATTAACGGTATAATAAGTAGAGGCAGCAGACGGTGCATTAACCCCATTGTCTGGCCTTGTTCCTTCCTCCGTCAAGGGGGCATTTTTAGGCTCAATCCAAGATATGAAAAGAAAAGTATTTTTTTACCTATTCTTGCTTGTTGTAGCGGTAGCCCTCTGGATAAATTTCTCTACCCCAAAGAAACAATCCTTACTCTCCCCGGTGGTTCCTAGAAGCATGTTGGCTACCAATCTTTGGTTTCCGGAGATCAAAGCCGGGAGCAATGAAGATGGCGCTCCCGAAATTACCGCCAAAGCTGCATATTTTGTAGATACGCAATCAGGAAAAGTCTTGTATCAAAAGAACCCCCACGAAAAATTGCCCATTGCTTCCTTAACCAAAATTATGACGGTGATTGTAACTTTGGAAAATAAAAAATTTGACGATGTGGTTAATATCAGTGACCATGCGGCCTCGATGGAACCGGATCACATGTTGCTTATTGCTGGAGAAAAATTAACTGTTAAAGAACTTCTTTATGGAATATTTTTAGTTTCAGCCAATGATGCTGCAGAAGCCTTGGCGGAAACTTCCACTTCGGGAAGGGATGATTTCATTTCCCAAATGAATGCCACCGCCAAAAGATTAGGGATGAATGATACCTTATTTATTAACCCCTCCGGGCTTGAAGAAGATAACCGTGATCAACACTCAACCGCCTATGATGTAGCTTTAATGAGCAGGTATGCTATAAAACACTTTCCCGGGGTAGTGGATATTTCTAAAACCTACCACATAGTTTTACCTAAAACTTCGACCCATCAGGATTATGAAATGTATTCAGGTATTAACCTTTTAACAACTTACTCCGGGGTAGTGGGGTTTAAGACCGGCTATACCCCCGAAGCAGGTTTGACTCTGGTAACTTTGGCTAGGGTTGGCGGCCATGAGGTTTTGGGGGTTATCCTGGGTTCTGAAAACCGCCGGGAAGAAGCCCGGAAGTTACTGGATTACTCCTTTTCTCATCTCTGATTTGGCCGCGGCCTTCGCGATTCCCGGGCAGATTTAGCTTACTTTCTTAGAAACCAAACATATCGCCTTTATCACCCTTGTCGCGGTCCATCATGCCTTCGTTCTTGTTTTTCCTTTCACGGTTTTTTCGGCTCGTGCTGTGACTTTGGTTTCGGTTTTGTTTCTTTGCATCTCTAGGCATATATTTCACCTCCTTTTGAGTGTGAACATAGTAACCGCTAGCCTTAAAAAGGCCACAAAAATACGGTAATAATCCCGTCAGAATCACCCGTGCAAGGTGACGCCTTTTTCTGCGAGGTGACGCCTTGCGTGAAGGACAGGGTAAAACTTCAAGATATGATATAGTGGAAATATGCTTGGATTTAATAAGAAGAGGTTCCTGCTTACCTTGGTGTTGAGTTTAGTTATTTGGTTTGGAAGCGGACTAATACAGTTACTCACAGGATTTAAGGATTACTTTAATATCTTTAATTCTTGTACTATAACTGGATACCCTATCGCAATGTGTATATCTAGTAACGACAAAGAAAGAATATTGCTCATTTCTTTATTAAATATCATCATCTGGTTTTGGTTGACTCACTTTTTTTCGGGATTATTTTTTAATCGTCCTTCTTTCAAAAAATGAAATAGGATACTAGCCCCTAAGGATGTAGCTATAAGTAAAAGTGGCGGTAAAGTTAGAAACCAGGGTAGAGAGAACGACGAAGCTTTTTGATAGTTTTTATTATTCGGAGAAAATGGGGCAATTGAAGGAAATTCCTTAGCTGCTGTGGTTTGTAATCCTAATACTTGGTCAATCTCGGAAGCATCTTTAGGTGCTATTATTGCGGAGATTGTTGCCAATGAGGTTAGTGTTAGGGGTATTTGAGAGGTTATATCAGAATCATTGCTTGTATTATTGGAGGATGAGGATGCTACTGGAGTGGGTGTGGAAGTTGGGGTTGTTGTTGGGGTGGGGGTAGGAGAAACGATAGTGATAGTTATGGTTTGGGGATATTCCTGGTTCCCCAATAAATCACTGGAGAAAAATTGGATAGTGGTTGTCCCGGCAGCAGTAATATGAATAGGCTCGGTGTATGTTTGAACAGTTTGGCCGTTATCGAGACTATATTGTGTTGCGGAAACTCCTGAACCGCTATCTGAAGAAGTAAGTGTAATAGTGACTTCGCCTGTATAAATATTAGAACTAGATTCTGTTCCGGAAATAGAATATGTAGTGGCAGGAGGAGTTAAGTCAGTTGCCGATGAACCGGATACTTCGCTAGTAGGAGGAATAGTTTCTGAACCATTGTTCAAAGGCAGGGATGTGTCAGAAGAAGGATCTAATGCCAAATCGACAGTAGAGGTATTGTTTACGGGAACATTTTGATAGGTGGTTGTTTTGGTGATTTGATCACTTCTATAAGTGCGTTTTTTAATGTTAGTAGAAGTGCTTCTTGATGATTTAACTTTTACGGTAACTGCTCGGGAACTCTTTTTAATGAAAAAGTGTTTGCTGGTTCCTAATGTGTCGAAAAAAGTCCCTGGAATATTTGTTTCGACGTTGCCATTTGAGTCCATCCCTGTATGATTTCCATCGCTATCGTAAATATCTAAATCTGCATCCTGGTCAACTGAGATCTGCTCTCCCTCCAAAACAATTTTCTCATCTTTGACTTCTATTGGGATGGAATCTCCTTCGGATAGTATAGCAGCTACAGTTTGCATAGCTGGCCCTGTTTTGGATACAAGATCCGAGTGATTTTGTTCCACATAGTAGAGTCTAGAGTTTCCTGAGTAATCAAGAATATCGCTTTTAAGTGAGGCACTATATGTAGGGACTGTACCATCACCGTTAATATAAATTTCTTCATATTTTGGAAAAGTTTGTATTGGCCAATTTATCCACCAGCTTTCACGGATTTGGCCGATTGTCGGTTGGCTTGTACCAACAATTAAGTAAATGTTAATGCCATGATTTTGATTTAACATAGAGTCAAGAGAATTATGGAATTGATCAGCAATATTGATCAGGGATGAATTGTGCAAATTTTCTAACAATGTTTTAGTTTGTGAATATGATAGATCTCCAATCGTGCCATTATTATCGATATCACGGCTATCGCTGAAAGGATATGGATAATTAATGTCCGAGTTATTGTAAAAATTAAAGTACATAGAGGAAGGCAGTAGTTCATATAACCCCGTCATATTTTGAGCGTTATCTTTAGTTTCGCTTGGTGGAATACCTAAATGAAATAAATGGTAATCATAGCCAAGCCAAGATCCGTATTGTAAAGTTCTTAATGCATCAACTGATCCTAAGTGGGGAACGCCCAACTCAATTAATTTATTAATCTTACTAGCTCTTCCCGAATCAGAAATATAATTTCTGGCAACTAGCCCACCCATGGAATGAGCAACGATGTTGGCTTTAGGCATTCCTGATTTTGTCTTGGCCTCTTCAACCAGGTTATCCAAATCTGAGGTTGTAGTCCTAACATCCTTTCTCCAGTCATAAGGAAAAACAAAAAAATTTGTTCCCTTTGTATACCCATTTTCCTGAAAGAATGAATCAATATCCGCATAGCCAAAAGATGTCAGATCACCTGTCAAAGACAAAGGTGCTTCAGATGTTTGCCCATCAGATTGTAATCTTAAAACATCAAAATAATCATCAGTTCCAGGCATCGCTGCCTCAGCTTCATTAACCCAAACTTTTTCATTGTTTGTATATGCGTGAGAAAAAATTCCTCCGTGTCCGTCATCTTTTGACCAGATAATATCTTGGGAGGCTTTAAATTCGGATCCGCCTATGCCTGGAATAAAAATTACCGGAAATCTGGTGGATGGTGTTGGGGTAGGTGTTGGTTCTGGGGTAGTATTAGATAGGACAAAATAGAGATCATCTTGAGACGTGGTCCAGACATTACAGCCTGAGGAAGGGGTGGGGTTGGTGTCTCCCCAGATATAGCTGGAGACATTACAAGTACCTGAATTATGGGAATAATCCCAGGGGTTACCGTTGGCATACCTTAAACCTCCGCCAGTAAATTTATCCGTACCGCCATTTCTTCCTGGCCCATAGGCTGAAGCTGCAAATTTGATATTTTTCCCGCCGTATTGAGGCATGTTGGCGTTGCTGATTCTGATGATATATCTGTGGCCGGAGATGAAATTATAGTTGTTGCAGGAGAAATCAATAATTACATCCTCATATCCGCTGGGAACATTCGAGGTTGAGAAACTAAGACCTCTGAGGCGGTCACTTGAACTGGCTCCGGAGGGAACACATCCAGTAATATAGGAGCTGCCGTTATCCTTATCATAGATTCTAGTGTTTTGGGCAGTGTAATCAAACTGATTTGAGTTGCTGGCGGCGGTACTGACGCGAAAAGTAAAGGATGAAACTGTTCCGGATAGACTATTTCCTAGCTCTTGGATGACTTGCCAGTCACTAAGTTCATCGGAATAAACTTGGTTTTGGGAAGCAATATTTAAAGACATTACTTTTTGAGGACTTAAAAAGATACTCAAAAATAAAACCAATCCTAAAACTGTTACATAGGGTAGAAGTTTCACAGCAAGTTAGACTTATAAATTCTATTTTCTTATCTTGTTATGGTGTTTGCAATGATGGCTTAGAGGTTGTTGCCGAGTTTGTATCCAAGGTAGATCCCGATGATGGATCCGATTCCGCTGGTAATAATGGAGATAGATGAAAGCATAGAGGCTCCAAAGAGGGTGGGGATATAACCTCCAATGACAGACCCGATAGTCATCCCTAAAAAGATAAATGTTTTAGTCATTAAAATAATTGTAACAGACTAAGGTTATTCAGGATTCTTGTCTATTCCTGTTTTTCTCCAATAGAATGCCCAACCTATATATTCAACGTCCCGTCTTGGCCTTCCTAAATGCTCACTTAATTCACTGACTACTGCGAGTACTTCTTCTGTATTTGCGCCTGCTGCTCTTAAAAAATAAGCGCCATCCCCCGGAAATAAACTTTCCCAGGTAATTCTGATGGGCATGTCTTTGCTTCCCAAAGTCACCACCTGATCCTCATCTGATTTTCCATTTTCAAACACGATATCGTCGATCTCAGTGTCCTCGATTTTTCTAAGGCCTCTGATTCTTTCAAGAAGGGATAAGCCAGAAGATGGAGTTGTAGTTTGAGGTGTGGTTACTGCGGTTTCTACCCGGTCTCTTTCCTGGACACTTGCCATATTAAAAGGAGGATAGCAAACGCAATTTGGAAACACAAGAGGTACCTTGCCAAGTAATTTTCAGAGTGGTATAAAGCAATCGTCATTGATTTTGCAAAATTAAGGAGACGATTACTGTGTAACTATCGTGCACCCTGATTGCAAAATTGTGCACAATAGTTATAAACTTCGGAGCATGGGGCAGAAGCATGTAATCGCACTTTTTATTATTCTTGCCCTTTTCGGTATTGGAACCACCGGTTTTGCTGCTTTAAAAGACAAGTTTAGTTCTGTGGCCGAACCTGTTTCTCCAACGCCTACTCCCGATAATCTTATGTTTAACAATAACCAATCACAGCAAACAGGAAATGAAGAGAATATCCAAAATAATCCTGCTGCACAACCTAAAAAGCAAGTTAAGCAATATCCCGCATTTCCCGGGCCGCTTCCTGAAAATGAGATAACAAACAAAAAAGCAGTCATTCAAACTGATAAAGGTAATATTGAATTTGAAATTTATCCTGAGGCCACCAAAGCTGCCTCCAACTTTATCTTTCTGGCCAAAGACGGTTTTTATGATGGGTTAACTTTTCACCGGGTTGTGCCGGGATTTGTAATCCAGGGCGGGGATCCTTTAGGAAACGGTACCGGGGGACCGGGCTATAAATTTGAAGATGAACCGGTTACTAAAAAATACGATAAAGGGATAGTGGCAATGGCCAATGCCGGGCCGAATACTAACGGTTCCCAATTCTTTATTATGCTTGCTGATAACCCGACTCTCCCCCCCAAATACACAATTTTCGGGAAGGTTCTCTCTGGTCAGGATGTGGTGGACCAGATCGCTGTTGGGGATGTGATGCGGAAGGTTACAATTACTGACTTTGTTACAGCCGGACCATAATTACCCAACATATTGTGTATTGACAGAGATACAATACCATATGCTAAGTTATATATATTGGTAAGGTTAAAAAGGAGTTCCCCAACAGGTTGTGTAGTAAGAGATGAAATGCCCGTTTTGTGAAAGCTCTATTAGTCGGGTAGTTGATAAAAGGGCTGTTGATAGCTTGGGGGAGATTCGCCGCCGTAGACAGTGTTTAAAATGTTCGGGGCGGTTTACAACTTATGAGAGGTTGGCGAATTTGGAACTGCTGGTTGTTAAAAAGGACGGGCACAAAGAAGCGTTTAACCGGGAGAAATTAAAGTCAGGGATTGTTAAAGCTTTAGAAAAAAGGCCGGGGATAGAGAAAGCAGATAATTTGGTAGGCAAGATTGAGAAAAGGTTCCGCCGAAAAGGAAGGAAAGAAGTGACTTCCAAAGCGATTGGACAGATGGTTTTGACGGAGTTAAAGAAACTGGATACTGTGGCATATTTGCGGTTTGCCAGTGTTTACCGGAGATTTGACGATCCGGAAGATTTTACCAAAGAGCTCAGCTCTTTAAGCAATTAAAAAATGAAAACATCTACAAAAAAGACAAAAAGTATTAATTTCCAAGTTTCAGGTGTTACCTCAAGATCTGGGAAAACTTTAACTAATGGACATGCTAAAGGTATAGTCCTTTATAGCCGGGAACAAGCTTGGGAAGAGGGGAAAAATGTTCCTCCGGTTCCGGAAGATGTTATTGAACCTCAGCTTTCTGAAACCGCTTTATATATCGGTAAGACAAGATATGCCAAAAGGAATGATCTGAGTGAGCCGATTGAATCTGCCAAAGAGATGTTTTGGCGGGTAGCCTACAATATTGCTTGCGCTGACTTACAATTTGATCCGGACAAAAAACACCAACTTGAGCAGGCAAAAGAGTTTTATCAGGCAATGGCTTCCCAAAAATTTATTCCCAATACCCCAACAATGCTCAATGCCGGAAAACCGATGCAGCAACTTTCCGCCTGCTTTGTTTTGCCTGTTGAAGACAATATGAGATCTATTGCCCAGACTTTAGTGGACATGGTGATGATCCATAAATCCGGTGGAGGAACAGGATTTTCATTTTCCAGACTAAGGCCTTATGGTGACACGATAGCTTCTTCGGGAGGGACTACTGTTGGCCCAACATCTTTCCTGCAGGCATATAACGATGTCACCTCCCAAGTGAAACAAGGAGGGGTGAGGCGGGGAGCTAATATGGGAATTCTGCATATCACCCATCCGGATATCCTGCGTTTTGCGGTGATGAAGGTGGATGAGTTTTCCGTGACCAACTTTAATATTTCCGTTACCGTAACTGAAGATTGGATGGAGCAGGTTAAAAAAGACAGTAAGTTTGTAACAGAAGAACCTGATTGGGAGGAGATTATCGGAGAGATTAAGGAGGCCCAAGCGATCCGTGATGTGGATTTGAAGCTGAAAAAAGTGGAAGACGGAGTGATGAAGCTCTATGACCTGGTTCGGGCAAAAGAAGAAGATGAAGGTTATGAATTAATCAACCCGAGAAATGGGGAAGTAACGGATCGCTTAAACGCCAGGAAAGTTTTCCTTCTGATTACCCAACTTGCCTGGCATTATGGTGACCCGGGGATGATTATCATTGACAGGATTAACAAGTCCAATGCTAACCCCACACCGGGTTTGGGGACTATCGAAGCCACTAACCCTTGCGGTGAGCAGCCGTTGCTCCCATATGATGCTTGTACGTTAGGGGCAGTAAACGTGGGGAAATTTGTCAAAGATAAGGAAGTTGATTGGGAAAACCTGGCAACTACAGTGAAGATGGCAGTGCACTTTTTGGACAATGTTTTGGATATGAACAATTATCCTATCCAGGCGGTTAACGACATGACCAGAAACATCCGCCGGATTGGCTTGGGAATGATGGGATTTGCAGATATGCTGGTCCAGCTTGAGGTAGGTTACAACACTGAAGAAGGGTTGAAGGTGGCTGAGGAAGTGATGGACTTTATTAACAAAAACGCCAGAGAAGCAAGCATTGAGCTGGCTAAGATTCGTGGTACTTTCCTGGCTTGGCCGGGATCAATTTATGACTCCAAGAGTCCCTATTTCCGTGGGGACAGTGTAAAACTTCGAAACGGAGCGATTACTACCATTGCTCCAACCGGGACAACTTCAATGTTGGCTGACGCGTCTTCCGGGATTGAACCTTACTTTGGGCTCTCATATGCCAAAAATACTATCGAGGGGAAGAGATTGTTTACTACTAATCCATTTTTCCTCAAAGTGGCTCAGGAGGAAGGATTCTATTCTGAAGAACTGTTAGCCAAGATTGAGGCCAACCATGGTTCTGTCCAGGGGCTTCCGGAAGTGCCCGAAAAGTGGCAGCGGGTCTTTGCTGTAGCCCACGATATTACCCCGGAGTGGCATGTTAAGGTCCAGGCAGCTTTCCAAAAACATGTCGATAATGCAATCTCTAAAACTATTAACTTTGCTCATGGGGCAACGGTGGAGGATGTCCGGCAGGCCTATATGATGTCTTATGAAACAGGCTGTAAGGGAATTACCATTTACCGTGATGGGTCCCGGGAAAAGCAGATTCTGGAGACTAAAAAAGAATCCTCCTACTTTGATAAATTAAGCGGCAAAGATTCCGTGAAACAACAGGTCTCAATTTCTGAGGATGAGGTTCAGGGTGTGGAGGCTGTTACTTCCGATACGCTTTCCGGCAGACCGGCAATCTTGCGCGGAAGGACCTACAAGATTAACACTCCGGTGGGCGAGGCTTTTGTGACGATTAACCGCGATACCAAGGATCAGCTCTTTGAGGTTTTTGTAACCATCGGTAAAGCCGGTATGCATACTTCAGCAGATGCTGAAGCATTGGGAAGAATGATTTCCTTAGCTTTGAGGATATCCAAACCCAACTCCCAGACGATTGCTAAAAAGGTTGTTTCCCAACTTAAAGGTATTGGTGGGTCTTCCCAGATAGGTTTTGGCAAGGAAAGGGTGATGAGCTTGGCTGATGCGATTGCTAAGGCTTTGGCAGAGGAATTGGCTCAGCTTGAGGCAGCAAAAACCGAGGAACCTTCCGGAGAAATGATCCCTTTAAATCTGTCGCTTTCCAGCGAATCCGGTGAAACCCACGGGCATGTTCAGGAAACCTTGCTTGAGGATTCGCAAGCTGCAACTAAATTTGCTGATTTCTGTCCGGAGTGCGGGCAGGCAACGTTTACTTTTATTGAAGGGTGTAAGAAGTGCCAGTCTTGCGGATATAGCATGTGCTAAAAACTACTACAGTTCCCTTTACGATTTCTCACAGAAAAGTTGTGCCCAAGACGGTAAAATTGAACTCGAAACCTGAAGGTTTGGTCATTGTTTATACAGGTGAAGGGAAAGGAAAAACAACTGCAGCTTTGGGATTGGCGCTCCGGGCGGCAGGATATAAAAAAAGGGTATTAATTGTTCAATTCGGCAAGGCTTGGTTTTCCGGCGAGGTGCAGGGGGTAAAGAAACTCAAACCTTTTATCAGGTTAGTACAGGGAGGTCGTGGGTTTGTCGGTATCTTAGGTGACAAGCTTCCCGAAAAGGAACACAAAATGGCTGCCCAAAAAACATACGAGCTATTATATAAGGAAGTAATTTCAGGCAAATGGGATATAGTTATAGCTGATGAAATTGTCGGGGCAGTCAGCTCCCAGCTGTTACCCCTTTCCCAAGGTTTAAGGTTAATCAAAGATAAGCCAAAAAATGTTGACCTGGTGCTGACAGGGCATCATGCTCCCGAACAAATTATTGCCAAAGCAGATTTGGTGACTGAAATGGTAGCTGTGAAGCACCCTTTTGAAAAAGGTATCTTGGCTAAAGAAAGTATCGATTATTGAGCAGTTGGGGGGTTGCCATAATTTAGCACTCGTGGTAGACTACTGCTAAGAGCTAATGAGAGAGGATCTAAACAATTAATGGCTGATTTTAATCTACAATCTACATCATTACCAGATAAACTTCCTGTCGGACCTTTAAGGGATGTGGTTATGTTTCCAGGAACAGCTCTGCCTATTGCTTCTGGCCGCCCAATGTCCAAAGCTGCTTTAGACCAAGCTTGGTCCACTAACCGTTTAGTTGTTTTTGTTACCCAGAAAAACGGCCGGGTAGAAGAACCCAAGGAGAAAGATTTATATCAAGTTGGTACAGTTTGTCTTTTAAAAAGGATGATCAAAAACCCAGAAGGTGAGTACACGGTTCATGCTGAAGGTTTACATCGGGTTTTCATTAAAAAGTACACCCAAAACGATCCCTATTTGGAAGCTGAGGTCACTGAACTTCCGGAACTTGCCGAAAGGAACGAAGAAGTTGAAGCCTTAATGAGAACGGTTAAGGACCAGTTCCGCCGTTTTATTGAGCTTGGAGGTAACCCCATCTTTGATCCAACAGTGTTTTCTAACTGGACTGCATCTTTGACTGTCATTTCCCAAAACGAAGATCCTAATTTATTAGTCAATTCCATTGCGTCCGCAGTTGAGTTTAAGACTATCGATAAACAGCAACTTTTGGAGATGGTTTCCATTATTGATAGACTGCAAAGGCTGTCTGAGCTTTTGGCTAAAGAACTCAAAATTTTAGAAATCCAACAAAACTTGTCTTCGAAAACCCAGGAAAGAGTTTCCAAGATGACCCGGGAAGCAATCCTGCGTGAGCAGATGAAAAGTATTGCTGAGGAA
The DNA here is from genome assembly GCA_021786105.1 of bacterium. Lineage (GTDB taxonomy): Bacteria > Patescibacteriota > Microgenomatia > Daviesbacterales > UBA10151 > UBA10151. The sequence continues at coordinate 19,264 of JAJYNW010000005.1, forward strand.
CTTGGTGAAGAGGGCGAGGGGAACCAGGAGATCCGGGAATTTGAGATCAAGATCAGACATTCAGGGATGCCCAAAGAAGTTCGCGAAAAGGCGATGAAAGAGTTGGCAGGTTTGGCCAAAATGTCCCAATACAACCCTGAAGCTTCCTATAAAAGAAATTATATTGAATGGCTAACAGACCTTCCCTGGAAAGTGAAAGACAACCCCCGGGTAGATATGAAAAAAGCAGAAAAAGTTTTGGATGAGGATCATTATGGCTTAAATAAAGTTAAGGAAAGAATCTTGGAATACCTGGCTGTCCACAAGCTTTCCGGCAAAGTTAAAGGCCCAATCCTTTGTTTTGTGGGACCTCCGGGAACCGGAAAAACTTCTATCGGTAAATCCATTGCCCGCTCGCTGGGAAGAAAATTCGTGAAAGTTTCCCTAGGCGGTATCCGGGATGAAGCCGAGATTCGCGGACACAGAAGGACTTATGTCGGATCAATGCCAGGAAGGATTGTCCAGGGAGTTAAACAAGCGGGGAGTGTGAATCCGGTATTTATGCTCGATGAAATTGATAAGATTGGCATGGACTATCGCGGTGATCCCTCAGCAGCCCTTCTGGAAGCTTTGGATCCCGAACAAAACAATGCTTTCTCGGACCATTACCTAGAGGTGCCTTACGACCTTTCCGACGTGATGTTTATTACCACGGCCAACGTTTTGGACACTATCCCTCCGGCACTCCGTGACCGCTTGGAGATTATCCGTTATGCGGGTTATACAGAAGAAGAGAAATTTCACATTGCCCGAAAGTTCTTAATTCCGAAACAAATTGCCACCCATGGACTTAAGGAAAACCAAATCAAATTCGAGGATGATGCAGTTTATGCGGTGATCCGTGAATATACCCGAGAGGCTGGGGTAAGAAATCTGGAGAGGGAACTGACTTCTATCATCCGTAAAGTTGTCCGTCAGGTTGCCGAAGGCGCCAAGAAGAAAACATTCATTATCACCCCGGAAGAAGTTACCAAGCTTTTGGGTCCGGCAAAATTCTTGCCACAACTTACCGAGGTTGAAGATACAGTGGGGACTGTTACCGGTTTGGCTTGGACAGAGGTTGGGGGAGATATCATGTTTATCGAAGTGACCTTGATGCCGGGTAAGGGCCAATTGATTTTGACCGGGCAATTGGGGGATGTGATGAAGGAATCCGGAACTGCAGCCATGTCCTATGTTCGGGCCCACTGGAGGGATTTAGGGCTTCCTGAAAGGTTCTATCAAAAGATTGATGTTCACGTCCATGTGCCGGAAGGGGCTGTGCCTAAAGATGGGCCTTCCGCAGGCATTGCTTTAACAACAGCTTTGGTTTCGGCTTTAACCAAGATTCCGGTTAAAAAGGACGTGGCGATGACTGGTGAGATTACCCTCCGGGGAAGGGTGTTGGAAATTGGCGGGTTGAAAGAGAAGGTTATTGCCGCCCATCGGGCTGGGGTTAAGACTGTCATTGTTCCGGAAAACAACAGGAAAGATTTGGAGGACATTCCTGATTATGTCCAAAAGGACGTTAAGTTTGTCTTTGTCAAACACATGGATGAAGTTTTGAAGGTAGCTTTAACCAAACCTCCGGTTTCCTCCAACCATAAGCACCTTCAATTTTCTCCCTCCCCGGTTTTTGCTTGAGCCTGTGCAAGGTGACGCCTTGCGTAGGATGTGCGACATGATATTCAAGCCTTGACTTAAGATAGGCTCCCATAGTAAATTATTAGGCATGGAGTTTGTCCTAGCCAATTCAACATTACTAATTTTGGGAGCTGCAGCTTTGGCTCTTCTTTATGGACTTTTCTTAAGCTCATGGATTTTAAAGCTCCCTGCAGGGGATAAGAAAATGCAGGCTATTGCCCAGGCTATCCAGGAAGGAGCCAGCGCTTACCTCAATAAACAGTACCGAAGCATTGCAATTGTGGCCATAATCTTATTTGCCGGACTGTGGTATTTCCTGGGAACTAACACCGCTTTTGGGTTTTTGATTGGGGCTTTGGCTTCTGCTGCTGCCGGTTATATCGGTATGAATGTTTCTGTTAGGGCCAATGTCCGGACAACGGAGGCTGCTAAATCCGGTTTAGCCCGGGCTTTGGACGTGTCCTTCAAAGGTGGGGCAGTGACTGGTTTGATGGTGGTTGGTTTAGGTCTTTTATCGGTTTCCGGTTTCTATTTTTTAACCCATGATATTAAAGCCTTGGTGGGACTTGGTTTTGGAGGATCTTTAATTTCAGTTTTTGCCCGTTTAGGGGGAGGAATTTTTACCAAAGGTGCTGATGTGGGAACAGATATGGTGGGAAAGATTGAAGCAGGTATTCCTGAGGATGATCCCCGGAATCCGGGTGTGATTGCTGATAACGTTGGTGATAACGTCGGTGATTGTGCCGGAATGGCGGCTGATCTTTTTGAAACCTACGCTGTGACTGCTGTGGCTACTATCCTTCTAGGAAGCTTGGTCTTTGCCAACTTTAATAACGCTGTTATCTATCCTCTGGCTTTGGGTGCTGCCTCAATTGTGGCTTCAATCATTGGAACTTTCTTTGTTAAGCTTGGCGGAAGTAAGAATATCATGAATGCTTTGTACAAAGGATTGGCAGTTTCGGCTATTTTGGCGGCTATAGCTTTTTATCCTCTAACTCAATGGTTTATGGGTGGGAATGGACACTATGATCCGATGAGCTTGTATTGGGCTTCCCTTTTGGGATTAGTGGTGACAGTAGGTATGGTTTTAATAACCGAATATTATACTTCTACCCGCTATAATCCGGTCAAAGGTATTGCTCAAGCTTCTACTACCGGACATGGAACCAACATTATTGCTGGTTTGGCTACCTCGATGAAGTCCACTTTTTTGCCAATTATCTTAATAGCAGCTGCTATCTTTGCCGCTTTTTCTCTGGCTGGACTTTACGGAATTGCCGTTGCCGCTATGGCGATGCTTTCTATGACGGGAATTGTGGTGGCAATTGATGCTTACGGCCCGATTACTGACAATGCCGGTGGGATTGCTGAGATGGCGGAATTGCCGGATTCTGTTCGGGATGTCACTGATCCTTTGGATGCAGTTGGAAATACCACCAAAGCTGTAACTAAAGGTTATGCTATCGCTTCTGCAGGTTTGGCCGCCTTAGTACTCTTTGCCTCATATGCTCAAGATTTGGCAGCTTTAGGCAAAAACCTTTCCTTTTCCCTCTCTGACCCCAATGTTATTATCGGACTCTTTATCGGTGGAGCTTTGCCATATTTCTTTGGAGCTTTGGCTATGGAAGCTGTCGGAAAAGCGGCTTATGCAGTTGTTAATGAAGTCCGACGCCAATTTAAGGATATCAAAGGTATCATGAGCGGTAAAGCTAAACCGGATTACGGTAAAGCTGTAGCGATTGTTACCGAGGCTGCTCAAAAAGAGATGATTTTGCCGGCCCTAATCCCGGTTGCGGCTCCAATTTTGGTGGGGCTTATTTTGGGCCCGGCAGCCTTAGGGGGGTTGCTCATGGGAATTATCGTGACCGGTATTTTTGTGGCCATCTCCATGACTACTGGGGGAGCGGCCTGGGATAATGCCAAAAAGCATATTGAGGCCGGTAACTTTGGTGGCAAGAAATCTCCTGCTCATCAAGCAGCAGTTACAGGTGACACTGTCGGTGATCCTTATAAGGATACCGCTGGCCCGGCTATTAACCCGATGATTAAGGTAGCCAATATCGTTGCCTTACTTCTTGTTCCTTTCCTCAGATAATTGTATTCCTTACAGGAATATTACCTTGTCACTATCTATTTTTCGCGGGAATTAACTAAAGTTATTGTTTATATGAGGAAAGAAAATTTAATAGTGGCTGTAATTAATTCTGACGAGGAGATACTCCAAACCTTGGAGTTAATAATTCAAGCCGATGGCTATAGTACGGCGGCGGTAAAGTTACATGAATTACAAGAAAGGGGAGTCGAGGGTTATATTGAAAAAGTAAAACCAAAGGTAATAGTTTGGGACATTAATGATCCGGTTGACGAAAATATCAGACAATTGGATCGGTTCAAAAGGTCAAAAATTGCGGAGGGTAAGGGTCTTCTGGTGGTTACGCCTTTTACGGACGAAGTTGGAATCTTCTCAAAAAGAGTAGGCATGCCGGTAATGAACTTAGATGAACTTTTTAAGAGAAGTTTTTCGGAAACTATGAAGGAATATTTGGGTGCGGGGGGTAAAGAGTAAGTAGCGCGTAGGGGATGGATCTCTCCTCATTTCATTCGGAGTTGAACCTGCTTCGCCTCTGTGAGGCGCGCATAGTTCTTACCCAATACAGGCAAAAAACAAAAAATCCCACATAAAGTGGGACCTTTTGTTTTTGTAGCGCGTAGGGGATTCGAACCCCTGATTACTGGAATGAGAATCCAGTGTCCTAGGCCACTAGACGAACGCGCCGCGTTGCTCTGCGTTCATCTGCGAGATCTCTAATACTATTGAAATCGTTGTTTCAATAGCGCTCCAATCTCTAATGACGAACGCGCCGTACTGGTAATTTTAACAAAATTTACATATTTCTACCACTAATCTTGCAAAAGATAGATAAGATTAAAGAGTGCTTCTCCAAGATATTGTGAGATTGACATTTGAGGCTAGGTAACCTAAAATTTACAAAGCGTTTTCGTAATTTAAAATTATGGCCAAAATAACTAAAAACCTTAGGCCTGCTACAAGTGTATACCTTACCCAAGAGGGTCTAAAAGAGGCCCGTGAAGAGTTGGACTTTTTAACATCTACAAAAAGAGCGCAAATTTCCGAAAGAATTGAGAAGGCCCGGGAGTTCGGTGACATAGCTGAAAATGCCGAGTACGATTCAGCGCTTGAAGAACAAGCTTTAGTTGAAAATAGAATAGCTTATCTTGAGGAGGTCTTAAAAGACGCCAAGGTTATCAAAAATGGAGTAAAAAGTGATTTCGTGGTTATCGGCTCAACAGTGACGGTCGAGATGGAAGGGGAAATTGATGAATTTACTATTGTTGGCAAAGTCGAAGCTAATCCTCTAAAAAAGAGAATTTCCAATGAATCACCTTTAGGGTCATCCCTCCTAGGAGCTAAGGTAGGCGAGACAATTGAGGTTGCTACTCCCATTGTTAGATATAAATGTAAGGTATTAAAAATCAAATGACGAAACAATTTATTAAAGAATTTAATGTAGACACCTCTTATCTTACAAAAGAAGAGTTAGAGGCTTTAAAGAAACTGGTGGAAGCTGCTGAGCTTATAGCTGATGTTTATGCGATACAGCTTCGTGATGGTTTTTATCCTAAGGGAGCTACCCGCCATGAAATTGAAAAAGCTGCTGCTAAAAATCCAGCTATTCTTTCTCCGTACACTGTGGTGGAAAGGGATAAAAGCGGTAATCTGGTAGCCATTCCTTATCATGAGAAATACAAGGACCTACTTATACCTGTTGCAAAAAAGCTTACTGAGGCAGCTCAAATAGCAACTTCCCATAATGATTTTCGCAAGGCTTTGCTTGCTCAAGCTAAATCATTGCTTGAGGGAAATTATGATCAAGCACAAATCGCTTGGTTAAAAATTAACCCCTACATATTAGATATTGTTATCGGTCCGCTAGAGAGGGTTGAAGACAATATGTTCTTTGTTAAAAGGTCTTATCAGGCTTGGGTAGGTATGATGGATAAAAACATTACTGATAGGATTAACGGGTTAAAGGAGATTGTCTTTTCAGCTAGGCGCCAGGTTTTACCGTCTGAGGGGGTGGATTTTATGGATAAGACTCAACTCAGAGCGGATGAAACAATCATTATGTCTGGAATGATTGCCAACTATAACTATACCGCAACCACCCTGCCGAACGATATCGAAATACTGGAAAAATATGGGAGCGAAGGATGGGTCTTTTTGCCTTTAGTAAGAAAAAATTTTGAAGATTGTCAATATCCTCTGTTCAATCTAATATTTGCACCATTTTTCAAAAACTCTTTTTCTCAGGGACAGCTACTTAGGGGATACCAGTTATTGATTGCAATACATGAGATAGCCCGAATCGTAGTCCGTTATCGCTTTGCCACTGATAGGTTAAAAGAGCTGTATCCAATATTCAACGAAGCGGCGATAGAGGCTTTAGCTATTAAGATGGCCGGAACAATGCTTCTTAAAGATGTTATTTCCCAAAAAGAAATGGAAGCGGTTTTGGTAATGTTTGTAACCCGGATGTTTGATGGCTATTTTGAAAAAATGGACCAAAAGAGCGCTTCTGAACCGCTGGTTCAAAGTAATGCCATCATGCTTAACTCTTTAATCTCAAAAGGGTCGCTCCAACTAACCAAGGATGGTATGTCATGGCCAAATTTTACCAAGATGTATATTGCGGTTGCGGAATTGGCTGATGAGCTGGAAAAGATATTAGCCGAAGGAACTTATAAAGATGCCTATAACTATATGCAAAAAAGTTCTTCTTTAGACGTTTTTCAAAAGTTTTCCAAAGCCCTAAAGAACTTACAAAGGGATTAACCTCCTATTTTATTATATTTCAAACCTAAAATAATAGCGGATGTAATATTTATCTTTGACAATAATAGTATGAAAAAGTAAAATACATGCCTGGAAGTTGAAAAAATGAGCGAATTCATAAGTAGCCGGAGACCTATAGATGAATATCAAGTTGATACTGATAGTTTACGTCCTGGACAACGGGTGATTTTTAACGAACTTGAAGGAGTGGCACACGTTGGGGCAGATATCTATCTGGCCCAAAAATATCTCCTCCGTCCCTATAGAGGAAAATTTACCGAGCTAGTCAAGGATGACCCGTTGGCGGATCACCGTAGCACTTTGCCCGAATCTGACGGGAGATTTGTTTATTATTGGGAACATTCAGAAATCAGACCTTTGCTACAAGATGCTCAGGCTAGGATTTTGTCTGCCTCTAGTTTAGCTCGAAGTGTTGGGGAAGCAGGTTTAGAAGATTATCTTTACGTTGTTGGAAATGAGTTGACAACTGGAAATAAACAAGCTGTTTGGGAAAAATATCTAGCACCACTACCTTCCAGAATTAATTTCCATATCCTTTTTGAGGAGACTGAAAAAGGAAAAGAGATGTGCCAGGTTTATGTGGGTGTCGTAGACGCAGAAGAAACGAGAAAAGCAAAAGCAGATATTAAGATGATCAGAGAAGCAGGAATGAGAAGAAATAGAGGGGTGTGGTTTACTCCTAGTTCCGAGATAAGTGTAGATAACGAAGGGGTGGTTGCAGGATTTCTTTCTTCAGAAGCCAGCCGTCAGCGTCGTCGGGAAGCAGGAATAGAAGAAGGAGTAGCTACAGGAGCAAGCGCGGAAAATCTCCCAAATGATCGTGAAGTAGCGGAAAAGTATGGGACGAGACTAATTTTTTATCAACATCAGTTTAAGGAAGTTGTGCAGTTCGATATTTTAAGTAAATGCGATCTGTTTTTGGCATCAGGACTCATGCCTAAACCACAAGGAGTTTTACGATTTGTTGAATTGCACGAGTTCCAACACGATGAGAGATATGCTAACTATTTAGGTGAACTTCATACAGCATTAAGAGAATCATATGCTAATCAGGGAGGATTAGATTTAGGGGCGGAGGTTTGGGATTCAGATATGAGCGGGACAAAATTGTTAAGTGTGGTTAGCGGTGCTTTAGGATATGCGATTCGTGATTGTTATGAAGTCTTATCAGGGAAAGAAAATACTACAGATTTAGGCAGGCTAATGGAAGTTTCTAACTATATCCCAGGGAATTTAGCTTGGATTAATTTGGCGATACAAGAAGGGGCGTTTGTTGTGAGGGGGGGACTTATTACCCATATCAGCATTCCTAAAACTATTGACTTATCGAGACGGTTGGCGGCGGAAGAGCGGAAATTGTTACGAAATGGAACGATCCAAGATGTCCGGAACTATTTTGAGGGCAATCTACCTAAAACAGCGCTTCCTTTAGGTAAACTAGGCAGGCCGGTAAACAAAGAAGCAGGACAGGTAGCTTAGCCTCAATATCTTTTAAAAACCCTCAACTTTAGATATACTTGACCCATGGCTTTAGAGAGTTTACAAAAAGAGAGACTAAAAAAATTAAAAAATATTAAATCTTTAGGAATAAACCCTTATCCGGCAACAACCAACCGTAAGCAAACTACAGCCGAAGCTCTGAAAATGGTTGGTAAAAAAGTAGCGGTTGCTGGCAGATTGCGGTCGCTCCGTCCGCATGGGAAAATTGCTTTTGCCGACTTAGAGGATGTATCCGGTAAAATCCAACTCTTTTTTTCTCAAAATGAACTACCCCAAAATTATGATTTTCTAAACAACTTGGACCTGGGGGATTTTATCCAAGCCGAAGGTGAAGTTTTTAAAACCCAAGCCGGAGAAATTACTGTCAAGGTTCAAGTCTATCAATTATTAACTAAGTCCTTAAGGCCCCTTCCTTCTGCCTGGTATGGTTTGGAGGACGTTGAGGAGCGGTACCGCCAACGTTATGTTGATTTAATTATTAACCCCGAGGTCAGGCAGGTTATGGATACGAGACACAAGATAGTGAGGTTTATTAGAAACTTTTTGGAAGACAGGGGGTTTACGGAAGTGGAAACTCCGGTACTGCAACCAATTTATGGCGGGGCAACCGCCAGGCCGTTTATCACCAAACACAATGTCTTGGATGCCAACTTTTATCTGCGGATTGCTGATGAGCTCTATCTTAAAAGACTAATTGTTGGAGGTTATGAAAAAGTTTTTGAAATTAATAAGGATTTCCGCAACGAAGGTATTGACCGTCAGCACAGTCCGGAATTTACCATGTTGGAATTTTATTGGGCTTATGCAAATTATGAAGATTTAATGAAATTGACGGAAGAGATGGTTTCAAAACTAGTTAAAGAAATTCATGGGAGTTATAAATTCAAATATGAAGGAACTGAATTAGACTTTACAGCACCTTTTAAAAGAGTTAGTTTCAATGAACTAGTTAAAAAGTACAGCGGCATAGATTTGGAAAAAATTAAGACGGAAGAGGAGATTAAAGACGCTATTAAGGAAAAAGGGATTAAACTTGATTTTAAAGGTGTGGTAGGGGCAGGACCTTTAGTTGATGAACTCTATAAAAAGGTAGCTCGGCTCCAGGTTCAACAACCTACTTTTGTGACGGATTATCCCTATGCCATGAAACCTTTAAGTAAAAGAAAAGAGGATGACCCAGAAAAATCAGCCAGCTTCCAACTTTTAGTAATGGGGTTTGAATTAGTTAATGCTTACAACGAACTTAATAATCCTCAAGAACAGGAAGCCAGGTGGAGGGAAGAGCTGGAATTGGCTAAAAAAGGTCTGGAGGAGCACCAGGTTTTAGATGAAGATTATATCCGGGCATTGGAATATGGAATGCCGCCAACAGCCGGTTTTGGAATGGGGATCGATAGGCTGACGGCAATTTTAACAGACCAACATAGCTTAAAAGACGTTATACTTTTCCCCACCTTAAAACCGGAGAAAAGGAGGAAGAAGAAATAATGGATAGGGAAGAGGCGCTAAAAATTATTGAGGAAAACGTTTCCAATAAGAATATCATCAAACACATGTTGGCTACTGAAGCAGTAATGAGGGCTTTGGCGGAAAAGTTGGAGCCGGAAAGTGTTGATGAGTGGGGGATAGCAGGGCTCCTGCACGATGGAGATTATTCAGAAAAAGTTCCTGTTTCTGAACAAGGAGTACAGATTTCTAAATGGGTAGAAGAAAAAGGTTTCGTTCTGTCTGATGAGGTCAAACATGCTATGGCTGCGCACAATTGCAGTAATACCAAAATTATGCCGGAGTCAAAGATGGATTGGTCATTATTTTGCTGTGATTCCCTAACTGGACTAATTACTGCTTGTGCTTTAGTTCTGCCTGAGAAAAAATTAGCTGATGTGACTGTTGAAAGAGTTTTAAAAAGATTTAAAGAACCGAAATTCGCTGCTGGTACCAGAAGAGATGAAATCCAAATGTGTGAGAAACAATTAGGGCTAACCTTAGAGGAATTTGTTAAAATATCTCTAGAGGCAATGCAAAAAATTGCTCCGGAATTAGGGCTCTAAAATGGTAGATATTAATAGTATTCGTCAAAATCCGGATCTTTATAAAAAGGCAGTTATTGATAAAGGTATCGATTTAAATATCGATGTTTTGCTTCGTGCTGATGAGGAGAAGAGGAATTTATTAACTCAAGTTGAGGGACTTCGCAAAGAAAGAAATGATGCTGCCAGAGAAAAAAATATTGAAAAAGGGAAAGAGATTAAAATAAAACTTGATAGTTTAGAGGCAGAATTATCTAAAGCAGAAGATAAATTTATTGAGTTGGCGGTTAAAGTTCCAACTGTTCCATCCTCTGATACACCCATTGGAAAAAGCGATGCTGACAATATAGAAATCCGCAAAGTTGGCGAAATTCCTCAATTCGATTTTACCCCCAAAGATCATATCCAATTAGGAAAAGAATTGGATATTTTAGATTTTGATAACGGGGCGAAAGTCGGAGGATATAGAGGATATTATCTAAAGAATGAAGGAGTAATGCTGGTGATGGGGCTGATGATGTATGCCTTAAATAAATTAATCGAGAAAGGCTTTACCCCGATGATTCCTCCAACCCTGGTTAAAGGTTTTGCCCTTTTTGGAAGTGGCTATTTTAAAGGCTTAGTTTATAATCCGGAAACTGATGAAATCTACCAGGTTGCGTCTCCGGACAAAGAAGCAAGTGGGGAAGTAATGCGCGAACAAAAGTTTTTAGTTGGTACTGCAGAACCATCACTATTAGCCTATTTTTCAGGTCAAACTTTAAAAGAAGAAGATCTTCCTAAAAAAGTTGTTGGGTTCAGCCAGTGTTACCGGAGTGAGATTGGCAGTTATGGTAAAGACACAAAAGGCCTTTATCGGGTTCACGAATTCATGAAGGTAGAACAGGTGATCCTCTCTATTGCGGATACCGAAGAGTCTAACAAGTTGCAAGACCAGATGGTGGCTATCTCAGAAGAGATCCATAAAGAGTTAGGGCTCACTTATCGAGTTATTCAAATTTGCACCGGAGATATGTCGGCTGGGAAATATAGAGCCTTTGATATTGAGGCATGGATGCCGGGATTAAACCGCTGGGGTGAAACCGGGTCAGCCAGCAATTTTGTAGACTGGCAGGCCAGACGGTTAGATGCCAAATATATAGATAAAGAAGGAAATAGAAAATATGTCTTTATGCTAAATAATACAGTTTTGCCAAGCCCAAGGCCTTTTATTGCTATCTTGGAAAATTTCCAGCAAAAGGATGGGACAGTTGTGATTCCGGAAGTTTTAAGGAAATATACCGGTTTTTCGGAAATCAGGCCTAAAAATAGTAGATAGCATTAATTAGTATCTATAGTTTAAACTTCTTTCTTCCTGAATCCTTACCTATTTTATATTTTGCGACGTTATATTAACTGTGTATGCTTCCTCTTTGGGATGTGGGTCCGACGGGAAAATTTCCTTTCTGGGTAATTACAATTATCGCTATCAATGTTTTTGTTTTTTACCTTGAGTTGACTGTCCCTAATCTTGACGCCTTCATTACCCGATATGCCTTAATCCCTTCGGCCATAAATTTAATGAACATTAGTACTTTACTTCCTTTTGTAACAAGCCAATTTTTACATGGAGGTTTTTTGCATATTGTTACTAATATGTGGTTTTTTTGGATCTTTGGTGACAATGTTGAATATCGGTTAGGAGCATTTTTCTTCCCTATTTTTTATTTGCTTTCGGGGATAACAGGCAATGCTTTGCAATATGCCCTTATGCCCAATTCAGATATTCCGGCACTTGGGGCATCGGGTGCGATTGCCGGAGTTTTAGGTGCATATTTTGCTTTCTTCCCCCGCAACCGGGTAAAGACCTTAATATTTTTTTTAATTGCAGATTTGCCGGCATCAATAGTTTTGTTTTATTGGTTAATTCTGCAGCTATTCAATAGTGCTGTTGCTGTGTCTCCAGCTTCCAATCCCAATGATGGGGGGGTTGCTTACTTCACCCATATTGGAGGGTTTGCTTTAGGATGGTTTGTGGGAAAAGTCTCATTAATTTTGCAGGAGAAAAAAATTAAATTAAAGTTTATTTGATTGTATTCTGCCTATGCCTTCATAAACAAATCCCAAAGACCTGACCGTTTCAGGGTTATAGATATTTCTTCCGTCAATAATAATTGGCTTAGACATTGTATGTTTCACTTTTGTGAGATCGAGCTCTTTAAATTCATTCCATTCAGTAATTATCAACATCGCTTCACTACCCTCTAAGGCATCGTAAGGATTTTCGTAAATTTTTACGCCATCTTTAAACATATTCCGTATGTGATTTGCCGCAGCGGGATCATAAGCTTGTATTATTGCCCCCTGTTCTAAAAGCTTGCTAATAACTTTAACTGATGGTGCTTCCCGGATATCGTCAGTGTTGGGTTTAAACGAAAGGCCTAGAACTGTCACAGTTTTCCCATCTAATTTTTTTAGATGCTTAGTTACTTTTTGAAAGAAAACATTCACTTGATTGTGGTTTATATCCTCAACTGATTTTAAAAGCTGGAAATTATAACCTACATTATCTGCAATATGGATAAAGGCAGAGACATCTTTAGGAAAACATGAACCACCGTATCCCACACCCGGATATAGAAAGTTTCTGCCTATTCGTTTATCGTAGCCTGCCCCCGACAATACAATTTCTGCATCTGCTCCTAATTTCTCACAAATATCAGCAACAGCATTGGCAAAAGATATTTTTGTAGCTAAAAAAGTATTGGCCACATATTTTATTGTTTGGGCAGAACGTAAATCGCAAACTACTCTTTGCCCGTTTAGATGTTTATAAAGATCAAGGAGTAAGTCGGCAGCCTTTTTGCTTTTAGTGCCAATAACGATTCGGTCCGGATTTTTGGCGTCTTCTACAGCTGATCCTTCTTTTAAAAATTCCGGGCATGAAGCAAATTCAAATTTATTTTTGGCGGTGCCTTTTATAGTTTCCTCGAGTTTTTCCTCAACCCCGATGGGCACAGTGCTTTTAATAGTGATAAGTGTATAACCTTTAAGGTGTTTAGCTGTTTCTTTGACTGCGTCAAAAAGATAAGTTAAATCAGCTTCACCGTTTGTTTTAGGTGGAGTGCCGACACAAATAAAAACTACTTTTGATTTAGGGACACTGGTTTCGTAACTGGTGGTAAAGATTAACCTCTTTTGAACTAAGTTGCGTCTAACTAGCTCCTCTAACCCCGGTTCAAAAAAAGGAACGTTGCCTTTTTTTAAAGAATCAATCTTTTTGGGATCGATATCCACGCAATAAACTTTATGTCCAAAATCAGCAAAAACAGCACCTGTTACAAGTCCTACATACCCGGTGCCGATAATAGTTATTGTCATAGGCGTCATAGAATATTAAAACGATTTTGCTCGGCTTGCAAGTCTCGCAAAATGTTTTGAACCCAAAAATATTGGATTTGGAAGTTGTAAATGAAATTATTTTGGGTATAAAATAAGATTTGCGTCATCGTCAAAATTTATGGGTAAGAAAATATTAGTTACTGGTGGGGGAGGATATATCGGGTCTATTACTTCTGACCTTCTTCTTAAAAACGGTTTCGATGTAGCAGTTTTAGATAATTTTTCCCGGGGATATGAAACTCCCTTAGTTTTTCTAAAAGATAAGTATGGGTCCGAAAGATTAAGTTGGAAGAATCTAGATTTAACAACGGATAATTTAGAGAAGTTTTTTGAAGAGGTAAAACCTGACGCGATTTTGCATTGTGCAGCGCTTTGTAATGTGGGAGAGTCATGGGAAAATCCCGCATTATATTTCCGTAACAACATTTTCGGAGTCCAAAGATTAGCAGATGCAGCTATAAAAACTAATATTAAGAATATTGTCTTTTCTTCTACTTGTGCGGTTTATGGTGACGCCCAATATTTGCCTATTGATGAGAAACACCCACTGGCAAATCCGTCAAGCCCATATGGGGCCACAAAAAAAATGTGTGAGGAGATTCTCAATTGGTATGCTAAAGTCGATCTTTTGAATTATGTTTTTTTAAGGTATTTTAATGTCACCGGAGCATCAGATGATGGGGAAGTTGGAGATTCGAAAAATCCTTCTTTCCATTTGATTCAGAATGCTATCCGGGGGGCATTGGGAATTGATAAATTTGAATTAAACTTTGCAGCTGTAGATACTCCGGATGGCTCTCCAATCCGCGACTACTTGAATGTTGTTGATTTGGCTAACGCCCACATGCGGTCCTTAAACTATCTACTCGAGGATCAGGGGAAAAATGAAGTTTTCAATTTGGGGACAGGAGCGGGAAATTCTGTTTTAGAAATTATCAAACTAGTTAAAGAAAGAACCGGAATAGATTTTCAAATTGGAGAAGCGGCAAGCAGAAGAAAGGGCGAGGCGGATAAGATGATTGCCGATATTTCTAAAGCCAAAAAAATCTTAGGATGGGAACCAAAACACTCCCTAGATGATTCAATCCAAACACTAGTTAAATGGTATAAATTGCACCCGAAAGGCTGGAATAAATAATTTCTACCGGGATTTCCACCAAGATATTAAGATAAAATAAAGTGCTGAGATTCCGACTAAAGCATAAATAATTCTAGTTAATCCTGAACCGGCTCCGAATATCGAATCTACCAAGTTGTAACCGAAAAATCCTACCAGTCCCCAATTAATACCGCCAATCACTAATAGTATTAAGGCTATCCAGTCAACCCAATTCATATCTCTCATATCAGCTCTTGCCATAATTACCACCTCCTTATTATGGTATAGCCTGTAATATTACTCCGTTTTGGTAAGAAGTTTAGGTAGAAACCATCAAGAATCCGGAAAGAGATCCGAAAGGTTATTGGTGTCGCTGCCACTCGATTTTTTCACCTTTTGTTTTTTGTTCTGCCATAACTAGTTCGTCATAAATTCCGTCGATTAAGTCATAATCCTTGGCTTCTTCAAGAGTTACCCAAGCATATTGGTCGGTTTCTTCCGGTTGAAGCGTTACTTCTCCGGAAACGTAATTAGCGGCACAAGAGATAACTAAGGAGGAAGCTCCGTCTTGATGAACAGTGGCTAGACTTGTGACATACTTGATGTTGTTAATTTCAATACCAACCTCTTCTTTTACTTCGCGTTTTAGAGTCCGTTCTAAAACGTTGTACCAATAATCCTCTGTGTCTTTAGGCAGTTCCAAATAATCACTGGATTGTAACCTACCACCCGGGACAGTCCATTTGCCGGGAAAACGTTTTTTGGTGAGCGCCCTTCTTTCGATTAAGTATTTGCCGTCTTTTTTAATGATGGCGGTAATTGCGACTTCATGTAAGTATTGATTTTGATCCATTGCTCTTTTTAATATACAAGAATTTGCTGTGAATAAAAATATGACAAAGACCTGCCTGTTGGAAAGGTAGTCTTTAATTTGGATAGTGACAACGTTTATATTTTTTGCCTGAACCGCACCAACAAGGATCATTGCGGCCGACTTTATTGTGGCGGATTTGTCCGGAATCAGAATCTAATGTTTGAGTCGCTACCTGTCCATTTCTTTCAATTGTTACTTTAGTTACTCCACCCTCATGTTCTAAAACTTCTGCAATTGGTTCGCCTTGAGCAACTTCCTTTACCTCTTCCTCCTCTGTTTTAACTCCGGTCTCAATTTCCGGATGTCTTTCTGTAACCTCAATTGGCTGGGGTTGAACAGGTTGGTTGGAGGGTGCAAGCTTATAAATTTTATGGACCACATCATAATCAATGTTGGCCATCAGTTTAGTGAATAAATCGAAGGATTCTTTTTTGTATTCCACTAAAGGATCCCTTTGGCCGTAACCACGAAGCCCGATTCCTGCCCGAAGATCATCCATAGTGTCCAAATGTTCAATCCATAAAGTATCGATGGTTGTCAGATAAACAAAGGTTTCCATTTGGCGGGCTACTTCAGAGCCGAACTGTTTCTCTCTTTGTTCGTAAACATCGCGTGCTACCTGGATTAAGAATTGAGTAATATCTTCTACGGACCCGATTTGGCTGATTTTTTGTTCCAGCTCTTTTCTGGAATTAGGATCAAAGTTAATAACATCAGAAAAATCTTCAACGATCTTTGTTTGGTCTAGCCCCTCGGCGCTATTGATTGTAACAATACTGGAAATGGCCTCATCGATCTTTTGTAAAATATCTTCCTTAAGCTGGGAGCTGGCTTCTCCCTTTAAATTGGCGGCGGCTTCCAAAATATTTTTTCTGACTCCATAGATAATTTGTCTTTGCTGGTTCATCACATCGTCATACTCGACCGTTGTTTTACGGATATCAAAATTATGGCCTTCGACTTTTTTCTGGGCCGATTCAATGGCTTTAGAGATCATCCCGTGTTCGATCGGAGCGTCTTCGGGCATCTTTAAAAAGTCCATGACTTTCGAAACTTGGTCGCCGCCGAAGATCCGCATTAAGTCATCCTCCAGGGAGATAAAGAACTGGGAGGCGCCGGGATCCCCCTGTCTTCCGGACCGTCCCCGAAGTTGGTTGTCAATCCTTCTTGATTCATGTCTTTCGGTGCCAATTACAAAAAGCCCGCCTGACTTTTCCGCTCCCTTACCAAGCTTAATATCGACTCCCCGGCCGGCCATGTTGGTGGCAACTGTGACTGCGCCTTTTTCCCCGGCTTTGGCGATAATTTCCGCTTCTTTTTCATGGTTTTTAGCGTTCAAAAGTGCGTGGGAAATACCTTTTTTCTTCAACAAATCTGACAAAAATTCGTTTTTCTCAATGGAGGTGGTACCGACCAAAACCGGTTGTCCTTTGGCGTGGAGCTCCTCGATCTTGTTGGCAACTGCGGTATATTTACCGGCCTGGGTTTTATAAATTGTGTCGGACATGTCTTCCCTGATCATCGGCAAATGGGTGGGAACAACAACCACATCAAGCTTGTAGATCTTGTGAAACTCTTCTGCCTCAGTAGCGGCGGTTCCGGTCATACCCGCAAGTTTTTTATACATCCTGAAGTAATTTTGGAAAGAAATGGTGGCTAAAGTTTGTGACTCCTGCTGAATGGCGACTCCCTCTTTGGCTTCAATGGCTTGATGAAGGCCTTCGGAATAGCGCCTTCCCGGCATTAACCTTCCGGTAAACTCATCAACAATTATTACTTCGCCGTCCCGGACAACGTAATCTTTATCTTTTTGAAACAGGGCACGGGCTTTTAAAGCTTGCTCGATATGATGCAAGGTAGAGAAGTCCTTTTCGTACATATTGTCCACACCCAGCATATTTTCAATCTTGGCAATACCATGTTCTGTAAGATGGGCAGTCCGTTGTTTCTCATCAATGGAATAATCGGTGTCTCCTGAAAGCTTCTCGATTATCCCGGCGAACTCATAATATTTTTGGGTGGGTTCAGAAGCGGGGCGGGAGATAATAAGCGGGGTTCTGGCCTCATCAATTAAGATGGAATCAACCTCATCAACCACCGCAAAGGAATGCCCTCTTTGGACTTGATCAGCCAAAGAAAAGACCATGTTATCCCGAAGATAGTCAAAGCCGTATTCATTATTTGTGCCGTAGGTAATATCGGCGTTATAAGCCTCTTTGCGGGTTACAGGCTTTAGGTGCTTTAATCTTTCGTCTGTGTGCTCGGTATTTTTAAACTTTGGGTCATAGATAAAGGCTTGTTCGTGAATAATGACTCCAACTGTTGCTCCCAGGGTATGATAAATTGGTCCCATCCAACCACAATCACGCATGGCAAGATAATCGTTAACCGTGACAAGATGGGAGCCTTCCCCGGTCAGCGAGTTTAAAAATAGCGCCGGAACCGCAGAAAGGGTTTTTCCTTCACCGGTTCTCTGTTCGGAAATTTTTCCCTGGTGTAAGGTGATGGCTGACATAAGCTGAACGTCGAAGAGCCTCATGTTGAGAGTTCTGGCGCCCGCCTCCCGAACGGCTGCGTAAACATCCGGAAGAAGCTCATCCAGGCTTTGGCCTTTTTGGTAAAGTTTTTTAAATTCCTGGGACTTTTCGATGAGCTGTTTATCGGTAAGTTTCTGGTATTTTTTCTCCAGATCGTTTATCTGGGTAATGATTTTTCCGAAACGATCAAGCTCTTTTTGGTTGGAGTCCAAGATACGGCTAAAGATATTTAACATAACTGTGTCATTATACCCAATTTGGGCAGGTTTGTCAGGTAAAAGAACGGGTTGACGGGGTAGGGTTTTTTCTATACACTTAAAATGGTTACTTTAGATTACGTATACTGCCCATGGATCCAAATAATAACAATTCTACAGGTTTTCCGCCGGCTTCGGATCCGTCTGCTTCTTCGCCAACTACCCCGCCAACTCCACCGACCGATATGTCAATGGGAGTGCCTTCTGCACAGCCGAGTGCCTCATCTCCTCTTCCAGATACATCTGATTTAGGGCCAAGTGCAAGTAGTGGTTTGAGCTCTGGTTTTAGTATGTCGAACCCTGTACCAAATGTTACGCCCGAACCCGCTCCTAATTTAGAAGGTACTTCCACTACTCCTTTGGGGAGTAATGCTGCATTAGGGGAGGCTCAGCGGGGTGCGGGAGCAGGGGGTGTTCCTTCTTGGTCAACACCAGGTAGCAGCCCAAGTGCGGTTCCTTCTCAGGATATGTCTGCCTCTGCGGCTCCGGCTTTTGGAAGTATGGATACTACTCCTAGTGAGGCGCCTGTGAATCCTATGGCTGCCGGTACTGATTCTTCCGCCCCTTCGGGAGCGGCTCCCGGTGGATTTTCCATCGCTGATTTAGCTAGCGGTCCCGGAACAAGTTCTACTTCGGGGTTAGACGGTTTTTCAGGAGGCACACCTCCTTTATCATCAACAGATGCTAGTGTTAGCGCACCTTCGGTTTCCCCTGCCCCAGCAGATACCGTTTCTGCAAGCCCATTGGGAGGTTCCGGCAATTCTGAAACGGCACCTGCCAATCCCTTTATGGGGGGTTCACAGCCATCAATGTCTGAAACTACCGCTGCTCCAAACGGTGGGAGTGGTGCAGAAACTGGAGCCAGTGCGTCGGGACCGGTGGAATCTGCGCCGACAGATTTAAGCCATCTTGTGAGCGGCGCTTCCGGTGAACAATCAGCTACATCTTCAACAATCCCCCAACCGGAAACATTAGTTGTTGCCCCATCAGCTGCACCGGCTGCTTCGGATGCCCAGGTTGTTTCCGGCGGTGGAAAAAGTTTTCCTAAGTGGATTTTAGCTGTAGCGTTTGTTGTTGTATTGGCGGTAATTGGTGCTAGCGCTTACTTTATTTTAGGTGTGGGTAAGCCGGAAGCCCCGACAACATCAGTTCCTGCTGTTCAGGCTCCCTTAACGAAGCCTCCTAAAACAGTATTACCAAGTGTTTCTCCGACTCAAGCCCCTGCTTCCGGATCTGCGACTTTTGGAAGTTTGGAGGGCACGGCTCCCGTATCTTCAAGTGGGTCGGCTGCCCAAAATGGGCCTTCGGCTTTGGAACTATTGAGGAAGCGTCAGGTTTCTCCTACTCCCTAACCTCAATTTCTCTGGTGTTTCCTGAAGTTAGCTTAATCTTAATTTGCATTGCTTGCTGGGGTAGTGATTTACCCAGCTTTTCTGCCCATTCAATTAGAACAATATTATTGGGATTAGCAAAGATTTCTGATAGTCCAGTACCCTCAATATCAACCTCATCCTCAAACCTGTAAAGGTCGATATGGAAAAGCTTTCCCTGGGGGTTTTTAGGAATATCATATTGCCGCATAACTATGAAAGTAGGGGAAATTAACCTGTCGTTAATTCCCAGTCCCCTGGCAAAACCCTGGATAAAAGTTGTCTTGCCGGCGCCCAAGGGACCGGAAAAGGCGATGATGCCTCCGTTTTGATACTTTTGGGCAAGGTCTGCGGCGATTTTTTGGGTTTCTTCGGCTGAATTAGAAGTGTAAACCATAATATCTCCAAATTATATCTAATCCGGTTTCTTTTTAACAACAAAGGTAAAGAGGAGGACTCCGGAAAGGATGAAAGCAAGACCCCCTCCAATAATGGACATTTTTTGGATGGGGGAACCTTGAGCTTGGGGTTTAGGGGAAGATGTGGGTGTCAGGGTAACAGTAGCTGAACTTGTGCCCAAGATAGAAGAAGGGAGGTTGGTGCTGGAAGTGTACAACTTTACCTCTTTTTTAGTTGTAGGGTGGGGAGTTGGTGTAAGTGTAGGTAATCTAGTAGGGGTAGGAGTTTTAGTTGGGGTGGGGGTGTGAGAAGGAGTAGGAGTATTGGTAGGGCCAGGTGTGGGGGTTGAGGTTGGGGTAGGAGTGGCAGTTGGTGTTGGGGTGGGGGAAGGGGCTACTAAGTTAAAGTTCCAAGTTGAGCTCCAGTCGCTCCATGTTCCAGATGAATCCTTGGCTTTTACTCTCCAATACCAGGTTCCTTCTGATAAACCTGATGGTGTATAAGATGCATTGTTAGGATCGTAATCTTTGTCAATGGATGCAAAAGTCTGATCGTCATCTACCTGGACGCGATAGTGATCACCGGAATAAAGGGTATAAGTTGGCACCTCCCAAGCCATGGTGGTAGTGGTAACACTAGAGCCGTTTTCAGGTGAGGTTTGAGTTGGAGCATCAGTGGCGAAAGCAGGCAGGGTTACGATAAAAAAGCTGAAAGATATCAATGAAGTCAGGAGAATAATTATTACCTTCACTTACCTTATAGTATCACATCTACAAGATATAATACTTTAAGTTATGGGATATGCCAGTATAAAGTGACGTAGCCGTTGCCGTGATCGATGGCAATGCCTTTCCCGACAGTTCCTGTTAAATAGCAGGCGGACGAGTCACGGAATTCATAGGCTGTTCCGTCCGCCACCGCTTTTATGGGCGCTCCGAAATAATCTACAATATCCAATCCTGTATGATAGCTGCCTCCCAAAATGTTATACCAGATCGGAAACCGGGTCGAAATATCACCGTTATGGCAATAATCTGCCTGGCTGCAATCGCCGGCAGGATATTCAGCTAACGGACTGCCAAAAAATCCGGAATCAAGTAACGGTTTAGGATCAACGAGATTTTCTTTACCGATGATTGAATTATTCTCAATATGGGCTGGGGTCATCACCTGAAAATGGAGATGGGCTCCGGTGGTGCAGCCACTCATACCCACGGAAGCTATAATCTCACCCTTCTTCACTGGTCCGACTTTGGCTCCAAAACCTCCTAAAGCACGGGAAATAGAGTTGGCATCCGCCTGCAACTGCGCAATTAATGACTGGTATTTAGCTTCATTATTTTGGGTAACCCGTAAAAGGTCATCCTTAGCTTTTTTCTGGTCTGCAAGCTGGGCTTGGTAAGTTACCAAATCCTTCTTTAGCTTTTCCTCCTGGGCCTGTCTGGTTTCTTTATCCGTCTTTTGGTCATGGTAGGCAGCTTTAGTTGCTTGAAGCTGGTAGAGAACTTTCTTGTCGTTCTCCTGGGCAACCTGGATATATTTCATCCTTTCCAACAGGTCGGCAAAACCGTTGGAGGAGAAGAAGAGATCTATGGGGGAATAATCCCCATATTTATATGTTTGGACTATCCGGTTAAGAAGGATTTGGGCAATGCTGTCAACGCTGCTGGAAAGCTTGGTAATTCTTCCGGAAAGGTCAGTAATTTCCTTGTCTAATTTTGCAATTTGGGCATTGGCTTCATCCATCTTTAGTTGGGTGAATTTGGTTTGGGCATCAATGTAATTGAGTTGGGATTTAAGGGTTTTTTCCTTACTTTGTTCACCATTTAATAACTGCTGACATTGGGCCGTTAATCCGGCAATACACGCATATCTGTTGCCGGGGTCAGGATCTATGCATTGTGAACTATCTCCGCAGGAAACTTGGGCGAAGGCTGGATTAGCACTAAAGAAGGCGGTTAAAAGCAGAGGAATTATTAAGAGATGACGAATTTTAGGGGAGACTACCATGTCTTAATAAGTAATGATTTCAGTAATGTAGTTTCCGGAATAGTTACTCTTAAAGGAAACGTTAGGACCTTTCCAAGGATCAAGTAAATTATAATCATCACCATTTTTGGAGGTGACAACTACAAAATGGAATGGTTGGGCATAAGTACTTGAAGTATACCCAATTCCCACAATTGCCCATTTGCCGGCGCTTAAGGCGTTATCCAGTGTTGAAGTGTTGGTTGTCCGGGAGGGGGAATTAAAGCCTAAAGAGGTTAGGGCAGACCACAAAAAGTCTCCGTCAAAGAAATAGGAATCGTTGCTGCCGATAGTGGCTGGGGTTTGGGAATTGCCGCGGTGGGTTAAAACCATAGCTACCGAAGAAACCAGACAACCGGCTAGACCAATAGAGTACCGGCTGTTGCCGATAGCCATATTTCCCCATCGGACATCACGTTGGGAAAAATAACCTGCCGGCCAAGAGGGATCGGCGTTGATTAAGGTTAAGCCTCCCTGACTCTGAACGAATGACCGGAAGGCAGCCAGCTGGGCTTCTGCTTGGGCAATCAATTTTTCGTAATTAGACTCATCACCCTGGGTTGCTGCCAATAACTGTTGTTTAGCCTTTTTCTGGTCAGCCAGTTGGGTTTGGTATACCACCAAATCTTTCTTTAGCTTTTCCTCCTGGGCCTGTCTTGTTTCCTTGTCCGTTTTTTGGTCATGGTAGGCAGCTTTGGTGGCCTGAAGCTGGTATAACACTTTTTTATCATTGGCTTGGGCAACCTGGATATACTTCATTCTTTCCAACAGGTCGGCAAAACCATGGGAAGAAAAGATTAAATCTAAGATAGAGGGCTCTCCTTGCTTGTATGTCTGGGTGATCCGGACCAGCAGTAGTTCGGAGATGCTGTCCACATTGGCAGAGAGCTTGGTAATTCTTCCGGAAAGATCGGTTATTTCTGTTTCCAGTTTGGTAATCTGATAATTTGTATCGTCGATTTTGGCCTGAGTCAATCTGGTTTGCGCATCGATATAATCAAGCTGGGATTTAAGGGTTTTTTCCTGGCTTTTGGCTGCACTTAATCGGGATTCACAGTCATCTTTTACTTGTTGGTAACAGCTATGAGGGTCGGAGTCGCTTGCGCAACTATCCCCATCTCCGCAACTTTTAGCCAATGCAGAGGTTGGGGTAAAAATGAGAAGCATTAAAAAAGAGGTCACAACAACCAAGACAGAAATTCTCATACATGGCATTAAATTCTCAGGTAGCGGCGAACAGCCACAAAGGCTCCGACTCCGCCCACAAGTATTGCTACAACTACTTCGACGCCCAGAAGTCCTAGTAATAATACCGGAGAGAGTGCAAAGAATTGTCCAGCGGCTTCTCCTAAATTATTCCGCAAGACCGGTTCGAAATACCATAAAACTGCAAATGAGGTAATCCATCCTAAAAAGGCCCCAATTAAGGCATAAACCACACCTTCCGTAATATAGGGAATACGGATAAACCAGGTGGAGGCGCCTAGAAGTTTCATGATTTCAATCTCGCTTCTTTTGATCCTGATCTTAAAACCCACCACCATAACAATGATTAGAGTAGAGAAGGTAATTAAAAATCCCACAACTGCGCTACCGACAACCCTGATTAATCTTGTTGCTGATACTAAAGAAGAGACGACATCTTCCGGAAAGACAACCTCCTCCACCACCGGTTCTTTCTTGACGATTTCGGCTACAGGTTTTAGATCCTCTGGGGTTTGGGTGGAAATCTCCAGGGAAGCAGGTAAGATATTGGCAGTTACCAATTCGAGCAACATGGGGTTATTTTTATTGCGTTCCCTATATATTTGCAAAGCATCATCTTTAGAAACAAATTTTAATTTAGTGACTTTACCGGTTTGGTTTAATGCGCCTTCGATTGCGTTTACATCTTGGTCAGTGGTACCATCTTTAAAGAAAGCAATTGCCTGGGGTTTGCTCTCATAATACCTGAGGATTTGCTGGGAACAGATGGCCAAAAGTAAAAATCCGGAAAGAGTTAAGAAAGTTAAGAACATCACCATGGAAGCAGCGAGTGCCTGGTAAGGTGTTCTCCTAATATTCTTTTTTACTGTGTTAAATAAATTCATTTTTAGTAGGGCTACCTTTTGACTTCGTCAAAACGATCCTGTTGAAAATAGTTTACAACTATTTTCAATGAAACTCGTATTTTCCTTCTGTTTTGTCTTTGGTTACTTTGCCGTTTTTAATGGCAATGACCCGGCGTTTTTGCATATCAACAATTTCTTTATTGTGGGTGGCCATGACTACAGTTGTTCCCCATGAGTTGATCTCATTTAAAAGTTGCAGCACGGACCAGGATGTTTGTGGATCCAAGTTTCCAGTTGGTTCATCAGCAATTAATACTTTGGGTTTGCCGATAATTGCCCGGGCAATAGCTACCCGTTGGGCTTCGCCTCCGGAAAGCTGGCGGGGAAAAAGGTTCCGCCTGTCCCAGATTTCAAAAAGTTTAAGGGTCCGCTCAACTTCTTTATGAATCTCAGCTTCCGGGGTGTTTCTGACCTGTAAAGCCAAGGCCACATTTTCAAAAACAGTTTTGTCATCCAATAGTTTATTGTCCTGAAAGACAAAACCAATTTTTCTCCGGTACTCGGGAATGTCCTGCGGCTTTATTTTGGTGATATCAACATCATCTAGGAGGATTTTGCCTGAATTGGGCAGGTATTCCCTGGTTAAAAGCCTGAGTAAAGTAGATTTCCCGGCACCCGAAGGTCCAACAACAAAAACAAATTCCCCGTTTTTAATCTCTAGATTAATATCCTCAAGGGCAGTAATTGATGAGCTAAATTTTTTAGAGACATTTTGAAAAGAGATCATCGAGCTTCATTTAACTTCTACTTTACCCACATCCATCAGCCAACCTTCTTTAATGGCTTTTTGTGTTTCCCCAAAAACCTTAACCTTTTTACCTTCGTATTGGCTTAAATCAACTACGGATGAAGTAAGGGCTACAGGCACAGCTCCGTCCCGAATTAGTAAATGTGTGCCTTCACTGTAATCATCCCCCTTTGAATCATCTTTTTTCTGGATTGTGCCTTCAGCAAAATCTCGGAAGGTGCGGTTGTCTTGTTGGGCTGTTTTGGCAACTTGGGTTGTTGCTGCCGTAGAAGAAGCAGCTTTTCCTTTTGCGGAACCTGCAAAAAGATATCCGGATGCGGCGCCTAAAACAACAGAAAGAACGAGAATAGAGATAAAAATCTTGTTTAAGCTGAAGTTACTCAAAGTTTTGAGAGGCAAAGTGACAGGGTTTTGCATGTAGGTTTATTGTAACCATTTTGGAATCGATTTGTCCAGACCTGACTGGTTATTTCCCAAAGCTGCGAAGTTCCGATTCGATAAATTGGTCCAAGTCGCCGTCCAAAACTGCATCCGTATCGGAAGTTTCTGCTTCTGTTCTTAAGTCTTTAACCATATGATAAGGATGCAAGACATAAGAACGGATCTGGGTTCCCCAGGAAGCCTGGGTTTTCCCGCCTTTTAATTCAGCTTCAGTTTTCTTTTCTTCTTCTTGTTTCCTTGCCCAAAGTTTAGCCCGAAGGAGAGCCATGGCGTTTTCCCGGTTTTGCAGCTGTGACCGTTCAGTTTGGCAGGTAACCACAATACCTGTAGGGATATGCTTTAACCTCACCGCAGTATTTACCTTGTTAACATTTTGGCCTCCGGCACCCCCAGATCTAAAGGCTTCAAACTCAATCTCGTCCGGCTTGATTTCAACCTCGGTCTCGTTTTCGATAACCGGCAGGACTTCCACTAAGGCAAAGGAAGTTTGACGAAGGTTATCAGCATTGAAAGGGGACTGGCGGACTAGGCGGTGTGTTCCGGCTTCACCTTTGAGATAGCCATAGGCATATGATGCATGCACAATCATTGAGATGGACTTATAACCTGCTTCCTCCCCGAAACTTTCATCAGTGATTTCGTATTTCCAGCCCTTACGCTCAAAATAGCGCTGGTACATCCGGGCAAGCATTGCGGCCCAATCCATCGCTTCGACCCCACCAGCTCCTGCATGAACTGATAAGATTGCTTCTGATTCATCATGGGGACCGGAAAGGAAAAGCCGAAGTTCGAGGTTATCCAGAAACTCCTCAATTTCATTTGCTTCCTTTTCTAAATCCTGCTGCATCTCTGATTCGTTGGATAACTCCACTGCATTATTAATTCTGTTTTCCAGTTCGTCCAACGCTCCGAGAAGCTTTTGCTTTTCCGAAAGATCCTGGGAGACTTTACGGGCGGTTTCCTGGTCATTCCAAAAATCAGAGTGGTTCATCTGGGCTTCCAGTTCACGGATTTCGGCACGTATTTTATCCCGGTCAAATTGACAGACAACTTTAGTAAACCTTTCCTTTAGATCATTTAGTTTTTTCTGCAGCTCTTCCATAAGTATGAGGGAATTATATCAGGTTTAAAATTGGAGGTGTCGCAGAGAGGCAGAAGTTATTAGCCTTGTAAAGACCTTTGATGGCGGCCTCTCCTGGCTTTTTGTCTTCCAATCTCTAGCCATTCCATAACTTGCTCGCGAGGTGAAAATACTAATTCCTCATCAGATATTTGGAGAAGTTTAGTAATCTTATCAAATAGCTCTTCTGAAGGAGAATATTTATTGCCCTCAATTTGACTAATATGACTTGGCCTGTAATTTCCTAAATCTTTGGCAAAATCTTCCATATAAATTCCCAGAAACCACCTTCTGGATCTTATTCTAGTCCCCAATGGTATTTCACCTTCAGAAGGAATAGTAGGCTCTGTCTCTCTTCTTCCCATAATTCTGGTAGTTTAACATGAATTAGCCGTAAAAGCAATTATTATAGGTTATAATACACAAGGATAGTATAATTATTTTATGGTTTTGTATATTAATACCAAAGATATGAATGTAGTGACTGTGGCCTTGAAGGAAGGTGAAGAGGTAGTGGATTCTTTGAGTGAGGAAAACGAATGGGGGTCACAAGTCCTTTTGCCGTTGATTGAGAAAATACTTAAAAAGAATAAGTTGGAGTTTAAGGATTTAACTGCAATTGAAGCGGAAGAGGGACCGGGGTCTTTTACCGGACTGCGGGTGGGCGCTTCGGTTGCCCAGGCTTTAGGATTTTCCTTGAATATCCCGGTTAATGGAAAACTTAACAAACCCCTAGACCTTAAGTATACTTAGGGAGTGAAGAAAAAAATCCTTCATTATTTTATCCCCCACACTGAAACCCACCAGAAGGCTCATCTTCTATCCTGGAAATACTTATTTATTTACCTTTTATTATTTGTTCTGCTGCGGACGGTAATTGATGTTGTTAATGTTTACCGGCCGGGTGTTTTAGGGATTAGCTCCAATATCAGCGTTTCCCGGATTATTGAAGATACTAACAAAGAAAGACAGAAAGCCGGGTTGCCGTCCGTTTCTGAAAATACCGAATTGGATGAGGCGGCGATGGCCAAAGCCAAAAACATGTTTGCGGAGAATTACTGGGCGCATTTTTCTCCATCCGGTAAAGACCCCTGGGGATTTATTTTGGCTTCCGGCTATAAGTTTTCCTATGCCGGAGAAAATTTGGCCCGTAATTTTTACAACTCGGATGATGTTGTAGTAGCCTGGATGAATTCGCCCTCTCACCGGGACAATATTTTAAATTCCCACTACCAGGATATTGGAGTGGCGGTTTTGGATGGGGTATTAAACGGCCAGCAGACTACTTTAGTGGTGCAAATGTTTGGCAGGAATTATGATTCAGCTGTCCCTGCCCCTCAGGCTGATGCAGGCGGAACCAAATCTAACTTATCTCCGGAAGTTCTCCAGCAACCGCAAACTCCACTTGTAGCCGGATCTTCTTCCCAAGCTGTGGCTCCTACCTCTAAACCTTTGTTAGATCCTTATGCCGTAACCAGGACTTCTGGAATTATCTTGCTTTCCTTTATTTTTATCCTTTTGTCCCTGGACTTTATTATTTTGAAAAAACGGGGAGTGTTCAGGTTGTCTTCACACCATGTAGCGCACTTGGGGCTTATGACTTTAGGGGGCGCCTCACTTCTTTTGAGTAAGGTTGGGGAGATTCTATGAGAATTTTTAATTTTAAATTTTCAATTTTCAAAAAAGTAAACTTGATGTGGATTTTTGTAGGAGCTACACCGCTATTTTTGGTGGTTCTTTATTACACCAGGTATTTACCTCAGTTGCAGCTTAAGGTGCTCCTAATTGCCTCGCTTTTTTACCTGGCTTTAGCCTTTATGTATCACCAAAAGGATAAAACTTTGACATTTGAGATAATTATAGAATATATTCTTATAGCTGCTCTGGCCTTGGTAATTGTACAAGGCATCTTTTTTTAACCAATGAAAGGTATCATACTTGCAGGCGGTTCCGGAACAAGGCTTTATCCTCTAACTTTGGCTGTCAGTAAACAGCTTTTACCAATTTTTGATAAACCGACAATTTATTATCCTTTGTCCACATTAATGCAGGCAGGAATTCGGGATATTTTGATTATTTCTACGGAAAAAGATTTACCAAGATTTTCTGATTTATTAGGAACAGGAGAAAAGATAGGATGCAATTTTTCTTACAAAGTACAGGCCCAGCCGCGGGGATTGGCCGATGCGTACATTGTAGGGGAAGAATTTATCGGTCAGGACAAAGTTGCCATGATTTTAGGGGACAATGTTTTTTATGGATCCACTATCGGAAAGAAATTGTCTGATTTTGCCGATGTTGATGGGGCAGTTGGATTTGCTGCTCCGGTAAATGATCCGCGGAGATATGGAGTTTACGAGTTCGATGACCAGATGAATGTCTTGTCAATTGAGGAGAAACCGGAACATCCCAAGTCTAATTATGCCAATGCCGGTTTGTATTTTACTGACAACGAGGTAGTAGAAATTGCTAAAAACGTTAAGCCTTCGGGCCGGGGTGAAATAGAAATCACCTCAGTTTTAGATGCATATTTAAAAAAGGGGAAGCTTAAAGTTTGTTTATTGGATAGGGGTACCGCTTGGCTGGATACAGGAACCTTTGCCTCGATGAACCAGGCCTCGCAATTTGTCCAGGTAATTGAAGAGAGGCAGGGTTTAAAGATAGGCTGTATTGAAGAGGTGGCGTATAAAAAAGGCTTTATTAATAAGGATCAGTTAATAAAATTAGCTGAGCCTCTTTTGAAAAGTGGCTACGGCCAGTACCTAATGGACATTGCGCAGGAGAAGATAGGTAAATGAAGATTTTAGTTACTGGCGGTTGCGGTTTTATTGGGTCAAATTTTATCCGCTATTGGTCAAAAGCTCATCCGGATGATCAGGTAATAAACTTTGATAAGTTAACTTATGCTGGGCATCTTTCTTCAACAAAAGATTTTGCCGATAATCCCAGCTACAAATTTATTCAGGGAGACATTTGTGATGAAGAATTGGTGAGCCAGGCAATGGAAGGGGTTGATACCGTGGTCCATTTTGCGGCTGAATCGCACGTTGACCGTTCCGTTTTGGATCCGATGGTTTTTATAAAAACAAACGTTTTAGGAACCGGAATACTTCTCAACACGGCCTTAAAACATTCAGTAAAGCGATTTCACCACGTCTCAACGGATGAAGTCTTTGGTCAACTAAAACCAGGAGAAGATCCCTGGACAGAGGATAGTAAATATATGCCAAGGACTCCTTATTCTGCCTCCAAAGCCGGGTCTGACCATCTGGTTCGGGCATATTTTGAAACTTATGGTTTGCCAGTAACAATTACCAATTGTGCCAATAATTTTGGTTTTTACCACGACCCGGAAAAATTAATTCCCCGATTTATTACCAACCTTTTGCTGGATAAAAAAGTTCCCTTAATGGGTAAAGGGGAAAATATCCGGGAGTGGTTATTTGCGGAAGACCATGCCCGAGCTATTGATTTGGTAATCCAGAAAGGTGAAATAGGAGAAACTTACTGTGTAGGTGGGGAGGCAAAAACTAATTTAGAGGTGACGAAAGCAATCTTAAAGTTTTTAGGTAAGGATGAATCCTGGATCGAATATGTTGAACACCGGTTAGGCCATGATTTTCGCTATGGTTTAGATGACGCCAAACTTAGAAAATTAGGATGGAAACCGGAACATGATTTTGATACTTGGCTTGAAAAAACCGTTAAATGGTACCAGGATAACAAGTGGTGGTGGGAACCGCTACTAAAAGATAAACCTGTGGTTGACAGGATAGCTCAAAAAAATTATGTCCAAAGCGTCTGAACATATTAAAACAACCGGAATAGAAGGTCTTTTTGTCATCGAACGGGAGACTCTTGATGATAGCAGAGGCTTCTTTAGAGAAGTTTTTCATCTTGATGAACTGGAAGAAGTCCTAGGGTATAAGTTTGATGGAGTACAAATGAACCATTCGATGTCTAAGCCAGGGGTGGTTAGGGGAATTCATCCTGATCCTTGGGATAAGTTAATCTATCCTGCCAGCGGCAAAGTATTTACAGCCATTGCTGATATTGACCCTAAGTCTCCAACATTTAAAAAGGTAGAGACCTTTACTATGGATGATGATCATCGTTATGCTCTTTTTATTCGCAAGGGTTTGGGTAACAGTTTATGTGCCGTGGGAGAAGAACCTGTTAACTATATTTATTTGGTTACTTCTTATTGGGATGGGAATTTGTTAAGCGGAATGAGGGCAGTAGCCTACAACGATCCGGATCTAAATATTGCCTGGCCGGTTGAAAACCCGATTATTTCCGAAAAAGATTTGCATAATAAAACTTTAAGGGAACATTATCAGGAGGAATATCCGGAGCTTTTTAGATGAATAAGGTTTTGGTTTTTGGCGGGGAAGGATTAATCGGTTCCCGGTTTATTGAACTAAACAAAAAACGTTTTGATATCCAGACGCCCTTAGCGTGCGAAGTTGATTTTCTAAAAGATGACCAATTAGAAAAAGCCGTGAAGAGCTCCGATGCATCGATCATTATTAATTTTGTAGCTTATACCAATGTTGATGAGGCAGAAAAAGAAAAAGACAACAAGGATGGGGTGGTTTACAAACTTAATGTCGGAAGCACGGAAAGGCTTACCCAGGCCTGTAAAGAAACCGGAAAATACTTAATTCATATTTCTACGGACTATGTTTTTGATGGTAAACAGGAAGACCGCCCTTATACTGAAGAAGATATTCCCAATCCTTTGAGCTGGTATGCCCAGACCAAATATCTCGCTGAGCAAGTTGTGACTGAAAGAGGGGATAAGTTTGCGATAGTACGTTTCGAACTTCCTTTCAGAAGCCACTACGAGATTAAAAAAGACATTGCCCGGTTTTTTGTGGAACAACTGCAACAAAATAAACAGATAACGGCAATTACCGATCAAAAGATAACTCCATTATTTATTGACGACGGGGCTATGGCTTTGGGGGAGATAGCTGAGAATCAATCCCAGGGAGTTTACCATGTTGTTTGCAGCGACTCGACTACTACCTTTGATTTTGTTAAATTAATTGCGGAAAAGTTCGGGTTGGATCAAAACTTAATTAAGCCCACAGCTTACGATGAGTACAGTAAAACCCGGACTGCTCAAAGGCCTCACTATTCCTGGATGGATACCACAAAATTTAGGAAGCAGTTTGGAGAAGGAATTTTACATACAATTAGCGAGTCCCTGGATATTTTCAAACAGCAAATTGACGAAAAGAGTAGTAATTAGTTATATTAACTAGCATGGCAAAGAAGAAACGGGCACTTATTACAGGCATTACCGGACAAGACGGTTCCTACTTAACTGAGTTTTTGCTCGATAAAGGCTACGAAGTTGCAGGTTTGGTGAGAAGGACCATTACTAATGACCTCGGTAATTCCAAACATCTCAAAGATGAAATTCTCGTTTATTATGGTGACCTCCAAGCTCCGGAATCAATAGCTTTAGCAATCTATGACTTTAAACCGGATGAGATTTATAACTTAGCGGCGCAGTCTTCGCCAATGGCTTCGTTTAAGGACAAGTTAGGGACAATGGCAATTACCGGAACCGGAGCGGTGCATGTTTTTGACCGGGCTAAAGATATTGTTCCCAATGCTAAGATTTACCAAGCTTCTACCTCTGAGATGTTTGGTGCACCTCCTTGTGTACCGCAAAATGAAGAGACACCTCTATCTCCGGCTAATCCTTATGCTGCAGCAAAACTTTATGCCCACCAAATGGCGAAGATTTCCCGGGTCGATAAAAACGATCCCCAATTTATCGCCTGTGGAATATTGTTTAACCATGAAAGTCCGCGACGTGGTATTAACTTTGTGACCAGGAAAATTACAGCCGCCGTTGCCTGTATTAAAAACGGCAAAACGGAAGGCATTCCTTTAAATGAATGGGGTGAGCCGATTGTCCAAAACGGAAAATTGAAGTTGGGTTACTTGGGTTCCAAGAGGGATTGGGGGTATTCCCCGGATTATGTCCAGGCAATGTGGCTGATGTTGCAGCAAGATAAACCGGATGATTTTATTGTGGCTACGGGAGAAGTCCATACAGTAGAAGATTTTTGCCGGGAAGCTTTTGCTGAAGTGGGGTTGGATTACAAGGATTATGTTGTTACTGACCCCAGTTTTATTCCTCCGGTAGAGACAGGGCCGCTTTGTGGGGATTACTCAAAAGCCAAAAAGGTTTTAGGCTGGAAACCAAAAACGACTTTTACGGAGTTGGTAAAAATTATGGTCCACTCCGATCTAGCTAAATTTTCCTAAGATCCCCACATTGTCAAATTATTTCAGGTTAGTTACAATCAACCAGTAATGCCAAAGAAAAAAGTTGTCGTTTTGTTGCCGACTTATAACGAAAAGAATAATGTTGAGAAAGCAGCTAATGCAGTTCTTGCTCAAGAGAAAAATTTGCCGGGATGGGAAATAGAGGTTTTAATTTCTGATAGTAAATCCCCGGATGGGACGGGAGAGGTAGCTGCGCAACTTGCCAAAAAGAATCCCAAAATTCACTACCTTTCTACGGGTCGAGGTTTAGGTGTAGGTTTAATTGAAGGACATACTTATGCGGTTAAAAACTTACATCCGGATATCTTAGCCCAAATGGATGCTGACGGCCAGGTAGGTTGGGATGTGTTACCAAGATTGGTTAAAGCTATTGAGGAAGGTTATAATCTGGCTTTAGGATCTCGGTTTGTTTCCGGGGGGGCTAATAAACTATCCCCCATGCGCAGGTTATTTTCAGCCGGGTCTTCTTGGGTCAGCCGGATTTTGATTGGTCCTTTTGATGTTAAAGAGGTCACTAACTCTGCCCGAGCCTTTACTCCTGAATTATTCAAAAAAATCAACTTAGAAAGGCTTCCCTGGAAGGAACAAACTTTTATTGTCCAACCGGCATTTTTGCATGAGGCGGTCATAGCCGGGGCCAAATATAAAGAGGTGCCGCTGGTTTTTGGTGATCGGGCGGAAGGGTATTCGAAAAACAAGGTTCTCAACTACACCTATGATGTTATAACTTACGCTGTTGATGCCAGGTTGCATGCTTGGGGAATTAACATCCCTTTTTTCAAGGTGACCAGGAAAGCTAAAACTTTAATAAAGTTTAGTTTGGTGGGGTTGTTAGGAACTTTCGTCGACTTCTTCTTTTATAAATTATTTATCGGCAGTTTTAATATTCCTCCGGCTACTTCCAAAGGCATGTCAGCGGAATTAGCCATCATGAACAACTTTTTCTTTAATAATTTTTGGACTTTCCGCTCACGAAAAACCAATACTAACACTTGGCAAAGATTGGGAATGTTTAATCTTTTTAGTTTGGGAGGGTTGGTAATGGGGGTGCTCATAGTTAAATTCCTGCATACGTTATATGGAGATGGTTTTGCAACTGTAGGAAATTTTAAGGTGGCATACAATAACTTTTATTTCTTTGCCACCATCCCTCCGGTTTTAGTTTGGAACTTTACCATAAATCATTTTATTACCTGGAAAAAACAAAAAGACTGATTAAAGATTTGTAAATATTCGGACTAAGGCAAAAAACGCGATTGCTACCCAAATAATGTTAAGTACTGCTGGCTGGTAGTTTCTCTTATAAAATGAAATAGCTATAATTCCGATTGCTCCGGTTAGGTTAAGGAGTTGATATAAAATAGTATTTGAATTTAGCAAGGACCAACTTACAAGTGCGTAAGACCCAACGATTGCTGCAGTCCCATACCAGCCAAAAATTTCAATTAGTTGCTTTTTTGCCATATTCTTAATTGAAAATTTGTGGGTTGGGGAAAGGCGCGGTGTTAGCCAAAATGAAATTTTGGGCATAAAGATAAATTGCCAAGGTAATAATTACTAAGACTATTTTAAACTCCTTGGAAGTAAGGTATCTCTCGAAAGCGATTAAGACAAAAGGAAAGATTGGTAAAACATAACGGCTGACATCCCGGTGGGCAACAAAAGTAGTCGCCCCAAGATAAGTGAGAGTGAAGAAAGCTAGGGGATAAAGCTTCTTCTTAAAAAGCGCTATTCCTCCGGCAAACCCTAAAAGAAGGATATAAACTATGTCTTCCAGCCACATACTTCCGACCCAGAATTGGTTTTTATTAAAGACTTGGTAAGGGGGGAAGGTAAGGTGAATATTGTCTCCGCTATG
Organism: bacterium; assembly: GCA_021786105.1. GTDB lineage: Bacteria > Patescibacteriota > Microgenomatia > Daviesbacterales > UBA10151 > UBA10151. The sequence goes on from JAJYNW010000005.1 coordinate 53,864, forward strand.
AAAGTAAGCGAAAAAATCTCCGTAGCTTATGGAATACCAATAAAATATCCCCAATAGTGTTAAAGGGGCAAGGATTAAAGGGAAATAGGAAATTTTTAAGGAGATAATGCGCGGAAAAATATTATTCCATCCACCCTTAGCAAGTTTCCAAAGCAGATAGAGCGCTAAAGAGATAAACAACAAAATTCCGGGGGGCCGGGTAATTTGAGCACCTAACCCGGAAATTCCTGCCAAAACAATAAATAAATAATTCTTTTTATCCTCATATTTCATAAAGAAGTATAAAGTGAGAATGGTAAAGAAAATAAACATTGGCTCAGCAGAGCCAACCGTATGGACCACCAACCAACGGGCCGGAAGAATTAAAAAGACAACGCTCAAAAACAGCGGGTGTTCGCTAAGCTTAAAATCCCGAACCAGAAAATAGAAAGTAATTGCCGAAAGAACGGTAAAGCCTACAGCCACAAAAATCATTGATTTTAAAAAGCCCAAAATTGGGGCAAAAACTAGAATTGAAAGGGCATATCCGGGGAAATGAGCGGCAAAATAACCAGCTGGCATTGACTGGGGTAGGGTGGCAAAGGCTGGGGGACTATAAAGAGTTTTGGCGATCATGACATATTCCAGCCCGTCAAAATTCCTATAGATTGTGTTGAACCCTTCAGAGAAATTTAATCCATAAAAATTAGGGATTCTCAGGATATGAGGAAGCCAAACTAATAAAGTAATACCTAATGTTGCCAGTATAATTATAGAAATATCTATGAAGGTCTTCTTCGAGGTAGAAGTTTCCATATTCTAGGTTTAATGTTACCATACAACTATGTCAGTGGACAGGTTATCAGTTTTTTTCCCGGCTTATAACGAAGAACAGAATATTGCCTTAACGGTTGAACAGGCATTAAAGGTTTTAAAAACTCTTGGGCTAAAAAACTATGAAGTGATCATTGTGGATGATGGTTCCAGGGATGACACAGGTAAAATCGCTGATGAGCTTGCTGTAGAATATCCCGAAGTAAAGGTGGTTCATCAGAAGAATCGTGGTTACGGCGGAGCGTTAAAAACCGGGTTTGAAAATTCAAAATATGAATGGGTAGCATTTGCTGATTCTGATGGACAGTTTGACTTTACGGATATCACCAAGTTTTTGAATGAAGCTGATCGAGGAGACCTAATAGTGGGGTACCGCATTAAAAGGGCAGATTCTACGCTCCGGAAAATTACTACGTTTGGATGGAAAACAATCGCTAGAATTTTGATGGGTCTTAATGTCAGAGATTATTCATGTGGCTTCAAATTAATTAAAAAAGAAGTTTATGAAGCTGTTCTTCCTTTGGTTGGGGAAGAAAAAGTAACCCAGATTGAAATGTTGGTCAAAGCTAAGAGGCTTGGATTTAAGTTTGTGGAAGTCGGAGTACCTCATTATCCTCGAAAATTTGGTATCCAAACCGGGGCCAATTTGAAGGTTGTGCTAAAGAGTATCTCTGACCTTTTTAAACTCTGGTGGAAAATCCGTTAAGATGAAGCCTTTTATTGCTTGGGTTAGGAAAAATCGTTTAGAAGTAGCAATTATTGTGCTAATTTTTTTCATGGCTGCATTCATGCGGTTTTACAATCTATCCGGCTACATGACTTTTTTGGGAGATGAGGGTCGGGATGCAATCATAATAAAACAGATTTTGGTGGACCATAATCTACCATTTATTGGGCCTCCGACATCGGTGGGGAACATCTACCTTGGTCCTTTTTATTACTACATGATGGCGGTATCGGAGACTTTCTTTTGGTTAAATCCGGTGGCAGCAGCGGGAATGGTGGCGGGGATCGGCGTAGCGACAGTATTTTTAGTCTATTATCTGGCTCGACGCTGGTTTGGGTTTTTACCAGCTGTACTCGCAGCATCGCTTTACGCTATTTCGCCGATAAATATCATCTATTCCCGTTCTTCCTGGAACCCCGATCCGGCACCGTTTTTTGCACTACTAGCTATCTTAGGAATCTATCAAGCCCGGGAGAGCCGGAATTTCCGCTGGTTTATCTTAACCGGGGTAAGTCTGGCGGCAGCTTTACAGATGCATTATCTGGCGATGATTTTGATCCCGATATTGGGTTTACTATGGCTGTATGAATTAGTAGTTACCAAGACCAAAAATTATAGAAATTTCTGGACCAGTACTTTAGGAGCAGTTCTTGCCTTTATCTTAATTATGCTTCCACTGGTGCTTTTTGATTTCAAACACAATTTCCTTAATTTCAAAGCAATGACGTCATTATTTTTTGGTGGAGGGAATTCTGTCGGGTTTAGTTTTTCCTCAACTTTAGGCCGGGTCCCTGCTATTTTTAATAACTTGTTAATTGAGAGGTATATTGGAGGGCAGACTGATTTTATTGGATATACTGTCTCGGTATTAGTGCTGCTTACTTTAGGGTTTGCCATTTGGAAGAAGTTTACTAAAGAGAGGGTTAGTTGGCCCTATTTTGCCTTAGGAACTTGGTTGGTGCTAGGAATTATAGGGATCTCTCTTTACCGCCAGCAGATCTATGACCATTACTTGGGTTTTGTAAATCCTGCTCCATTTTTACTTCTCGGGGGATTGGTTAGCTTTCTAAAAGGAAGGAAGCAACTGGCTTTAATGTTGGTGCTTTTGCTAACTTTGGGGATATTCAATATTGCCAAATCTCCGCTGCAATATTCACCCAACAATCAGCTCCAAAGGACTCAAGAGATTGCCAAGTTTATAATCACTGAATCGGGAAATAAGCCGTTTAATTTTGCTCTTTTGGCGGAACATAACTATGATTCAGCCTACCAGTATTACTTAGATATTTATGGCCACAAGCCAAAAGTTGTGCCTGATGAGATTACTGATCAGCTTTTTGTGGTTTGTGAAGATGTGGTTTGTAATCCTGTAGGCAGTCCAAAGTATGAAATAGCTGCCTTTGGTTGGGCAAAAGTAGAAAACAGATGGCAGGTGTTGGGAGTAAAAGTTTACAAATTGGTGCCTAATCCAACAGGTAAACCTTCCTGAAGTTGTGTATAATAAAAGTTAAGAATGAGTAATCCCAAATTATCAGTTATTATTCCCGCTTATAATGCTGCAGAAGACTTAAAACGGGGAATATTAGATGATGTGGCCAAATACCTAGCGAAGCAGGGTTACCCCTCCGAAGTGTTAATTGTCAATGACGGTTCATCTGACCAAACCGCAGAAATTGTTAAGAAAAATATCGCTGATAAGAAAAGTTTCCGGTTGATCGATAATCCACATAAAGGAAAAGCGGTGACGGTAATGACCGGGCTTTTAGAAAGCTGTGGGGAGATTGCGGTTTTTACCGATGTTGACCAGTCCACTCCGCTTCCTGAAATTGAGAAATTTTTTCCTAAATTTGAGCAAGGGTTTGATATTGTAATTGGTTCCAGATCAGGAAGGTCAGGATCTCCTTTTATTCGGAAGATTGCAACTTTGGGATTTTCAATCTTAAGAACAGTTATTTTAGGTTTGAATATCTCCGATACCCAATGTGGGTTTAAAGCTTTTGACAGAAAAGCTATAGAACAAATTTTCCCTCCACTGCTTAAAAAATACCAAGAGGTAAATGTTTCGGGGCGGGCTTTAAATGCTGATTTTGATGCGGGATTTTTGTTTTTAGCCGGAAAGAAAGGCTTAAAAATTGCCGAAGTTAAAGTTGATTGGCATGATGAAAATCCGGAATCCGCTAATCTGGTTAAAAACGCTATTGATACTATCAAAGGGATGATCAGAATTCGGGTTAGTGATTTCCGGGGAGAGTATGCTTAATCTATTAAAAACTCGCAAAGTGGAGTGCCTATCCTTAATCCTTTTAATAGGACTTTATTTTGTTTTAAGACTACCACATTTAACTTTGCAGCCGATTTTTGCTGACGAGGCAATCTATATTCGCTGGGCCCAAGTGATGGTAGCAGAACCAACCCTTCGATTTTTACCCGTTACTGATGGCAAAACACCACTTTTTATGTGGATCATGATGCCTTCATTCAAGTTTTTCGTTGACCCACTACTAACCGGGAGGATTTTGTCTGTTTTTGCCGGAGCTGCTACTTTGGCGGGAGTGTTCTTTTTAGGGTGGAAGTTTTTCAACTTGAGAAGTGGTTTGTGGGCAGCCCTTCTTGTTGCCGTTACCCCATTTATAGTTTTTTTTGACCGTTTGGCTTTGGTGGATTCCATGTTGGCAGCTTTTTCGCTTTGGGCGTTAATTTTGGGTTTATTGGTTGTGAAATATTTACGGGTAGATTTAGCAATGTGTTTAGGGTACGCCTTGGGGGGTGCGTTACTAACTAAAACTCCAGCAATGTTTAATTTCATTGCCCTCCCTTTCACTATTTTAACTACGAATTTTTCTCGGGTCGGTAGAGAAAAAAGGTTCTTAAAGATATTGTTGCTGTGGATTTTAGCAGTTGGCATTGCTCTGGTAATGTATAATTTTTTAAGGCTTGGACCGAGTTTTGAAAAACTTAATGCCAGGAATCAAGATTACGTTTTTTCCCCATTGGAGCTTGTTGGGAGGCCATTGGATCCTTTTATCCCTCACTTCCATGATGTTACTGAATTTTTCTCCAAATTAGTGGGAATAGTTGGGTCCTTGTTTGTAATTTTAGGAGTTATTTTGGCTATTGTTAAGAGAAACCGTGTGGGGTTGGTTATTTTGATTTGGAGTTTAATTCCGCTTTTAATCGAGATGGCTTTCCTAAAGACATTTACTGCAAGGTATATTCTCTCTTCTATTGCCCCGCTTCTTATTTTAGCTGGATGGGGAATTTCCGAGATTGAGAAATTGATGACTGCAAGAATAAAAAATAAAGTATTGCCCGCACTAGCTCTTTTTATAGTAATTGTTTTTTACCCGTTGTCTTTTGATTACTTATTGATAACTGCTCCTGCTCAGGCGGCAGTTCCGGTGAACGACCATAAAGGTTATTTTGAGGAATGGACTGCAGGTTATGGGTTTCCTGAGATTGCTCAATTTTTAATTGGGAAAGCCCAGAACGGTCCGGTTATAGTTTTGACGGAGGGATTTTTTGGGACGCTTCCGGATGGATTGGAAATTTACCTGGAAAAGTATATCCATCAAGCGCCGAAAGGACATGAGATTGTAGTAAAAGGTACAGGCGGCATCAAGATTCCTGAAGATATAAGAAAAACAGCATTGACTAGTCAAGTGTATTTTGTTGCCAACCGTTCCCGGTTAGACCCTCTTCCGCCGGGGGTTGAATTAATTAAGGAATTCCCTAAAAATAAAACTTATATTAATTCACAGGAAGCGATCTTTCTTTTTAAAGTTTTGCCGGAGGTTAAAAAATGAACCTAATAAAAAAAATTACCTGGGTTTTTTTAATAATTTTGGTTTCCATACCGGCGTTATTACCTTTAACTAGGCAAGGATTCTTCCCTACCCAAGATTTTATTCATGTAGCCAGAATCTACGAGATGGACAAGGCTTTAAAGATAGGCCAGTTTCCAGTCAGGTGGGTTCCTGATTTTCGCTATGGTGAGCCAACCTTTGATTTTTATGCCCCGCTCCCATTCTATCTAGGATCATTAATTCACAACCTGAACTTTAGTTTCCTGGATACAACCAAAATTCTTTTCGGTTTAAGTTTCCTGCTCTCCGGTTTGGCGATGTACCTCCTGTCAAAGGAATTTTTCGGAAAGGTCGGTGGACTTATCTCAGCAACTTTATATATTTATGCGCCGTATCATTCCGTAGATATCTATGTTCGGGGAGCCTTATCAGAATCACTCGCGCTAATATTTTTCCCGCTAATTTTTTTAACTGCATTCAGACTAACAAAAGAAGTTAATACTAAAAATATTGCCTTGACTGCACTATCTTTTGGCGGGCTTTTCCTGACACACAACGTTATGACTGTGCTTTTCACCCCTTTTGCTTTGGGCTGGTTAGCATTTTTGGTTTGGAGGGAGAGGAACTTAAAGTTAATAAAACCTTTTGGAGTTTCACTTTTGCTTGGCGCAGGCCTTGCCGCAACATTTATGCTGCCGGCATTTTTTGAAAAGAATTTAGTCCAGTCGGATAAGATGATTACCGGATACTTTGATTATCGCGGCCATTTCGTGGAAATTAAACAGTTCTTTTCGACATTTTGGGGATATGGGGCATCTTTGTGGGGTCCTGAAGACGGTATGTCTTTTCAGGTGGGGCTTGTCCATTGGGCCGTTTTTGGTTTGTCCCTTATTACCTCTTTTGTATTCTTTAAAAACAAAAAACAACTCTACTTAATTTTGGCTTTGGCTGCAGCCTTCTTGTTTTCATTATTTATGCAGCACAATAAGTCCACCCCTATCTGGACCCACCTTTCACTTTTGGCTTACACCCAATTTCCCTGGAGGTTCTTGGGAATTTCGATATTCCTGGTTTCTTTTATTGGTGGGGTATTAGGAACTGTCTTTAAAAAGAAGTTGGTTATCCTGGCGTTAGTCTTAATCGTTGCAACTGTTTACTTTAATATAAACTTTTTCCACCCGGAGTCATATTATTTGGATTCCATAGATGCTCATTATGTAGGCCCGGAAGTTTTGGCAAATGGTGATAAATTACCGAAGGATTATTTACCTATTTGGGTTCAGGATTTACAGAGAGACAGGATTATATTCCCCCATACAGTAGGAGGGGAGGCAATAATTTCTAATTATCAAAATAATTCAACTTCCGCGCAGTTTCAGGCAAAAGTAACCAAAGATGCGGACATTGAAGTACCTTTAACCTACTTTCCAGGATGGCAAGCTTCAGCAAACAATAAACCAGTCAATCTTGAAACTCCGGATAAATATGGGTTGATTAGAATAAAATTGACACCAGGAGACTACAATGTAAAATTAACGTTCTTGGATACTCCAATAAGAAGTTTTGGCAATGCCTTATCCATTGTCTCTCTTGTGACAATTATCGGCTTGCTGGCTATGAAAAAGTTTAAATTTAAACCATGGTTAACCTAAAGTTGTGGATCAAAAATAATTGGACCTTCCTTTTGGGGCTAATTCTGACATTAGCCCTGCTTTGGCCCCTCTTTCAGGCTCCTTATTTCTCACAACATGACGATGTTCAGACTATCCGGCTTTATGAAATGGATAAATGCTTCAAGGATGGCCAGATTCCCTGCCGCTGGGTTCCTGACTTGGGAGGATTATACGGATACCCGCTGTTTAATTACTATGCGCCTCTCCCATATTACTATGGGGAAATATTTTATTCACTAACCCACAGTTTGCTTTTCTCTGCCAAATTAATGTTCGTCACCGCTTTTGTCGGTTCTTTCATCTTCATGTTTCTTCTTGCAAGAAAGTTGTGGGGGGGTTATGGAGCCCTAATTTCGGGAGTGTTTTATGCCTATGCTCCTTATCATGCTGTTGATTTTTATGTCCGAGGAGCAATGGAAGAAATGTGGGCCTTAATGCTTTTTCCGGCAATTCTTTGGGCGCTATTCCGTTTAAAGGAATCGACACGGATTTATAACGTCATGCTCCTTGGCTTGTTTTTAGCCTTGTTAATGCTTTCGCATAATTTAAGTGCCATGATTTTTCTGCCAATTATCTTCACCTTAGTGGTGTTTTTTATGTGGCAAAAAAGGGATTTTAGGCTTTTAAAACTTGTTGTCCTTTCGGGAGTATTAGCATTTCTTCTTTCGGCTTTTTATTTTTTACCAATGGTAGCAGAGAAAAATTTGGTGCATGTTGAAACAACAGTTGAGGGTTATTTTTCCTATACTGAACATTTCAAAGGTTTATATAAACTTTTCATTCAGCGGAATTGGGGTTGGGGTGCATCAGTGAGGGAAGTTCCTGGTGGGGAAAAAGACGGAATGTCTTTTCAGATAGGATGGGTTCATCTTTTAGGATGGTTCCTGGCTTTGGCTACTGCTGCCTATCTCTGGAAAAAGGATAGACCTAAGAGTCTCCTCTTGGTTATGTTCTCGCTTTTTACGGTTGCTAGTGTATTTATGATTCATCCACGATCAGAATTCATTTGGAAGTTAATTGACCCCCTTAAATATTTACAATTTCCCTGGAGATTCTTGATGTTAATTATCTTTTTTGTGTCTTTGATGTCAGGGAGTATTTTTGTTTGGTTGAGCAAGAAAAAAGCAATTCTGCTCCTTTCGGGGCTGATTATTTTGGTGGTTGCGGCAAACTTTACCTATTTCCGGCCTGAAAAATTTATTCAAGTGACTGACCAGCAACTTTTAACTGGTAAAAATTGGGATACGGAAATTAAGCGTTCGATATTTGATTTCCTGCCGATTTACGCCCAAGAGCCGCCGGCAGAATTGGCCACAACCAGGTATCAAGTTGTTGTGGGTAATGCTAAGGTAACCAACTTCAAAGAAGGGACTAATTGGTTTAACTTTAATGCCAACATTGATACCCACACCATACTCTTGTTGTCCCAATATTATTTCCCTAATTGGAAAGTTTATGTTGATGGTCAAGAAGTAAAAGTGGAGTACAAGAATAACCATCTTGGTTTAATGAGTTTGATTATTGGGCCGGGAAACCATTATATTTCAGGGAAGCTTGAGAATACCACCATCCGCTCTGCCGGCAATTTGATTAGCCTTGGAGGGGTATTAATTTTCTTATTATTAATACCAACTCAGATTCCCAGTACAAGAAGGTGGCTTACTTACTATTTGAAAGCATTATATAGGTAGACTATAACCGCTTTGCCAGAACAGTGCATTTAAATTCTGAGTAAATTTGGCAAAGATAAGCGGAGCTTGCGACCTTCGGTCTAATGGTTTCAAACTTCCGCAGTTTAATGCTAGCAAAGCGGATGTAAACTTGAAAGGAGAAAATGCAGACTTTCGGTCTGCGGAAGTTTATGGAAGACATTAATGCGGATGAGCACTTGGATGCTACAGGTGAAATTACAATCGAAACGGTTAAAAAAAGAGCAGTTGGCGGAATAGCTGCTTTAACCGGGAGAACAATATTTTTTCAGGGTGTAACCCTTATCGCCACTTTCTTTCTGACTGTTTTTTTAAATCCCGGCCAGTATGGTGTGTTTTATATTGTTTCGGCGGTAGTAGGATTTTTTGCCAAATTTGATATGGGTTTGGCTGCAGCGTTAGTCCAAAAGAAGGATCACCCTGCACCGCAAGACTTAAAAACTGCATTTACGATCCAAAACTCGATAGTGCTCACTTTTGTTATCCTTATTTTTCTGACTACTCCTTTTATCTCTAGTTGGCAGCACCTAAACCAAGAAAGCACTTATTTGCTTTGGGCTTTAGCTTTGGGGTTATTAATAGCATCTTTAAAAAGTATTCCCTCAACTCTTTTAGAAAGAGAATTGAATTTCAGCAGATATGTTATTCCTCAAATGGTGGAACAGTTATTGTTCTATACAGTGGCAGTATTTCTGGCTTGGCGGGGTTTAGGGGTAACCAGCTACACCGTTGCTGTATTGGTAAGCGGAGTATCGGGACTAATCTTGATTTATATTTTGCGTCCCTGGAAACCCGGGATTGCTTGGGATGGAAAATCTTTTAGGAATTTGCTTCGTTATGGGATACCTTACCAATTTAATACCATTTTGGCTTCAATTAAGGATGATGGCATGACTCTGGTATTGGGTGGAATCTTAGGGTCAGCGAATTACGGCTTGTTAGTTTGGGCCAAAAAGTGGGCTGAAGCTCCCCTCCGGTTCTTTATGGACCAGGTCATTAAGGTGACATTTCCAGCCTATTCCCGGATGCAAGACAACCAGGAAGAGCTTTCAAAAGCTGTAACAAAATCCTTGTTATTCATTTGTCTTTTGGTTTTTCCGGCGTTGGCTGGATTAGTCATCCTGGCTCCTTCTTTAGTTAATCTAATTCCCCGATATGGGAAGTGGGAACCTGCATTATTTGCCCTGGCGCTAATTTCCATAAACTCAGCTTGGGCAGCAATAACTACTCCTTTAACTAATGTGCTGATGGCTATCGGGAAAATAAAAACTACTTCCCGCTTGATGGTCATGTGGACAGTACTTACTTGGGTACTTTTCCCGCTGCTTGCTTATCTTTACGGAATAAACGGGGTAGCGTGGGGTTATGTTGTGGTAGGATGCAGCTCGCTGGTTGCTGTTCTGGTTGCTTTGAAATCTGTTAAAGTTGATATCCTCTCATGTATTGGTAAGCCTTTGTTTTCAACCCTAATTTTTGCTTTAGCTTTATTAGCCGGCCGTCAACTATTGCCCTTATCTTGGATCAGCTTTTTCTCTATTTTAATGTTCGGGTTATTAATATACCTGTTTTTTACCTTCCTGCTTTTGGGGCCGACTCTGAGCAAAGATGCTAAAAAATTAGCTTTAGGAATTAGGGGGAGGATCTAGGTGCTTAAAAGATTATTCCTTGTATTAAGTATATTCTTTTTAGTATTGTCCTTTTTATTTGTCCCTAAAAAGGTACAAGCTGCAGATAACTCCTTTGTAAATATAGTTAATCCTGTGAGGGGAGCAGATTTTTGGGATTTAAAAGGCCAAAAACCGGTAGATAGTGTTTTAGGGGAAGCCGAAATCCTAAAACAAGCAAACTTGCCTGCTACGTGGCTCATCCGCTTTGATGCCTTAAATGACAATCAAGTTACAGATGTTATTAAAAATTTACCCCAAAATCATGAAATTGGTTTGTTTTTAGAGGTCACTCCTACTTGGACTAAGGCAGCAAATGTAAATTATAAATCTTCAGGCAGTTGGCATGGAGCAGGGAGTGCATTTTTGACCGGTTATGAACCTTCTGAGAGAGAAAAATTAATAGATAGTGCCTTTGATAATTTCAAAAGAATTTACGGTTACTATCCCAAGTCTATTGGTGCCTGGTATATCGATAGTTACTCCTTAAGTTACATGCAGAAAAAATATGGAATTGTGGGGGCATTAATTGTTGCCGATCAACACAGTACCGATAGCTATCAAATCTGGGGACAATTTTGGTCAACCCCTTATTATCCTTCCTCAAAAAATACCCTGATACCGGCCCAAAATTCTGAAGATAAATTACCTGTAGTCATTACCCAATGGGCGGCGCGTGACCCTCTAAACGGATATGGCAAAGGGGTAGAGGAGAGTACCTACAGTGTTCAGCCAAATGATTATATTGATTACCATAATTTGGGCACTAACTACTTTTCTAATCTCTTAGATATCTACACTTCCCAAAATTTGAATCAATTTAACCAAATTGTAGTTGGATTGGAGAACACTTACTCCTGGAAAAAGTATCAATCTGAATATCAAAATCAAATAAACATTATCTCTGCAAAGAATAAATCAGGGCAGTTTGGGGTGAATACTATGAAAGATTTCGCGGGCTGGTACATGAATAAATTTACCGGTGTTTCCCCGACTCAAGTGGTAGTGGCTAAGGATCCGCTCGGAACGGATAAATTTGCAGTATGGTTTATGAATCCATTCTATCGGGCTGGATGGGTTTATAACCAGGATGGAAGTTTATTCCGTGATGTAAGGCCTTATACCGAGGGGAGGGATGAACAGTGTTACTCAGTTTCCTGTGACAAACTGGAGTTTGCCACTTTTGCGCTTTGGACGATTGATGAAATTACCAGAAATCAAAAGTTTGTTTTGGATCCGGGTAAAGTTAAAGACATTGAGTTAGCTAAAGATGGTCAAAACTATTTGCTCAAGTACTCTAATGAAGCAGGAAGAACACGGGAGGTGACTTTTATGCCCCGCGATATTGGGGTTGATGGAAAAGTTAAATCAATAGATGCCTTTATCTTGGATGCGACTTCCGGCAGCCAAGGAGGGCAAACTACAAAGGAAAAATATCCCGAAAGCAATATCAAAGTACCGGCTCCCAATATTCCTCTGTTTTTGGGATCAATTTTGAAATTTGTGCTATTTTTGATATTCGCTTTATTTATTCCGGGGTTTGTGCTTTTGGGAAGGACCAAAGAATTACATATTTTAAACAGGGCTTTTCTTTCAATTTGTATAGGAATTGTCGGGATTACTGTTCTTTCGTATTTAACAGGGTACCTAAAGATAGGGTGGATAGCTTATCTCTATATAGCTGTGTTTTTGTTGATTTTTATATCGCGGAGATTTCACCATGATCTTAAAATAGACAAATCAGAAATTAGGTTCTCAAAGGTATCAGCTGCCATTCTTTTGGTAATTGTAGCAGGTACTATTTTCCAGTCTTTAGCCATGATCCGATCTGGTTGGCCTTACAGCTTTGGTTTAGGTTTTTGGGGACCAATCGGGCACGACGGCATTTGGCATCAGGCATTAATTAACCAATTACTACAAAATGTTCCGCCTCAGAACCCCGGTTTTGCGGGTAATACTCTTTCTAACTATCATTACTTTTATGACCTCCTTGTTGCCGTTACGGCGGCATTAACTCAAATACCAGTTCTGGATTTGTTGTACAGGTTTTATCCGGTGCTCTTATCGTTGCTGCTGGGAGCGGGGACTTATTTTTTGGTGATGAAATTGTCAAAGAGTAAAATTGCCGCTTTGTTGTCCTTATATTTTGTTTATTTTGCAGGCAGTTTTGGATGGATGGTAGAGTTTATTAAACAAAGGCACTTTGGTGGTGAATCATCTTTTTGGGCGAACCAACCGGTTTCTGCAAACCTGAATCCCCCCTTTGCAATCTCTTTGGTTTTGCTGGTTGCTTTAATGGTACTTGTTTCTTACATAAGAGAACGTAACCTCAGACTAGGTTTTTTGGTGGCGCTAACTGCCGGGTCATTAATTGAGTTTAAAGTGTATGCCGGTGTTATTGTTTTGGGAGGGCTATTTGCCACTGCGCTCTTGCAGTTTTTACAAAAAAGAGATTTATCGGCAATGAAAATGTTTTTTGGGGCATTGGTGTTATCGCTGGTAGTTTTTCTGCCCCAAAACAGTAAGTCGGGTGAGCTTTTAGTGTTTTCTCCTTTTTGGTTTGTGAATTCAATGATTAATTTCCCCGATAGGGTAGGTTGGGAAAGACTGGCTTTAGCTCTTCAAGTGGCTCCCTTAAGGGGGGAATGGCTTAAGTTCTTTGTGGTAGAAGGGATAGCTTTGTTAATTTTTATAGTTGGAAACTTGGGGACCAGATTTTTGGCACTGTTTTCTTTGCCTGTATTTTTTAAGAGGAGATTATGGGAAATGCCCGAGTATCTTTTAATTATTTTTATGTCCGCTCTGGCTTTTTTAATTCCGGTATTTTTTATTCAAAAGGGTAATCCCTGGAATACGATCCAATTTTTCTATTATTTCATTTACTTTGTGGCTATTTTTACGGGGGATGCCTTAATAGCTATAAGGAAACATCTGCCAAAATATTTAAGTTTTGTTCTTTTGGGAATTTTGCTAATAATTACTCCCATTAATGCTTTTGTGACGTTTACCAGCTATCTTTCCTCGTCTTCTCCCTCAAGGCTTACCGGCGGAGAGTATGCAGGACTTAGCTTTTTGCACAAACTTCCCGATGGTGTTGTATTGACTTATCCTTTTGATAAGAATGAGCGTTCTAAATTTAACGACCCGTTCCCCTTGCTAATTTATGATACAAGCAACTATGTTTCTGCTTTTTCAGGAAAACCAGTGTTTGTGGAAGATGAAATTCAGCAGGAAATTTTGCAAAATGATTACCAAAAGAGATTAGTAGAGGCCTCCGATTTCTTTAATGGAAGGGATCCCAAATGGTCTGCTAATTTCTTAAAGCAAAACAATATTAAATATATTTATCTTCCGAAGATATTCTCTGTTTCACTTGATGAAGAATCGCTTAATTTAAAAAAGGTTTATGATAATGAAGAGGTGGATGTTTATGTTCGTCAGAACTAAAACAAACAGACCGAAGGTCTGTGCAAGTTTATGAAACTCAGATTTAAAAATTATATCCCAATTATTCTTATTATCCTCCTGGCAATATTTTTGCGGTTTGTAAACATCAATTCTAATCCTCCTTCTATGTATGGAGATGAACTTACCTTAGTCTATGATGCTTATTCAATCCTAAAGACAGGACATGACCAAACCGGAGCTTTTCTGCCCTTAACATTTGCCATGAGTGAAGGTAGGCCACCTGCTTATGTCTACCTAACTGTACCATTGGTGGCGGCATTTGGTCCTACGGCGTTTGCTGCAAGATTTTTCTCTCTGGTCTCGGGCGTAGGAATTGTTCTTTTACTCTATCTTATACTTAAATCGTTAGTTTCTGAACGGGTTGCAACAATTGGAGCTCTATTTGCGGCAATTTCTCCTTGGGATTTATCACTTTCCCGGGGTGGATTCGAAACCCATCTGGCTCTGTTCTTGTCGCTTTTGGGAGTATATGCAGCTGTTCGTGCCAAGGTCCGTCCTTGGTATTTATTGATTTCTGGGATCTCATTTGGTTTGGCAATCTTCACATATCACTCATATAAAGTTGTGGTTCCGGCGTTTTTACCATTCTTGTTGTGGTTTATTGATTTAAAACAACTAATTAAAGATAAAAAATTTCGAAAGAGTTTCATTATCGGGGCGACTGCATTTTTGTTTTTTGTTTCATTCTGGTTATATCAGGTAATTGGAGGATCGGAAATCCGTTTTCAAAATACCAGTCTCTTAAGCAATGCTAAACTCTCATCTACTATAACCGAAAAGGTTAATACCGAGAGAACTTTAGATAACTCACCTTTTAAAGTTATCATTCACAATAGACCAGTGGAGTATTTAACAACTTTAGGGGATAACTATTTTTCTCATTTTTCTTTTGATTTTCTTTTTTTGCATGGAGACGGAAATCCTCGGCATAACCAGGGGTTAATGGGGGAAATGTATATTGCTGATTCATTGTTGGTATTGCTGGGAATAATTTTTCTTTGGCAAAAATACAAGAAAGTTGCGCTCCTTTTGGGAGGTTGGATGATAGTTTCGCCCTTAGCTACGATGGTAGTTTCTCCAGCTCATGCTTTAAGAAGCACATTCCTTCTACCACCGCTTTTAATCTTATCTGCAACAGGTTTTACATATCTTCTGGAATTATCGCGTGATAAATGGGTAGCAAAATTAGTGTTTTTTGCAGTGGTACTTGGCATAATAACCCAATTCATTTTTCTTGTAGATAGAGTTTATTACTTATACCCCAAGCAGTTTGGAAATTTTTGGAGTCTGTCTGCAAAAACCGCATCCGAAGATGCATTGGCTGAAAGCAAAAAATATGATTATGTCGTTTTATCTGACCAAATTGATAGCATCAATTTAGCTTTTCCTGTTTATGTAAAAGTTGACCCAAATCAAGTTATTTCCCAGTATAATCAAAACGTTAGAAATTTTGGTAATATTTATATTGGCAAGGTATCCAATTTGCCGGGTAATGTTTTATACATAAAAAATAATCAATGATATCACCTAAATTGCAAAAGATTTTAATAATGGGAATTTTGTTGAGGCTTTTAATAATGCCTTTTTATTTTCACCCCGATATCAAAACTTATAACTTTCAATCTTCATTTTTAAAAAATGGTGTCGTAAATATTTATTCATATCTTACAGATCATAAACAAGATTTACCTCTGAAAGAGGAATTTGTCTATTTCCCGTTAACTTATTTCTTTTTGGGAGGTTACCAAATATTAGCATCTCCGTTTTTGGGGCCGGGATTTCACCAGTGGCTTTTTGATGCTTCCCAATCTGCAACTCAACGGCCTGATGTTTTTAGGTACCTTTTTATTTTAAAACTTCCTTACCTTCTTTTGGACATCGCCATAGGCTTTTTGCTAATGAAATTTTTTGAAAAGGACGAGGACAAGAAAAGGGTATTCACCATCTGGATGTTTAATCCTCTTTCCCTAGTTTTAATTTATGCTTTCTCGAACTTGGACATTATTGTTGTATTTTTGACTGTCCTGAGTTTATTACTGGCCCAAAAACAAAAACCCATATCTGCAGCTCTTGCGCTTGGAATTGGGGCAGGATTTAAGGCCTATCCGTTATTGTTTGCCCCATTCCTAATGCTCACAGTTAAAGATTGGAAACAAAGATTGGGAATTTTACTGGTCTCCGTTTTGCCCTTTATCCTGACAATTGCTCCGTTCTTAAGATCTACAAGTTTTAAAGAGGCAACTTTAACTTCTGGACTTATGACTAGACTTACTTTAATGGGAATGAATTTAGGTTTTAACGAAACATTGCTTGTCGGTGTAGCGGCACTCTCTGTATTATTTTTCTGGGGTTTTTCAGAGATGCAAATTTCCAAAGATAAACTTTGGCAATATTATCTGGCGCTTTTATTGTTACTTTTGTCTGTAATCCATTTTCATGTCCAGTGGATTTTATGGATGATGCCGTTTGCGGCCTTACTTTTTGTAAGATCTAAAAAACTAATCTTGCCTATGGCCTTACTTCTTTTAACGGCATTTTTTATTCCCTTGCTTTATGAGGACAAAGCTATGACCGTGGGGCTCTTTTCTGTCATTAACCCTACATATAATTTATTGCCAATTCCTTTTGCTATTGTTCAAAAGTTTTATGATCCCTATGTTATCCAGAGTATCTTGCATAGTATTTTTGCGGGGGGGAGTTTAGTGGTTGCTTGGAAAATACTGAGAAGTAGAAATGTAGATATCGATGAATAGATTATTTTGGATCTTGTTAATTTTGGTTATTTCAGCCCCGGCCATTTTAAGTTTGGGTATCAGATTGGTTCCGAATAGTTTCCAGCCTTCTTTGGACGGTACCCAAAAAGTTTATGGAGAAGTAAAAGTTTCTTCCGATATCTCAAGTAGCTCTAATAATTTATCCGGAATTGGTCTAAGCATTAAAAATCCAAACTTGATTAATAAAAAAGACATTAATCTTTCGGTATTTTCCAACGGAAATCTTTTGAGAAGCGTGACTTTAAACGGCAGGTCTATTGGTGACGGAAATTTTATAAAATTTATTTTTGATCCGATAGACGACTCCAAAGGAAAAGTATATAACATGGTTTTTTCGGCACCGGGAGTTGCTGATGGGGAAGCATTGGAGATTTTTCTTACCAGTAATCCGGATGGATCAGGGATTAAAGTGGGTAAGGATGTCCATACCGAAGGTTTATCGGACGTGGTTTTCTATCACCCAAGTAACCCCCTCTCATTAGCTACAATAATATATGAGGAACTGATAGGAAGACTGGCAAAAGATATGATGTTTTTTGCTTTTTATATTATTATCCTTGGAGGATTAGGAGCATACTTATTTACGCTATCCAAAAAATCCTAGAGCTTTGTTAGTTGGTTTTCCAAATTTGGATTGATGGATTCGAATAAACTTCTTGCAAATCGGTTTTTGTAAGATCAATAGCTGGTTGTAACTGAATTGGAAAATAAAGATAGCTAATTTTATTATCTCTCAATATTTTGTCAAAATTTATAGGGTCAGTTTCCTCAAACAGTTGCTTCTCAATATCTAAGCGATCATTAAACTTATATCCCATGATATCAACTTGTTCTGTGTCGGAAAGGAAGGTTCTGCGGGAAGAGAGCGCAGAAACATAGGCAGTATCAAACCAGGCCCAGATGGGAGGAGTAGAGGTATGAAGATCAAGGTATTTGTTATAAGGAGGAGTGACAACCACACTGTTTTCGGAGGTATTCTTTCGTAAAAATGTTAAAGCTGATTGTTCAGGAGAATCAATTTTTGCATAAGGTGGACGTGAGTAAAATCCATAAATTAATCCTACTTGGGTGGGAACTGCCAAAAGTATGATTAAAAATCCCAATGCGATTTGAATAGAGGACTTGAATTTAAGGGTAAATTTTCCCCAAGCAATTCCGGCGATGATTCCCATTAAAAGCAAGAAGTATTGCATGAATTGGATGGAGTTACTGGCTACGCCTTTTTGTAGAAAAAGCATCGGTAAAATAAATGATGAAAGCAAGATAAGAATCAAAAGTAAATGCAGATAATTTTTAAATATGGAGGTAACATATTTGGCAACATCAACAAGCCCGATAAACCTGAGCCCTAAATTCCCAAACAAAAAGATAAAAAAAGAAGTTCCTTCGAGTTGGGCAACTCTCTTTAGGTTGTGTTCTGCAAGATAGGTTTGCCTTCTCAATTCCCAATCCAATAAGTTAAGCCTTCCGGGTATTACAACCATGGTTCGAATATACCACCATGGTTCCCAGATCAAAAACCCGACAGATCCTGTAGAGTTGGGTAGATATAAAATTGCCGAGAGTAAGCCACTTAAGGTGGTGAGTATTAAAATATGAACCCTTCTTTCTTTTAGGAGCTGCCACCCCCCCACAATACCAAGGCTTCCTAACAAGACTATTCCTCCATAGACTTTGAAGACGATGAGTGATCCGGCGATCATTGCTAATACTAAAAGTTTTAGCGTGCCTTTTTGATTTTCCAAAAAATGAATAAAGAAAAAGAGGAAAGTTAAAACTATAATAAAGGCAGCGATTTGAGGGGGATTCCCAATTGAGCTTTGAATTTGGGTGGCCCAGAAGATGGACTCGCCTCCGATGGTCCTGCTTTGGATCCAGGTAACTATAAATCCAAAACTGCCGGCAAAATATGTAAAAATTGTTGCCCAAACCCCGGTCGAAAAACTTCCCCCGATCTTTTTCCCTAAAAAGTAAGCCAGGGATCCAAGGAGCAAAGAATAAATAAAAGGAAAGAAACGGAAGTAGAGGTCTAAATTAGAAAAACGGAAATATTGGCTAAAGATTGTAGGGGCAATATCAGAAAAGAAATGGTAGTTAACTAACCTTTCTCCGGCAAATACTGGATTTTGTAAAGGAAATCCTTTTTTCATTTCTTCCATTAAACTGATATGCCACATTCCGTCATGGCCGTGCGCACTCCAAAAAACTAGATCTCCATTTACAAATCTACCACTCGGAGCAATGACTAATAATTGTCCAATAATACCCAAAGCAAATAATAATGAAAGTAAAAGTTTTCGATTAGTTGAGGGTAGTGTCAAATGAGAAAATATATCTCGAAGCTCTTTTAGCCCGAGAATATCCAATAGTATTGCAAACGGAACAGCCAAAAAATTTAACTTTAGCACTATTCCTAAATAGGAAAGAAGTGTGAAGAATATCAACCCGGCAACCGTTCCAAAGAATAAGCTTTCCCAAGGGCTAATTTTGAAACTTGCCTTTTTAAGTAGAAATACCCCCGGAAGCGTAAAACAAAAAAAAGACACTAAAACAAAGAGAGGAAATACAAAAAGCATATTACCCATATTCCAATTTTACATCATTGGTACTTTATATATAATGGGAATATATGAAAAGATGGTGGTTTCCACTGCTGGTATTAATTCTGCTAGTTGCTGTCCTAAAGTATACCGCAAACCTTCGCGCTCTTGGTTATGATAAAGTTCCCGATACTTACCCTATTTTAGATGAGCGGACAAATGTTTGGCATGGGTTAAGTTTAAGGCAGAGCGGGATTCCGGCGGCGTGGTCGGGGTTAGGCGCTTATAAGAGGAATAATGCAGGCGGCAAAATAAATGGTTTTAATATTCAGGTGGATGACTTTACTCCTAATTTAAATAATTTCAGCCAGTTTCCTAAACCGAGCGCCATTTTACATGGAGTAGATTTGGGTTTAGGCCGGGGGATGACGGGTATTTTAATGGTCCAGCCTTATTTAGACCATCCTCCGTTAGCGGCGCTTATTTTCAGCTCTTTTGTGCCTAACAGCTTGAGAACTTTCGATGACCTGACTCCTTTTGACATGCGAAAAGGACCACTGGTATTGGCAGCTATTACAGGGTTTTTAATTTTTCTGCTTGGTTTCCAGCTGTTTAAAAATGTCTGGATTGGGCTTTTGGCAACAGCTATTTACGGGACCGCACCGACTTTTGTTCTTTTAAGCAGGTACACTCTTTTAGAAAATGCCATGGTGCCCTTGATGCTAATTTCCTTAAATTTGCTTCTTTTTTCCCAGCAAGTAAAAAACAGGAAGAAGGTTGCCTTAACTGTTGGGTTAGCGGGAGTTTTTGGTGGGTTAACAGCCCTAACTAAAATTACCGGCTGGGCGATTCTGCCTATAGGAGTAATCCTTCTTTGGCAGTGGAAGTACCATCTGCGGGAGATTTTATACTTTGCTTTCCCGGTTATTGTTTTAGGACTTTCGTATTTTGCCTGGGGGTTTTATTTGGCGCCGAATGTCTTTATAGATATCTTCCGCTATCAGGGAATAGATCGGGGATTTATTGGCTCAATTAATTTTTTGGTGACTATGACACGGGTGGGGATTGTTAATTTTCCTGTAGATGGGTGGTGGATTGGAGGGTTTTTAACCATGGGGTTGATTCTTTTAAAAAAAGAAAGCTTCCCCTATATAGTGAGCGTAGTTACACTATTGTTTACGGCACTGCTTTTAGGAGGAGCAAACTACCCTTGGTATTTTATCCCGCTGGTTCCTTTTATGTGTCTTGGGATAGCCTATTTAATTTGGCAGATAGTTACTTCGCCATCCCTCTTTAATCTAATGGCTTTTTTCTTGCTGTTTTTTTCCAGTAGTTTTTATTGGGGATATGGTGTTTACCAAGCGGCATTGTCACCTACCGGTGACCAGCAGCCTTTTACCCTTTACAGGATTTTATTCCTGCTTTTCTTTGGGATAGGATTAATGTGGCCCCGTCTTGTAAAGTTAAATAAAGTTGCCAAGGCTTGGCCGGTGGTGGTGTTTTGTTTAATACTGATTACACTTAAATTGAATGAAAGGTCACTTTATTTTTTAATGTCTAATTGGGGGCATCTCCCGGCAATTTTTACGCCGGGGACATTTTAATGATGAACAAAATAATTAGATTTTGCCGGAATAAAGATGTTTTAATAGTTTTCCTATCTGCCTTAATTCTTCGTTTGGCAATTAGCAGTTTGGGTTTTCATGATGATATTTATAGCAATACGGCCTGGGGGAAATGGATCTTTCAAAATGGGCCAAGAGGATTTTATGAGGCAAGCGGTTGGATTTACTCTTCGCCCACCCAACCTCCCCTTATAAGCTTGCTCTATGGGTTTAACCACTTTCTTTATGAAAGGCTAATGTTTTTCTTTTCTACTTTGGGGGTTTGGATAGCGACCTATCATCTGGCCCCCACAAAAATGATGTGGTTTTTTGATTTTTCTAGGTGGTTTGGTAATGCAATGTATCAAGAAACACCATTTAAGTTTGGGGCATTAATTTCCATGAAAATAGTGGCGATTTTAGCTGATTTGGCGATTGCCTGGATTATATATTTGCTTGCTAAAAATCATACCTCTAAACCAATTCTTTGGAGCGTTGCTTATCTTTTTTCTCCCTTTAGTTGGTATTTAAGCGCTTTATGGGGACAGTATGACCAGACAAGTTTCCTCTTTTTGCTTTTGGCGTTTGTTTTGCTTGCCAGAAAGCATCTTTTGTGGACACCGTTGCTTTTATTGATAAGTATTGAATTAAAGCCTACAGCACTTATCTTTATTCCTTTATTCGCTTGGTTTTACTTGAAACAAAAACCATCTGTAAAAGATATAGTGGTGGGATTTTTGTCGGTGGCTGTTGTTTTTGTATACTCAGTTTGGCTATTTGCGGATAGGAATGTCGTTGACTTTACTCAAAATGAGCTGCTTCCAAAAATCTTTGCTAAATCTGAACCCCGCGTATCAACCAATGCGTTTAATTTTTGGCGGATCTTTATCGGGAATGCTGCCATGAATCAGGATACGGTACTTTTCCTGTTACCGACAAAAATTTGGGGATATCTGATATTTTTCTCCGCATATATTTTATCGGTTGTTCATTTTAAAAAAATAACTATTGAAAATATTTTTAAATTGTTTTTCATCGTTGGAGGAACCGGATTTTTGTTTCTAACCAATATGTTGGATCGGTATTTTTTTGCTGGAGTGGTAGGACTTTTAATTGTTACGATTTTCAACAAAAGCTTATTTAAATTTTGGCTAATTTTAAGTTTAGTATTTTGGCTGAATCTATTTAATCAATGGTGGTTTCCGGAAAATCTGGGATTTTTACGGGAAGTATTAACTTGGCAAAACTTTATAGTAAGCAGGGTGTTGGCGGCAGTTAATGTCTCTATCTTTATTATTGTTTTATTTAAAATCTTCCCTAGCTTAAATTGGAAAAGCTTCACTTTTAGAAAGTAAGTTGGTAATATGGGAATATGCTTCAGGTTTTAAGATTTGGGAACCTTAAAAGAATTAATTTAAGAAACCCGACTTTAGGAATCTTTTTCCTCCTTCTTATATTGTTACTAATTGGAGAACTCCACTTTTTTTACCCCGATGAGTTTGACAACATTTTAGGAGGGCATTATATTTTGCAGGGACGTTTGCCTTATGTGGGATTTTTTTCCCACCATAACCCTTTTGCATATTTCTTCGCGGTACCAATTTCTCTTTTTGCCGGCCAGTCATTTGTAAAGTTCCGGTTAGGTTTGGGGGTTGTTTATGCTTTACTGATGATTGGATTTTATGTTTGGACTAAAAAGCGTTTCGGGGTTGAGGTTGGGAAAATTATTTTAGGATGGCTTATCTTTTTGGCAGTTGGCGCAACTTATTGGTGGGGACAGATGCTTTTGGCTGACGTTTTGGGAAGCTATCTTATTTCTGTTCCGGTAATTCTACTCTTCTGGCTAATTTTTAATAAAGAGAAGATCCGCCAAAACGATTTATTGCTTATTTCTGTTTCCTCTGCCTTAGCTCTACTCACTACTTTTACCCTTTTATACTTGGTTGCTTTGATTTACTTAGTTACTCTGATATGGAGTTTTAAAAACTCCTCAGAAAAACTTGTATCTTCCAAGAACCTGAAAGTTGTAGGAACACTAGCAGCTCCTTATTTAGTTTTTGGTTTTTACCTCCTTGTTACGGGAAGTATCCAGGAATATTTTTATCAGTCTGTTGTCTTTAATTCAAAGTATTATGCATTTTTACCGGGAGGGGTATCAGTCAGAAATCCCTTAAGGGTAGTAATAGTTCTGTTTTACCAATTTTTCATTAACTTCAAAACAATGCTTGTAATGACCAAGGATTTAAACTTTGGTTCGCCCTTTGCACAAACTCTCGTTTTATCCAACGCTATAATGATGGTCTACTCAATTTTACAAAGAAGGTTTTTCTTAGCGGCATTTATTTGGTTTGCCTTAACTTTTAGTATTGTTCGCAGTAACCCTTATACCACAGTAGAAACTGATTACCAGGGCATGGCTTATCATCTTATCTCCATTTTTAACGGCTTGACGGTGTTAGTCTTTTTATGGAAATCTTTAAAGGAAAAAGTATTAGATGCCAAAGCTTTAGTATATGCTGTAAGCTTTTTATTCCTGGGGGCTTATTTTGTTTTTTTTAGCCTGCATTTATCGGAAAAATATTTAGAAAAGGCTTATCAAAAATATATGGGAGTACAGTCGCTGATTTATGATCGTCCTTCAGTGGCTCCGTTGCTCAACAAGCTACTTACAAAAAACGATTACTACTTCCTCGGGCCCTTTGATTATGAAAATCAACTTTATGTCAATGAAAAACCCGCATCTAAATATATTGATGTAATTCCGGCGATGGATAATTCTTTGAAGATACAGGCGGCACTGCTATCCGATTTGCAAAAAAATAAACCTAAAATTATAGTTTTTGACACCGAAATGAGGGTTTTGGGAAATAAACCCGGGGGTTTTCTTAAGCCGTTCTTAGACAAAGATTACTTTAATTTAGAGGAATTGGGTGCACCTTGTATAGGTGTTAAAGCAACGACTAAATGGTTTGGTACTTATGATTTTGAAAGGCACTTTTTCTTTGAGAAGGAAGATCGGCCCCAGGTTTTAAAGGAACTAGAGGAACAAAAATTAATAGCGCCGGTAGACCCGAATAACTTGCCTGCTTTTTGTCACGATCGTTACAGAAATTCTGAGTCCTCGGCTTCTGCAAAGCCTGAATAACGAGTTTGCATACCATCAAGTTTACTTGTGCCTCTGAAATTGTTAACATTTACTGTATGAATGGCAAGGTCTCGGTGGTGATAAACACGCTCAATGAGGAACAAAATGTTGAGCGGGCGATTAAGTCAGTTAAGTGGGCGGATGAAGTTGTGGTTTGTGACATGCATTCTGAGGACCGGACTGTGGACATCGCGAAGAAGTTGGGAGCAAAAGTGGTTTACCATGAAAAAACTAATTATGTTGAACCAGCGAGAAACTTTGCAGTTTCCAAGGCAACAGGAGACTGGATATTGGTACTGGACGCTGATGAAGAAATTCCATCTACGTTAGCTTCTAAACTGAAGGAGATTACTGAGGATAACAGCGTCGATTTTGTGGAGATTCCCCGGAAGAATATTATATTCAAAAAACAAGTCAGAGCTTCTTTTTGGTGGCCTGACTATCATCCCCGGTTCTATAAAAAGGGAAGTGTTACCTGGAAAAATGAGATTCATACTAAACCGGAAACAAAAGGTTCAAAACTAACCCTGTCGGCGGATGAGTCTTTAGCAATCATCCATTACCATTACCAATCAGTTTCCCAATTTATTGAAAGACTAAACCGCTATACAACAATCCAGGCAAACGAGCTGGTCGAAGCTGGTTACATGTTCCAGTGGTCAGACTTGATAACAAAGCCTTTGAGCGAGTTTATGGGGAGATTTTTTGCCAACAGAGGCTTTGAGGATGGATTACATGGTTTGGTACTTTCCTTACTCCAAGCTTTTTCTTTTCTAGTGGTATATCTTAAAGTTTGGGAAGCTGATGGTTTCAAAGAAGAGAAAATCAATCTTTCTCAGCTTAAAGAAGTTAGCAAACAAGGTGGGAAAGAGATTGATTATTGGTTTAAGTATGTAAATCTTTCAAAAAACCCGGTTAAGAAATTGTTTCAAAAGATTGGCAATAAAGTATCATTATGAGAAAAGTTAGTGTAGTTATCCTCAACTACAAAGTTAAAGATCAGGCGGTTAAATGTGTAAAATCTGTCCAAAAATCGACTTACGGCAATGTAGATATTATTGTGGTGGATAACAATTCCGGTGATGGATTAGAGAAAGAACTGGAAAAACTTCCCGATATACTTTTTATCCAAAGCGGAAAGAACTTAGGGTATACAGGGGGCAATAATATCGGAATTAAAAAGGCTTTAGAGAGAGACGCAGATTATGTTTTTATCCTCAACCCCGACACGACAATCGAAGAGGATGCTATAGGGAATTTAGTAGCTACAGCTGAACTGGAAAAAGCCGGAATTGTCGGTCCTAAGATTTTATTTGCGGATGATAAAAAAGATACTATCTGGTATGCAGGAGGAATTTTAGACTTGGCTAATGTTTTAGGCAAACACAGAGGTGTGGACGAGAAGGATAAAAAACAGTACGACACCATAGAAGAAACGGAATTTGTTACTGGCGGTGCAATTTTTGTCCGCCGCGATGTTTTTGAAAAAATTGGGTTCTTTGACGATAGATACTTCATGTATTTAGAGGATGTTGATTTTTGTTATAGAGCAAAAAAAGCTGGATTTAAGGTTCTTTATGTCCCTACGGCGGAAGTTTTCCATAAAAACGCCCAGTCAGCCGGGTTAGGGTCTCCAAGACAGGATTATTATCTAACTAGAAATAGAATGTTATTTGCCTCTAAATTCTTGTCTTTGAGAACAAGATTTGCCTTATTAAGGGAGGCTATCCGTAACTTAGCAATTCCTGCCCGAAGGCTGGCTCTAGTGGATTTCCTATTAGGTGATTTAGGAAAAGGTAATATTTGATTCCTTGTGTCTTAGAACAGAAGCTAAGGTAAAGGTTCCTAATATTATGAAGCTCACTACGGAGATCCATAATCCATATTTAAATGAATCCGGTTCGAACTTGAATTGAATTAATGATTCCCCTGTTTCGATTTCTACAGCTCGAAAGATACCGTCGGCAACTATCAATTTCTGTGGCTTGTCGTTTACATAAACTTTCCACCCTGGATAGTAGGTGTCGGTAAGCATTAATATCCCCCCGTTTTTAGTTTGAGTTTTAATATCAACTTCATTTGGTAAGTAACTTACAATTTTTGCTTGATCGGTAGGTGATATATTGTAACTACTTTGCGTGGGCTTATTATCCAAAATCACTTTCTTAGAAAAGTCATAGCCTTCATGAATTTTGGTTAGCGCTTCTTGGTAATCTGTTTCAATATCAAAATCCCCAAAAATTTTAACTCTTGGCAAGACGTTAGTGTTTTCTAAAACTATGTTACTTTGGTCTGTGAATACTTCCTTAAACTTAGGTTTAGAAAATTTTGCTGAAATACTTCCTTGTTTATCTATTGATCCGTTTGACTTTCTCTTGGCTACAACCAGGTATTTGACACCAGCTAAGTCTAGTATGGGTGAGTTATAGCCGCTAAGTTCGGCATACCTGGTAAAGGTATTTTTTGTGGGGTTGCCATTGTAAACGTTATAAAAGGTGGCATATTGTTTGGAATATAAGGGATCGTAGCCTGAAGGAGACATTAATTTGTAGGACATCCAGGTATTAGGAGGTAAAGTTTCGCTCTGTTCCCTTTCAACCCTAAAGTTTCCCATATTTTTTTGGAGAAACTCTAAAGTTGGTGTTTCTGGAAACAGATAACTGTTGGGCACAAAGGGATTATATTTTAAACCAAAACGAAAAAGATCAAAAATAGCGAGAACAAGAATTAGGGGGATGAGAAGTTTGGAAGAAGAAATAAATCTAATTCCCAACAGAAGGAAAGAAATTAACCCTAACGGCAGTATTAGATTTTTTAGGGCAACAGAAAGATGAGCGATATCCTCGGAGCTTAAGAAGGTTAACGGTTTTTTAAGTATTGTGACAGCTAAGGCAATAGCAATAGTTATGGATAGCGTAATAATCCAAGCCCCGAACGCAGACCTTAAAGTTAGTTTTCGGGAGGCTAAAAGATTATTTAGGCCGAATGCTGTAAGAATGGCGGCAGAAAAATCTACCAAAAATAAGGCTCGTGAGGCATAACTTGTAGAAAGTAGGGGAACGTGCAGTTGATAGATTAGTCTTCCTACCGGATTATCAAATACCAAGAATAAAGAGATGATAAAAACACTGGTAAAGAAAGTAGTAATAAAATTATGTCTTTTGAATATGGCAGTAATAATTAAAGGAATGGAAATAATCCCAAAATATCCGGTAGTTTCGTGGTAGATAAATCCCCAGAAATTTCCGGTAGCAGGATTGCCAAAGAAGTCGGGTGCAAAAAAAGTGACAATATTTTGCAAGGGGAGCAAGCCAAAGTTATACATAATAATGTTTTTATCGGTTTGCCTGATGGAGTTTTGAAAAAGCTCAAATGTGGGAAGGATCTGAATAGCTGCCAGACCCAGACCGATAAGGTAGAAGGCAATTCCTTTCCAAAAAACTTTGAGTGCCGTTTTTGTGATACCGTGAACAAATACCAACCTTCCCAATAAATAGAGTGCGGATATCGTTAAAGAGTAAAAAGAAACTTGAAAATTACCGGCTGAAAGAAGAATAAAAATTGCCAGGGATATTCCAGATAACCAGAAAGTTTTTTGTTGCCTAAGAAATTTTTCTATAAGGAAAAGAATTAACGGGAGCCAGATGGCAGTTTGGGCGGGAGAGTTATACTCAAGAAAAATCATTAAGAATCCTGAAAAAGCGTAAGTTATGGCTCCTAAGATGGCAGCTGGTTGCCTCAGCTTAATCTCTTGTAGATACAGATAAGTAAATACCATGGACAGGAATGGTTGTAACATAATAATGGCAGTCCACCCGCGGATATTTCCCATTACGAGCATGAGAATATTTAAAGGATAAAAAACTACCGACTGCCAATCAGCAAGAAGAGGAGTTCCGGAGAAAGAATAAGGATTCCAAAGTGGAACAAAGCCCTGCCTGAAGGTATTAATCACTAGCTCTCTCCAGGGATAATATTGGGAAAAAACATCGGAAATGATCGGATTTTTGACAGGTACCCCTACGGTAGATCCCCATTTATAATCTAGCCAAGGTAAGTAGGTCCCAACCAGTGCATCCGCAGGAATGGGGATTTTACCTAAGAATACTTGATAAAAAAAGAGCAGAGTTAAGAATGCAAAAAGAAGGATAGCCAAAAAATTCCTATTCTTTGCTAGGCTCAACATGACCTTATCATAGCATATAAGCATCTTGTATTTGTGCATTTTAGCCTCAAATGGTGTATGATTCCTCGATTGCTTTCCTAAGGTAGCAATCTTTGCTAAACTTAAGAAAGAGGCCAGAACTAACTTATGATTTCCGTTATTGTTATTACGAAGAACGAAGAAGAAAGAATTAAGGCGTGCCTGGAGTCCGTAAAATGGGCTGATGAAATTATCATTGCTGACACAGGCTCAACCGATAACACTCTTGAAATTGCCCGAGGGTATACAAAAAATATTTTTGCTTGTAAGGGAAACAATTTTATGGTTTGGAGAAACGAAGCTATAGAGAAGGCTTCAGGAGATTGGATCCTTTATTTAGACAGTGACGAGAGGGTTTTAGAGTCTTTACGAAAAGAAATAGAAGAGGTAACCAAATCAGCAGAAAATTCAGCTTATGCCATTTCCCGGAGGAATATAATTTTTGGCCAGGAAGAAAAATATGGACCTTTTTGGCCGGATTGGGTTGTCAGGCTCTTTAAAAAATCTGATTTTGAGACTTGGGTAGGGGAAGTACATGAATATCCAAAGTTTAAGGGAAGGTTAGGCTACACAAAGAATTCGTTTTTGCATTTGACCCATCGGGACATAGACCATGTGGTTCTTAAGAGTTTATCGTGGTCTAAAATTGATGCCAAGTTGAGGTTGGAAGCAGGCCATCCCCAAATTTCTGGGTGGAGACTTCTAAGAATTTTAACAACAGAACTTTTTAACCAGGGCATAAAAAGAAAAGGTTTTTTTTCGGGAACTGTGGGGGTAATTGATTCCCTGATGCAGACGTTTAGCATGGTGATTACCTATATCAGACTTTGGGAATTGCAACAGCCAAAGACACGCAGAGAAGTTTATCAGGATTTGGACAAAAAATTAATTGAGAGTAATTTTAACTTCTGATGAAAATTGGTATTTATACTCCGTATTTGGATAGTTTTGGTGGAGGCGAAAGGTATATGCTCACTATTGCTGAGGCTTTATTATTAGACCATGAGGTGGATATTTTTTTGGATAATCACTTATCTTCCAAAGAACCCGATAAATTAATTTCTGATTTGGCTGCCCGTTTTAATTTAAATCTTTCAAAAACCAATCTGATTAAAGCACCATTGGGATTAGGTGGAAAATTTTTTAAAAAGAACTCGTTTCTTAAAAAATATGACTTAATTTTTTATTTAACTGATGGGAGCGTTTTTTACTCAACTGCCAAAAAAAGCATAATTCACTTTCAGGTTCCTTTTAAAAATACTGCAGCCAAAAATCCCTGGGGAAGGATTAAACTCTCAACATGGAATTTAGCTATCTGCAACTCCTGTTTTACCCAAGAGGTTATTAAAAAAGAATGGCCTATTAAAACAGAAGTTGTTTACCCGCCCGTAGAGGTTGAGGCGGTTAAGCCTCTAAAAAAGAAAAAACAAATACTTACTGTAGGACGTTTCACCAGTTTCACTAAATCTAAAAAACAGGAGGAAATGATAAATGCTTTTGTGGATTTATATAAAACCGGAAAGATAGACGGATGGAGTTTTCATTTAGCGGGATCTGTGGAGGGGGATGAAAAATATATACAGGAATTAAAGGAACAAGCGAAAGGATTCCCTGTGTCATTTTATCCAAACCTTCCATTTAAAAATTTGGTGAAACTTTATGGGGAATCAAGTATATATTGGCATGCAGCCGGGTTTGGGGAAGATGATCCGGCAAAGATGGAGCACTTCGGAATTACCACAGTTGAAGCAATGGCAGGAGGGTGTGTGCCGATTGTCATTAATAAAGGCGGCCAACCGGAGATAGTAGAAAACGGTAAGTCAGGGTTGTTGTGGAACAGTTTAGAAGAATTGCAGGCACTAACGCTGCAAATTATTAAAGATCAAAAACTGATGGAAGAGATTGGGGATCATGCGATTTCCCGGAGCAAGTTTTTCTCAAAAGGGAAATTTGAGGAAAAGATCAAATTTCTTGTAAAAACTATATGAATAAAATAAGCGTTATCACGGTTACCTACAACAGTGAGAGAACCATTAAAGAATGTCTTGAATCCATAAAGAAATTTTCACCTGAATCGGAAATTATTGTGGTGGACAATGGTTCTAATGATAGAACCTTAGAAATTATTGAGAGTATTGGTAAAAAAATAAAATTAATTGAAACAGGGGAAAATCTAGGATTTTCTAAAGCAAATAATTTAGGGGCAAAAGATGCAATAGGGGACTACTTAGTTTTCTTAAACCCTGATGCAATATTAACCAAAAATGGTGATTTGGAATCTTTAAAGAAGATACTGGAGAAAAACCCCCAGTATGCCATTTTAGGGCCGAAACTCATTTATCCGGATAATGCCCTTCAACCCAAAGCAAGGAATTTACCGACCGTGTTTCGGGCTTTTGAAGAATATGTATTAGGATTAAGGGGAGCATATAGTTTTTATGAACCTAAGTGTCAGAATTTTTGTGAGGTGGAAAGTGTAAACGGTGCCTGTATGATTATCAGAAAAGAACTATTTAATAGTATTGGAGGTTTTGATGAAAAATATTTTATGTATTACGAGGAACTTGATTTATGCAGGAAGCTGCGTAAATTGGGAAAGAAAATCGGGTTTGCGCCTGAGGCGGTAGTGATCCATGCAGAAGGTATATCGTCTGGCCAAAACGAGAAAACTGCAGCGATAATGAAAGACTCAGCAAAGAAATATTTCGGCCTTTTGAATTATTTCTTACTACAACCGATCTTTTTCTATAACCGAATTCTCAATAGAATCAGAAAAACCATTGGGCTTAGGGTTTATGCCTAAAGTATAATTGCCATTATGAGTAAAAAGACCCTTTTTCTTTTAATTTTAATCACCGCTTTAGCCTTTTTCTTAAGGTTCTATAAAGTGACAGAAGTTCCTCCTTCTTTAAACTGGGATGAAGTTTCCATTGGCTACAACGCTTATTCTGTATTAAAGACCGGTAGGGATGAATGGGGAGTTCTATTACCGGTTCACTTTGAAGCGTTCGGTGAATTTAAGCTTCCTGTACAAATTTATGCCTCTATTCCTGCAATCGCCATTTTTGGTCTAAATGATTTTGGAGTCAGAATTACACCTGTTGTTTACGGAACATTAACAGTGCTTCTGCTTTTCTTTCTGGCAAGGAAAATTTTCAAAAGTGATTTTATTGGATTAGCATCCGCATTCCTTTTGGCATTTTCACCCTGGCATATTCAGCTGACTAGAGCCTCATTTGAATCATCATTTTCAGTCTTTTGGGTACTTTTAGGAATGCTGCTTTTTATTAAGGGATTTGAAAAGAAGAAATACTTTGCCTGGTCAATGGTCCCCTTTGCTATTTCTGTATATACCTACAATAGTGCCCGTGTCTTTACACCCATGTTCTTAGTTGCCTTACTTTATATATACCGCAATTACTTTTGGAAGTTTCGCAAAGCTCTAGCAATTTCTGCGGCCGTCTTTGCTGTTTGTATGTTGCCTTTGATGCCATCACTTCTAGGCAGTGAAAGAAATGCCCGATTTAAACTGGTGAGCGTTACAGATGACCCGGGTTTGTTGCCAAGAATTAACCAAAACCGGGGTAACTCAACTCTACCGCAACCGCTGCCCAGATTGGTCAACAATAAAATCACCTATGTTTCTTTTTATGTGGTTGAACATTATCTAGCTCACTTTACTCCGCAATTCCTCTTTATAAGTGGCGCTCCCCATAAACAACACCATGTGCAGGGTATGGGGGAGCTTTATTATTTCCAGGCGCCGTTTCTTTTGTTAGGGTTGTACTTTTTGTTTAAAAAGAAACAACAATACAGATGGCTTTTAAGCTCCTGGGTACTTTTGGCTTTTATTCCGGTTTCTATTACCAATGACAGTATCCCACATGCATTAAGGACATTAATTGCGGCTCCTTTTTATCAATTGGTTACGGCTTTTGGTGCTTATGAAGTATATTTGTGGTTGAAGCAAAAACATGTGAGTTGGCGGATACTAATCGGCACAATTTTGGCTCTGGTTATGATGTTTGAGTTGGGACGTTACCTGAACAATTACTACAATATATATCCTAATCTCTATTCCCGGGATTGGCAGTACGGATATGAACAGGTTGTTAACTATATAAGAGATCATCAGAATGAATATGACGAAATTGTTTTTAGCAGGACATATGGGGAGCCGCACATTTTTACTCTGTTCTATTTAAATTATGATCCTTACGAGTACCAACATGATCCCAATTTGGTGCGCTATGAGACTAACGATTGGGTTTGGGTTTTAAGGTTTGGAAAATTCTATTTCCCTGATTTAGGAGACAAGGGAACTCATTTTACTGACATTGTTGCTCAAAATCCGGGTAAAAAAATATTATTTATCGGAAAACCCGGCGACTTTCCCCCTAACATACCGCCGCTCAAACAAATTAAGTTCTTGAATGGTGACTTGGATTTTGAAATAGTGGAGGTAAGATGAGGAAACCCTGGCTAATATTGCTGGCTATTTTATGTCTCTTTTTGGCTACTAGGTTTTATAAGCTTGGTGAGGTTCCGGTTTCAGCTTATTGGGACGAGGCATCTATTGGATATAATGCTTATTCGATTTTACAGACCGGTAAAGATGAATGGGGAAATTCGTTTCCGCTGCACTTTAAGGCTTTCGGAGAATATAAACTTCCTTTTTATATATATGCTACTGTTTTACCAGTAAAATTATTTGGCTTAAATGAATTTAGTGTTAGGCTGCCATCGGTAATTTTTGCACTATTTAATGTATTACTTATGTACTTCATTGCAAAAAAGATTTCCGGGAAACAGTCTGTAGGGTTATTAAGCGCTTTCTTTTTGTCTATCTCACCGTATTTCTTTATTTTTTCCAGGACGGGATATGAAGCAGTTCCGGGAATGACCTTTTTCCTTTTGGGGGTCCTCTTCTTCCTTAAATCCCAGCAAAGACCTTGGTGGTTTCTATTGACCGGATTGGTTATGGCTGTAAGTATGTATGTCTATAATGGGTATCGGATTATCTCTCCGCTTGTTTTATTAATTTTTACTGTTCAACTTTTTGTTCTTCATAAGAAAAATTTAGTTAAGAATTTTACCCCTATTGTATTAGCTGGGGTCATTTTCCTAATAGGCTGTTATCCTCTAATTAATTTCTTAAGAAGCGATGGTTCTGTTAGTCGTTTTCAGGCTATTGGTATTGAAGGTTTGGATAGAAAGAAAATTTTCGTTGGCCTCGATATTGCCAAAAACTATCTTACTCACTTTAATCCGGTGTATTTATTTGTGGACGGAGATAAAAACCTACGTTCTCAAATAGCGGGTTTTGGAGAACTTTATGTTTTTGATGCTGGATTATTAGTGTTTGGTTTAATTTTTTTAAGGAAAAATCCGAAATTGAGTAGGTGGCCGCTAGCGCTACTTTTAATTGGATTTTTACCGGCAGCTGTGACCCGAGAAGTCCCCCATGCATTAAGGTCTCTAGCTGCTGCGCCGTTTCTCAGTATGGTTTCCGCATTGGGTGTAGTTTATCTGCAAGACAAACTGGCTATAGAGAAAGGGAAAGTGGTTCTAGCTGTTGTAGGAATATATCTGGCATTTTTCTTGGTTTACTTCAATAATTTTCTTACTGTTTATCCAGCTCAGAGTTCCGCTTCCTGGCAACAAGATTATAAATTAATTTACCAAGATTATTCCAAGGAATTTAGTAACTATGACCATATCTTAATTTCTGACAGATACGATCAGCCGTATATTTTTTCGCTCTTTTACCAAAAATACGATCCAAATAAATTCCGGTCCGAGGTTGTATATAACACTGATAATCGAAGGGCAACTTCTTTAGTAAAGAGTTTTGACAAATATATTTTTGATGATATTGATTTTAATCAGCTACCACCTGGAAAGACTCTAATCTTTTCTCATCCCACTGACAGGTTAAATGAACTTTGGGTAAAAAATATTTTGTATCACAGTGACGGAACTGTTGCCTTTTATGTTTACGAATATCAAAAGTGAGAAAAGATTAATTTTTGTTGTCCTGCTACTAATTCTTGGATTGGCTTCTGTTCTGCGTTTTTATAAATTAGACCAGGTCCCCCCGGCAATTTATTGGGACGAGGCAGCTAATGGTTATAACGCTTATACCATTGCCAATTGGGGCCGAGATGAATGGGGGAAATTTTTACCCACCTCTTTTAAGTCATTTGGAGATGATAAGAATCCGGTGCACATATATCTCACAGTAATTCCGGTAAGGATCTTAGGTCTAAACGAATTTAGCACCCGTTTACCGGCAGCCTTAATGGGGATCTTAGGTGTATTAATGGTTTATCTGTTGGGAGAAGCGATCTTTAACAACAAGAAAATTGGGCTTATTTCAGCGTTAGTTTTTGCTGTTTCCCCTTATACCTTACAATTTTCCCGTTTTAACCATGAAGCGATTTTTACAATTTTCTTTTTCATGCTGGGGTTATGGTTGTTTTTAAAAGGTGTAAAAGTTAAGCCTAAACTTATTCCTTTATCATTTTTTGTTTTTGGAGTTTCTATTTTAACCTACCACTCAGCAAAGATTGTAGTGCCACCCGTTATACTACTGCTTATTGTTTTGTATTTTAAAGACCTTTGGAAGCAAAAAGGGTTATTTTTGGGAGGACTAATTATTCTGGGGATAGTTATGAGCGTATTTATTTTTAACCCCGCACTTTTAGGGATGGCCCGGGCTAGCCAAACTTCAGTACCGGTAGAATCAATCCAGAAGATGAGTCTTTATAAAAAAACAGGGAATGAACTTTTAGGAAGGGTAGAGCTGAGTTGGCAAAGGTACTTAACTTACTTTGGCTATGATTTTCTCTTCGTTTCCGGAGATAAAATTGCCCGTCATTCTTCCCAGGGAGCGGGAGAATTTTACAGAATAGATTTAATATTTTTAGTTATTGGACTTTTATCCTTAATCCGTTATCGAAGGAAAGAAAGTCTAATTCTTTTGTCTTGGGCGGTTTTGGCACCCATCCCCGGAAGCATCGCTGGAGGAATTACCGAAACAGCGCACGCAGGCAGGTCGCTTTTTATAATGGGTAGTTGGCATCTACTGGCTGGACTGGGTTACTATAGTTTCTTAAAAATTTTCCGGAAAACTTGGGTCATTGTAATTGTCGGGGTGATACTTTTGGGTATTTTAGGGTGGCAGATGAAAGATTATCTGAATTATTACTATGGTGAATATGTCACCAGATATGCTATTGAGTGGCAATATGGAATGAAACAAATTTCCCAGTATCTTCAGGAACATGATGGATATTCCCAGGTTTATATTACTGATGCCAGGGTAGAGCCATATATCTTCCTTCTTTACTATATGCAGGTACCGTTACCAAGATTTTTGGATACGGTTTACTACAACGATACACAGAGCCGTCCATCTAATTTAGTGACTTTTTTTGATAAGTATCATTTTGGAGACTGGGACCCAATTGAGAGTTTCCCAAATCCCGGTGTCCTTTATGTCCTGACTCCCAGCCAATATGATGGATTACGATATAAACAACAATTTAAAGTGAAAAAACTGATAAAATATCCTAATGGGCTGGATGCCTTTTATCTGGTAGCCCTTTATTAAAAAGATGAAAATATCGGTAGCGTTAGCTGCATACAATGAAGAGGAGAATATTGGCGAGTGCTTAAAATCTATCCAGGATTTAGCGGATGAGATAGTTGTGGTGGTTGGTAAGTCTCCGGATAAGACGGCTGAAATAGCTAGAGGCTTTGGTGCAAAGGTTGTGGAAATTGAGAATGACCCAACAATGTTTCACAGGATGAAACAAAAAGCTTTTGATTTAGCTCAGGGCGAATGGGTTCTCTATTTAGATGCGGATGAGAGGGTTTCTTTAAAACTTGCTGAGGAAATTAAAAAAATAACCTCAATGAGTGATGAGGAAATTGAAAAATATCAAAAAAGTCTCAAGGACAGAAACCTATTTTTGCGCCACCAAAAGTTATTGGAGGGCAGGGATGGCAAAATCGGCGATGAGAATAAAGAATACGTTGCTTTTTTCTTTCCGCGTTTAAACTTTTTCCTGGGTAAATACTTACGTTTTGGAGGTGTATATCCGGATGGTGTGATTAGGCTATTTAAGAAGGGTAAGGCCCATCTTCCCTGTAAGGATGTCCATGAACAGATGACGGTTGAAGGCAAAGTGGGCTGGCTGCAAAATGATTTATTGCATATGGCGGATCCAACATTTTCCAGATATTTAAACAGAAACAGCCGTTATATAAGTTTAATTGCCGGCCAGTTAAAAGACCAAAAAGTTGGCAAAAACTTCCTTCAATTTTTTAATTATTTTATTTTTAAGCCCATACACTGGTTTATTCTGACACAGGTAAGGCATAAAGGTATTCTGGATGGTTTCCAGGGGATAGTTTTTTCTTTCTTTTCTGCTTTGAGGTTCCCGCGGGCTTACTGGAGGTACTTAACTCAATGATTAAGGTTGCTTTAGATACTTCTCCGCTTGTTTCTGGTCATAAAAGCCGGGGAATCGGCTTTTACACCAAAAATTTACTGGCTGCTATGGAGAAAAACTCAACTATCCAGGTTCGGGAATTTGAAAAAATTGATCAGCTTGAAGATGCCGATATTATCCACTATCCCTATTTTGATCTTTTTCAACAAACACTCCCCTTTAGGAAAAAACTCCCTACAGTTGTTACCATCCATGATGTTATTCCCTTGGAGTTTCCCCAACATTATCCTTCCGGTGTTCGGGGATCAATGAATAATTTTCTTCAAAAAATATCTTTAAAAAATGTTGCGGCAGTACTTACCGATTCCAAATTTTCACAGCAAGAAATCATTAAGTACTTGGGTGTGCCAAAGGAAAAAGTCTTTCCGGTTTATCTGGCACCAGCGGCCCATTTTCATCAGATCAAAGATCAAAATGTTCTGAAAAATACCCAACAAGAGTTCCAGTTACCGGAGAAGTTTGCTTTATTTAGCGGCGGTGCTAACTATAATAAAAATTTGCTTAATCTTACAGAGGCAACTTTAAAAGCAGGCTTGGATTTAGTAGTGGTGGGCAAGAGTTTTGAAACCCGGGAAAACCTTAACCATCCGGAACTTTCGACTTTTGCTGAATTTTTAAAAAAATACGTCGACAATCCATTGGTCCATATGTTGGGTTTTGTGGAAGATGCGGATTTGGTAGCAATAATGAATCTGGCAACAGTTCTGCTTTTACCTTCCTTTGCTGAAGGATTCGGGCTGACTATCTTGGAAGCTCAAATTTGCGGCACGCCGGTGATTACCAGTAATATCTCTTCAATGCCGGAGGTGGCGGGAGAAGGAGCTATTCTAGTTGATCCATATTCAGTGGCGAATATATCCAAAGCCATTGAAGAGATAGTAACAGATAAGACAGTGGCAGAAGATTTGAGGAAAAAGGGGTTTGAAAATGTCAGTAAGTTTTCCTGGGAGAAGACTACTGAGGAGACCATTCAGGTTTATGAAAAAGTTATTTCCTCAAGAATTTAAGAGAATCCTTTCTTTGTTTATTATTTGGCGGGTATCTTTATTTGTAGTTGCCTTTTTGGCTACTACACTGATCCCCAATTTTGGCGCCCGCTTCCCGTATTATAATAATTTACTGATTCCCACCGGGCTACCTTCCTGGATCTGGGGTTTTGGGAATTTTGATGGTGTGCACTTTTTAAGGATTGCCATGCTTGGTTACGAAGGATCAAATCTTTCTCAGGCTTTTTTCCCGCTGTACCCTCTGCTAATAAAAATATTTGCCTTCGGTAACCAATGGTTTTTGTCAGGTTTCATAGTTGCAAATATTTTTTCCCTATTTAGCTTATTTGTATTTTATAAACTGGTGAAACTGGACTTTAACGAGAAAGTTGCTTGGAGATCAGTGCTATTGCTTATCGTATTTCCAACCTCATTTTATTTAGGGTCAATTTATTCAGAATCCTTATTTATTTTCTTGACTATTTCGAGCATTTACCTTTTGAGAAGGAAAAATTATTTAGGAGCAGGTCTTTTGGGAGGAATGGCTGCCGCTACCCGGCTTGTGGGGTTAATATTGGTACCTCTTTTTCTGGCAGAGATCTATCAAAGAAGAGGTGAGTTAAAAGATATAAGCAAAAAAGAAATTGCTAAGTATGTGGCAAGTATAGGGCTTGTTGGCGCAGGCTTTTTGTCTTATGTATATTTTTTACAGATTCGTTTTGCCAATCCGTTGTATTTTCTTTCTGCCCCTTCTCAATTTGGGACAGGAAGAGAGAATATGCCTTTGGTTCTACTCCCCCAAGTCTTATTTAGATACTTTAAAATGTTAGTTTCTACGCCGGTTATCTCCTTACCTTTTTTAAACGCCGCCCTAGAGGTCTTATTTACAGTCATTCCTCTGGCACTTCTGGTGCTTTTCTTTAAAAGGATGAGGTTGAGCTACTGGTTTTTTACCTTAACTTGTTTGGTAATTCCCACTCTGACCGGAACCTTTACTTCAATGCCCCGATATGCACTTGTAAGTTTCCTGCTACTTCCTTTAGTCGCCCAAAAAACAGAGCGGTATTTTTATCTTTTAATCCTGTCACTTGTACTCTTGGGGGCAATTTTGTTAGGGTTATTTATTAGGGGGTATTGGGTGGCATAAAAATGATTCATAAAGTAAAACGCATTGTAAAGAATCCGTTATTTTCCGGCAGCCTGGTTATGATTGTTGGCTCCAACGTTGGCAATGTCATTAATTATGTTTACCACTTGATTATGGGAAGAATGTTGGGTCCGTCCGCCTATGGTGAACTGGCAGTGCTGCTTTCCCTATTTGGAATTTTAGGGGTAGCTGCCACTGCGTTAAACCTGGTAGTAGTTAAATATATTTCGGCTGCAGAAGATGAAAAAGAAATTGCCGGATTGGTAAAGTGGTTTGAAAGCAATACCTTCAGATTATCCCTAATTATTTTTGTTTTGATCGCCTTTATCTCTCCACTCGCTGCAAAGTTTCTAAATGTCAGCAGTTTTATCACAATTATCCTCATTGCTTTAGCTGTTGTCATTTCTTTTATAACTACAGTTGTGCGGTCTGCATTGCAGGGGTTATTAATGTTTACTCAAAATGTAGCCTCGTTCCTGATTGAACATATTTTAAAACTAACAATTGGAGTGATACTTGTCGTATTGGGTTTTTCGGTAGGAGGAGCAGTTTTTGCTTTAGTGATAGCAACACTTTTGAGCTTAATCGTTAGTCGGAAATTTCTTTCTCTTAAACCCTTAAATAGCACAGTTCCATTACCTGTAAAATCAGTCTTGTATTATTCGATGCCTGTTTTATTTCAGTCAATTGCCATTACCTCGCTATATTCAACCGATCTTATTTTAGTAAAACATTTTTTTAATTCGCAGGATGCAGGCATTTATGCAGCCGTTTCTACTCTGGGAAAAATAATTTTCTTTACTGCCGGCCCAATTAGTTCAGTAATGTTTCCTATTGTTTCTAGAAGACATGCAAGAGGTGAAGATTACCAGAAACCTCTTTATTATAGTCTAGTGGCAACCGCTTTATCAGCTATTGTAGTTTTACTACTTTTTCAGTTTATACCCCAGCAGACATTGACTGTTCTCTATGGAACATCTTATCTTTCTGGTGCGGGTTTGCTTATATACTTTGGAATCTTTGCAACACTCTTTACATTGTCATCACTACTTATAAATTTCCACCTTTCGCTCAAAAGATCGTGGGTAGTGGTTTTCCCGATTTTAGCAGCAATAGCGCAGATTATTGGTATCTGGAGTTTCCACTTTAGTCTTTTATCTGTTATTATGGTTTCCATAGTAGTAAGCAGTGGGCTTTTTGTAAGCCTGTTTGCTTATACAGTTTTCAAATACTATCTGCGCTAATATGGCTAAGAAGCAATTAATATCGATCATTGTTCCCGCATACCGACAAGGTAGCACTATAAAGAAAGATTTGGAAAACATAGACCATGTACTTTCGGAAAGCTTACAGGATTTTGATTATGAGATCATTTGTGTTGTAGATGGGATGATCGACAAAACTTACGAAGAAGCGCAAAAAGTAAAATTGCCCAGAGTTAAAGTGGTAGGTTATGAGCAGAATAAGGGAAAAGGGTATGCAGTCCGTTTTGGGATGGCCAGATCAAAAGGAGACCTTATTTCTTTTTTGGATGCAGGAATGGAGATCAGCCCGGCTTCGGTCATGATGTTGATGGCCCATATGAAATGGTATAACGCTGATATTATCGTTGGTTCCAAGCGCCACCCCGTTTCCCGGGTAAATTATCCACTGTTACGCCATATTTTTAGTATCGGATATCACCTTGGGGTAAAGATCCTTTTTGGGTTACCTCTAAGTGATACTCAAAGCGGAATCAAAATATTTAAAAGAAAGGTAATGGAAGTAGTATTGCCTCGGCTATTAGTTAAAAAATATGCTATGGATATTGAAATGCTGGCAGTGGCGCGGTGCTTAGGGTTTAAACGCATTTACGAGGCTCCGATTGAGGTGACCTTTGATAAAAAAACGAGTGCAATCTCCTGGAAAGTTATTTTAAGGATGGTCATGGATACATTAGCAATTTTTTACCGGCTAAAGGTTCTTGGGTATTACAATGATGGGAATGAAAGAAAATGGCGTTTTGACCCCGATTTGCATTTCAGAGTAAATGTAGGCTAAAATACCCTCTAGTATGTTGGCTGAAGCAAAATTAGAAGCCATTCATTTTGGAGTTCGATTGGCTGCCGAACAGGTTTTAGGTCATTTAAAACCCGTTAAACTTGATTACAGAGAAGATGCTAATTTAGAAAACGCCTGGGAGGCGAGCCGTAATCAAGGAAATCACACTGAATCAGCGAGTAGATATTATTCTGTTTACACTACCTCAACAGATACTTTGATCCGGTCTCAAGCTCTAATCGGCCTTACTCGTGGGTTAATAGATTTGGGTTCATTTGGACAAGCACGACAAT
Source organism: bacterium (assembly GCA_021786105.1). GTDB lineage: Bacteria > Patescibacteriota > Microgenomatia > Daviesbacterales > UBA10151 > UBA10151. The sequence continues at coordinate 94,973 of JAJYNW010000005.1, forward strand.
TTTTATCTCAGGCTTCAGCGCTATGCAATGATTTTTCAGTTGAGACGAGACGCCGGTTATTTATAGCTCATATTGAAGGCCAAAAAGGATGGATAGCAGATTATGAACTTGGTTATCATGCTGAGATTAAACATTTCGGTAACGCTTTGAATGGTTTAAATGTGGTGCAAAGGTTGGAATGGGGTATACCTGAAGAGGAGCTAAATTCAACTGCTTATCATTGTATTGGCCGTGCAAGAGTGGGATTGGCTGATGCAGGAGTGGATAGGGAAGAGAATATTAGGCTTGCTATGGAAGATATCACAATGGCAAGAAGATTGGATGAAAAGTTGCCGATGCCCACTATCAATGAAAAAGTTGGACATGGTTTTGCGTGGGAAGCGAGATGTTGTTTGAGGTTGGGAGAGTTTGCCAGAGCTGATGAACTGACCGAGAAAGCAGAACTTAATTTTAGAAAGCACCATTCTCTTTTTCCAGATTCTCCAATAATGGCACACTACTACTTGCTTTTAGGAGAACGTGATTTTAAACATGGGTTTACTTTAGAGGCGAGAAGAGATTTTGAAGAGGCTGCGAGAATTAGAACAGGCAAAAGTGCGATTTACCCAAAAGGTGTATCCGATGCTTATAAGGGTATAGCAGCTACGTACTGGAAGGAAGGAGATATAAAGAACGCGGCAAGATTCCTTATTAAGGCAGCAAAAATTAATCCCCAATCGGTAGCTAGAGGAATGTTGGGTGGTTAGATAGTATAATAACTTTGTGATTAAATCTATTTTTGTTAGTTCCAAGCACCTTCAGGGAATCGAAAATAGCGGAGCCAACCATTTAGTGGTTAACGGTAGTGATTTAGATAATGAGGGTTGGGAAAAACTTCAAGGATTAGATACAAGGCTTATTATTTCCGTAAATGCCATAGAAAAAGGCGAAGAAGCTTGTATTTTGGATCCTCAAATTCAAAAAAGATTACTCGATCGTTTAGATAAAGCCTTGCAATTTCAACCGGAAGGAATTTTGATAGACCGTTTGCGTTTTGGAGGAGATTGTACGGATATTAGGGATGAAGATATTTCAAAAGCTCACCAAGTATGTCAATTCTGCCAGGGAAAAGATCGCGTAGACACTTTAACGGAATTTGGGAAGCAGCTGAGTAAATATGTAAATGGTAGAAGTAAGTTGGGTATTTTTGCCGTTGCTTTTAAGGATGATGAAGCGCCAAAGTTGGGTCAGGTTTTAGGGGTTAATTATTCGAAACTTGGAAAAGTTTTTGACTTATTTTCTCCGATGTTATATCACCAGATGCTACAAAAACCGGTAACCTATATCTCCGATTATACAAAATGGATAAGTGAGAAAACGGGAAAACCAATTTTACCAATCATTCAAATTAAAAACATGCCGGATGATTTAGAGGATAATATTACCGAAGAAGAAATTGCCGCTGCTTTTAATGAGGCTATTAAGTACCCTTCGGAAGGAATATGCTTTTTCTGGTGGGCTCATGCCTTGGAGAAAAATAAAACAAGCATTATTGGGAAGCTATTTTGCAGCCATTAATTTAGTGTAGCTTTGGGGAATCGATTAAGAGGTTGGTAACTTTATATTGCCCTTCCGCATTTTTTTTAAAAGACACTTCAATTACTCCTTGATCCAAAGAAAATTCGGCTCGGTATTTAAACGTGGTCTCGCTCCGATTTACTGAAATTATCGGTTTTCCCAAGCTGACTAAAGGTCCGACCTTAGCATAATTACCATCTCTAATTTTTTCAAATTCTTTTCGATCAACTTTCTTTAGCAAGTCTGGGCTAAAGTCATGTGTTGTTTGCTCATAATTATTTAAACCGATACCAGCAATTAAATTATCCACTGTATAAGTTAAAGATTGGGTTCGTGGATTGACTAGGAACTTTGATGAGTCAAATTTAAAAATAGGTAATTTTAAGGTAACAAAAAGAAGAGTTGTGACAACCAGAGTAAATATTATTACGTTTCTGTTAATGGTAGGTAATTTAACACTTGCTCTAGGTAAGTAAGAAAATGAACTGTTGAATCTCAGGTAATCTCTAATGACTACCCCATATACTACAAGGTAATAAAAAGCAAAAATGACAGTTAGATCTACTCTAAGGAAAACCCGATTAAAGGCGGACCCGGTTCCTGTGATGCCGTAGAAAAATACCTGTCCCATAAAGTTCATAATATCGAAGAGAATAAGTATTAACCTATTTTTGGAGGTCGGATTTATTAAATAAAGCATTAACATCATAAATACGAAATAAAAAGAATGGTTTTGGTATACACCTTTATTAAACATATAATGAGAAAAATAGATTAGCACAGCGGCTGATAAGAAATGAGGGAGGTCTTTTTTGGAAAATAACCAGTATCTAAAGAGGATAATCCCTGAAATAAGATAGAAAAAATAACCTTGAAAAATTTTAGGCGCTTGGTAAGTCCCTATCTGCCAATTCATCCAGTTTGACAGTTCCGGCGAACCGAAAATTTGAGGTTGATTTACGTGAAGATAATAAGTAACAATCCAGTTTAAATTCATCGCTAAACCTGACAATAATGGTGGCGATTCAATTAGGAATTTAATAACTCCGATATCAAAAGAAAACCTGCCGTTGGGTTGGGCGAGGATAAGTAACCAAGTAATAATCGGTACAAAAAGAAGCCCGATAATGAGTTTTATGGAGGATGGCAAAGTTTGAGAGAGTTTTTCCCGTAGGCTAAAAACTGTTAGCCCAAAAAGAGGAAATAAGGCCACTGGCTGCCATTTGATCGAAGCAGAAGTTCCTAGGAACAGTCCAGCAAGGAAATATTTTTTCTTAAATAAACAAATGATGGCAAGAATAATTGTGGGGGCTGTTAAGATATCGGTGGATGTTAAACTATTTGATTGCAGACCTAAAGAAAATGTAGTTAAAAAAATAAGCAGGATATTAGTTTTGTTAAGGCCCCCTTTCCTCTTAATGATTTTTCCGAGAAGGAGGATTAGTCCCATTGAAATCATATAAAAAACACTGGTGCTTATTTTAGTTGCCAAAGCGAATTGCCCAACCACTTCGGGGTGAGAATCTTTGAAGCCAATAATGTTTTGATAAAGATGAGTAAAAGCGGTATAGATAACTGTGGAAAGCGGCGGATATTGATTGTCTGTTAAAGTGTGGTTGTAGAACGGATTGGCATGAAGAATGGCTACCCGATTGAAGCCCTCAAAAACACCCATATCTGCGGTTCCTTGGGAGGGAATTAAGCTAAAGTTCAGTAAAAGTATAAGTATGATAAGGAAAACTTTTGAATAGCGTGAAGCTTCTAGCTGTTTTTTAATAGTCGTTCTGTTTAAGACTATTGGAAGTTGCCACACAGTTAACAACAGGAAGATAGAGGCAAAGAAAAGCTTAAATACTTCTATGTAATTAGAACGCGTATCCGGTCCGACTCCGTTATTCCCGTAGGTTAAAAAAAGAATACTGAAAGCTAAAACATTGACTAATATTAAACGTACCTGGTTTTCTTTATTTGGCGAGATCATGAATGTCAGAATAGAAAAAATTACCAACCATATGAGGTTACCTGCTGAAACTAGAGGGAAAAATACCAAAAATACCATATAGATAATAGAAATGAAATCAAAAAAAGTTGAGGAATCTACGTTTTTACAATTTTGAAATTTTTTATACACTAAAAGATACAACAGTAAAAAAGTAAAAGTTAGGGATAAAAACGGGCTTGCTAGGATAGCAAGTGCAAAAGTGATGGTTAACCAAATAAAGGTATATGTTATTAGTTTTTTCTTTCCAAGGTATGGGCAAAAAATATGCTTTATGAAGTAAAATGAAGAAAAAAAGAGGACGCCTCCTGTTAATATGGAAGGTAGGATAGCAAGTGTAAGTTGGGAAGGTGTTAACAGATAATATTTCTGTAAATAACCTAATGAGTGATTCAATAGCCAGGGGATATTTAATACCTGGGACGATTTGGTGATAAAGAATGTTGGGGCTAAGACGTAACCATTTACATGAGCGATAGCGGCAAACAAGGTAATTAATGACAGGTTGAAGACTGTATTTAATTTTGAAGAAGATTTATTCGAAAAAATATATATTGAAAAAATAGGAGCCAAAATTAATAGAGTCCAGTTAAAGAGAATACTTATTACATAAAATGTTATGGCTAGGCGGTACCGTTTTCTAAACAGGAATGATAATCCTAGAATAAAAACCGGAGCAATAAATAAGTCCCAGAATCCTAGTGCTAGATTAGAAAGCATTAAAGAAAAGCTCAAAAAGTAAACGGTCGCAAGAGAAATTTTTTTAATCCGCCTTGTTTTTACTGACTTGAAGAAGTGAATGAACGATATAAAAGTTAAGAAATATGAAACCAGCAGAAGGGATTTTGATATTATCCACGAGTGTTGTTGGTAATAGAAATTTATGTCTTTGCTGAAAGGGAACCAGTGAAGCACAAAGGTGAAAAGAGCAGATGTTCCCGCGTTATACCTAAAAACCAACTCTAATATTGTGTCTACTGTATGTTTTTGTGTTTGAAAAGAAGATGGGTCGGTCAGTAAGTTATTAAAAAGAGCAAGTGTCGCTACTCCTGGATAGTTATAAAAGAGACTTATGCTTATGAGTATTGCTAAACCTGTAATTAAATATAAGTAAATTTTCATCTGATTAATCCAAGCATACTATTACCGATAGCTTATCTAAAGTCAACCTATATAAAGCTTTAAAATTTTGTTAAAATCACCATAGCTACACCTATGTCGTTTGTCTCTGTACAGTTTATAATATTTTTCTTCTTCGTTACGGCTCTTTATTTTGTCCTTCCCCATAAATTTAGGTGGTTTTTGTTGCTTATTTCCAGTGTGATTTTTTATATGGCCTTTATTCCTCAATATATCTTAATTCTTTTGGCACTTATAATTATCGACTATACCGCAGGAAGATTAATTGCTTCCTCCAAGGGACACAAAAGAAGGGTTTACCTGATAATAAGCATTCTTTCAACTTGTTTGACTCTTTTTGTCTTTAAATACTTCAACTTTTTTATTGATAACTATGTTGATGTTGTACGTTTATTCCATGCGAAAAGTACAGTTAGACACTTGGATATTATTTTGCCCCTCGGATTATCCTTTCATACGTTTCAGAGTTTGGCTTATGTCATTGAAGTCTACAGAAAGAAACAGAAACCTGAGAAAAATTTTGGAATTTATGCGCTGTACGTTATGTTTTACCCGCAATTGGTTGCAGGGCCAATTGAACGTCCGCAAAACTTACTGCACCAATTTTATGAAAAACATCATTTTGAGTATGAGCGAATTGTTAGTGGCTTAAGATTAATGCTTTGGGGCGTTTTTATGAAGATTGTCATTGCTGATAGGTTAGCGATGATTGTCAATTATGTTTACAAAGACCCCACGAAATTTGAAGGGTTACCTTTGATCGTGGCAACAATTGCTTTTGCCTTCCAAATTTTTTGCGATTTTGCCGGTTATTCCAATATTGCTATTGGAGCTGCAAGAGTTATGGGTTTTAACTTAATGAAGAACTTTAACAATCCTTATATTTCCAGAAGTGTTCAGGAATTTTGGACCAGGTGGCATATATCGCTTTGTACTTGGTTTAGGGATTACGTCTATATCCCTTTGGGAGGAAACAGGGTAGGTATCCCGCGATGGGCCATCAATATTATGATAGTTTTCCTTCTTAGCGGTTTATGGCATGGTGCGAATTGGACTTTTGTAATTTGGGGAGGTCTAAATGGTGTTTATATGATTATCCATCGTTTTTTGGGTAAATACTTTTATGCACTAGCTGATCTTTTTTTCCTGCCGAAACAACAGACATTGTTTAAAGTCGTGCAGACGGTCACTACTTTCTCTTTGGTCACTTTTTCATGGATCTTTTTTAGAGCACAAAATTTAAGTGATGCTTTGTATATATCCACGCATCTTTTTAACCATCTAGGGAGAGATTTAGGTGGCTTAGTTAATATCAACGTGAACATGCTGCTGACAGGTATAGCTCAAAAAACAACTGTCTTGGGAATCCCTGCTTTCGATCTAATTATGGTGGTATTGGCCATAATCGGTATGGAAACAATCCTTATTAAACAAGAGTCTGTAGGACTGAAGAAGATTTTCTCCTCAAAACCGATATTTCTTAGGTGGGCCGCATATTACATTCTGATTTTCCTTATAGCCTATTACGTTACTACCCGCCAAGAACAATTTATCTACTTCCAGTTTTAACATGAAGAAGGAGAAGTTGAATTCAGGAAGAGAAAGAGACAAGGATGTAAAAAGATTCCTGTTTAAACTGTCTATATTTCTTTTTCTACCTCTTGTCTGGATTATTGCTTCAGTGAACTCACTTCTTAATGAACCGATAGACATAAACCAAATCCGTTCTTGGGAATCGCTATCTGTTTTAGAAAAGAACGCTTTTTTAAAAGGTCCTTTTTACCCATATATGACCCTGCACAAAATTGAACAAGGAGATACGCCACATCCAAAGAGATTAGCGGTTGCTAAAGATGTTATATGGAAAACTGATCGATATGGATACAGAAAGGAAGACAAGGGAATGGATAAATACGATGTTGTTATTATTGGCGACTCTCAGACGGCAGGCTCAACTTTAACTCAAAACGATATGTTGACTGAGAAATTAGAAAAAGACTTAGGATTAACGACTTATCCCTACGCTCCTTCAAATATACTTTTTTATGCTCAAGATGAACGGTTTCAAAAGAATCCGCCTAAGATTGTAGTTTTAGCGTCAGCAGAAAAATTATTTATGAATATTCCGGATGTTGAAGGAGTAAAAAGTGCTTCTTTTATAGACCAATATTTGTCTCCTTTGGCTGCTAATAAGTGGGTTATAAATATGGCAGTGATTTTTGACCGGCTCAAGAAGAAATATTTCGTTGACTATTTTAGGGCGATGATTTGGAGATTGCCGGAAGACATAAAACATTTGATGGCTATTTCACAAGGACAACAGGCTAAAGTAGCTAAAAGCGGAGATGTTAACCTAGGACCAGTAGTCGTTTCTCCGCAGGAGGTCAGAGAAGGGGAAACTAATAATATTAATTTAGCATTGGACGGGTCGATGGTTTTTTCATTGCAATCTGATGACGCTTATATCGAAGTTACAGATAGTGAGTTATATTGGCAAGTGCAAAAAATGCTTCATTATCAAAAGTATTTTAAATCTCAAGGTGTACGGTTTATTATTATGCCAATTCCCAACAAAGAAAATATTTACTGGGAGAAGGTTCCAAGAGGGAAACATCCCACTACAATTCCTCAGTTCATTGAAAAGGCTCGGGAAGTTGGGTTAGAAGTTGTTGACTTACAAACTCCGTTTGAAAAATTCCACCAAGAAAATCCTGAAGAGCTTCTATATAATATAGACGATACACACTGGAATGCCAGAGGGGCAGAGATGGCTGCTTCAATTTTGGCGGAAGAAATTAAGAAAAAATGAATATATTAGTATTTTCATGGCGAGATCCAAAACACCCTTTGGCGGGCGGTGCTGAACAAGTTATGCACGAACATATGAAGGGGTGGATCTCCTCCGGCCATATGGTTACCCTTTTTGCATCATATACCCCGGGATTAAAAACAGAAGAGAAAATTGACGGAGTCCGGATCATTCGGATGGGGTATCAATACTGGGGAGTCCAATTGGCTGGCTTTTTATATTATTTAAAACATAAAGAGGAGTTTGATTTTATTGTTGACCAATTCCATGGTTTGCCATTTTTTACTCCTTTATATGTCCGAAAGCCAAAATTGGCAGTAATTCAGGAGACTGCAAGAAAAGTTTGGTTTTTAAATCCCTTACCGCGACCCATAAACTGGTTAATAGGAATAATAGGTTACTTGGGAGAACCGTTCATCTTTCTAATTTATAGAAATATGCCATTCATGACAGGCTCGGATTCAGCTAAAAAAGATGTGGAGAAAATGGGAATTTCGTCTAATCATATTGCTGTAGTCCCGCATGGAGTTATTGTTAAAAATCCACCCACATCCATTAAGAAAGAACCAAAACCTACAATTATTTTTTTGGGAGTTTTATCAAGGGATAAAGGAATTGAGGATGCATTAAAGTGTTTCAAACTTCTTTCTCAAGGAAGAGACTTCAATTTTTGGGTAGTTGGTAAACCGGAAACCGAAGAATATGGGAAAAAGATTGAAAAAATCACAAGCGCACTAGGGATGATGGGGAAAGTAAAGTTTTGGGGGTTTGTTTCACAGGAGAAGAAATTTGAACTTCTAAAAAGATCTCATATATTGGTAAATCCTTCTGTTAGAGAAGGATGGGGTTTGGTGAACATTGAAGCCAATAGCATGGGAACCCCAGTTGTAGCCTATGTATCTGCAGGTCTTACGGATTCTGTAAAGAACGGTTTAAACGGGGTACTTTGCAGTAAAAATACTCCTGAGAATCTAACAGAAGATATTTTAAGAATCATAAGTAATGATAGCGAACTAAAAAAACTGCAAGAAGGGGCAGTTAAATGGAGCCGCAAATTTTCCTGGGATAACTCTGTGGAACAAAGTTTGCTGTTGATTGAAGGAAGAAGATGAAAATTATAAGGAAAATCATTCCGTTTATTGTTGTAGGAGCCATATTTACTTTTCTCTTTGAGAATATATTGAGGCAGTGGCATAGTATTACAAGTATCTCCTGGAATCTAAATCCCGGGAATTTAGCTCTTTTTATAATTTTTCTTTTACCTATTTATGCTATTGATGCACTTTCATGGCATTTGATAACCCGTGCTTTGGGAGCAAGAATTGACTATCTTAGTAATTTTAAATTATGGACTTTTTCAAACGCGGGAAGATTTTTACCAGGGTCTATTTGGCAATATGCAGGTAGGGTTTATTTGGCGCACCAAAAAGGGATGAGCAAGCCAAAGGCAACAACAGCTGTGGTTCTCGAAGCGTTGTTTGTGCTTTTACTTGGTTCAGTAATTATTTTGGCTACACTGACATTCTGGCAGTTACCAATTAGTATTATCCAAAACCGGAGAATGTTTACCTTAATTACTGCTGTCGGAGCGACGCTACTTTTATTATTAGTAATCCTACTTAGTAACAAGCTTATCGCAGGATATCTAATAGGTTTGGTGAAAAAGCTTACTAAAAAAGATGGTGCTATAGAAGAGACTAAAATTCCGATCTCTCAACTTCCACTAATTGCAGGAAGCTTTTTTCTGCAATTTTTGTTTGGAGGTTTAGTACTTTTCTTTCTTTCAAGGAGTGTTGTAGATCTATCTTCAAGTCTTATACCGGTGTTTATCGGAATATATGCTGCTTCTTGGCTTTTGGGATATATCACTCTTGTGGCACCATCGGGATTAGGTGTTCAGGAAGTTACACTAGCGACGTTACTCTCGTCGTATATGCCGTTTCCTGTAGCTGTGGTAATTGCTATTTTACTTCGTATCTCTTTTCTTTCATCCGAAACATTAGCTTTGGTATTTAATTTATTAAGAAAGGCACAACTAGGTATAATAGATAAATGAAAAGAAATGATTACCAACTTGAATATGCCTCAGGCGTGCCTGAGATGTACAACAAAAAATCCCGTGAACAAAAGGCCAGAAGAATGGTGAAGATTTTAGAGTCTTACTGGGGGAAAGAAAAGATGTCCCGGTTAACTTTATTAGATTTGGGATCCTCGACAGGTTTTATAGATAATATTTTAGCTTCCCATTTTAAGAGTGTCGTTGGGATTGATATTGATAAAGGAGCGGTAAAATTTGCTAAGGAGAATTTTAGAAGAAAGAACTTATCTTTTACTGAAGGAAATGCAATGAATCTTAATTTTCAGGATAGCACTTTTGATGTGGTAATTTGTTCTCATATTTACGAACATGTTCCGAGTTCTGCCAAACTTCTCTCGGAGATTCACCGGGTACTCAAGCCCGGAGGAACTTGTTTTCTGGCAGCGGTCAATAAATTGTGGCCACTGGAACCTCACTATAAATTATTCTTCTTGTCATGGATGCCTAAGAAATTGGCTAATATCTATATAAAGATTACCGGAAAAGGGAATTATTACTATGAAAACTTAAGATCTTACTGGGGATTAAAGGTGCTTACTAAGGATTTTTATATCGTTGAGTACACGGACAAAATACTTCGTAGTCCTAGAATTTTCGGTTATGACGATGCTCTAAAATCAGGGAGTTGGCAGGAAAAATTTGCTTTTCTCCTATCTCCCTTGAGTAAGATTTTGTCACCCACATTTTTTTGGTTGTTAGTAAAAGAAGGAGAAATGAACTAGGGTTATGAAAGCGTTTGTTACAGGAGCGACAGGTTTCATCGGACAGAATTTAGTTAAACGTTTAATTGCTGATAGCTGGGAAGTGAGTGTCTTGATTAGGTCAAAAGGAAAGATGGGAGATTTGGATGGCAAAAAGGTAAATATTGTTTCCGGTGATTTAACTGATCTAAGTAAAGTAAAGAACGCCCTTAAAAAGAATGATGTGGTTTTTAATCTAGCAGCGGTATTAATGCACCATAAATTACCTGAAAAGAAATACTGGGAGACCAATGTTACGGGTTTAGAAAATTTATTGAAAATTTATCAAAACTCCAATATAAAGCGATTTGTCCATGTTTCTACAGTTGGTATATATGGACCTACAGGAGGAAAGATGCTTGACGAGTCATCTCCTATTCATCCCTCAGATATTTATTCAAGGACAAAAGCTACTGCAGAAAATTTATTATTCAGGTATTATAAAAAGACAGGTTTCCCGATGACTATTGTAAGGCCGACGATTGCTTTTGGTCCGGGTGATTTGCGCCCAGGTTTTTCAAATCTTTTTCCACTGGTAAAAAAGAAACTTTTTATTCCGATAGGAGATGGGAAGAATTTTTTTCATACAGTATATGTAGAGAATTTAGTTCAAGGTTTAATACTTGCGGCGACTCATAAAAATGCTATAGGTGAAGATTTTATTATCGGAGACGATCCTTGCCCAACTATGGAAAAGCTAATAAGGACAATCGCTGAAGTTGAAGGAGTTACTTTATTCCCGCTCTCTTTGCCTCAGGATTTAGCTTTGCTAATAGGGAAAGCGTTTGATTTAGGAGATAAATTTAATATTCCTCAAGTATTGAACTCAAAGAGAGTTAAATTTATTACCGAGAATAGAAAATACGATATTTCAAAGGCGAAAAAATTAATCGGGTACCACCCCTTTTTTGATCTAAAAACTGGGATTCAAAAAACTTTTGATTGGTACCAAGAGAAGGGACTAATATGAAAATCTGTGTTTTAACCCATACATTTCCCCGTAATGATAAGGATGTATCAGCGGCGTTCATGAAAGAATTTGCCGATGGTTTAGCTCAAAATGGCAATCAGGTAACAGTAATTACACCTTATGATCCCAAATTTTCCAGGAAAAATGATCCATTTAAGGTAATTACCTATAAATATATTTGGCCGGATAGCCTACATCTATTAGGTTATTCACAGACAATGGAGGAGGATGTCAAACTTCGCAAGAGGGCATATATGTTGTTACCGTTCATGTTACTTTTCTCGTTGATAACTTTAGTTAAGGTTATTAAGAAAGAGAGAATAGAACTTATCTCTGTCCACTGGATTTTACCTAACGGATTAGTGGCTTTTATCGCTTCGCTAATTACAAAAGTACCGTATGTCGTAACTTTACCAGGAACAGATGTTTATCTGGCGAGTCGAATTAAGCCGTTTGGTTGGGTAGCGAAAATTATTGCTTTAAATGGGGCAGGAATTACATCAAACAGTTCGTATTTATTAAAAAGGTTGCTAAATTTAGGAATTTCTAATAAGCCAACTCTAATTATTAGTTACCCAGCTGATGTGTCGAGATTTAAACCTTTGGAGGCTAATAAAAATCAATACAGAGAAAAATTTGGATTAGAAGTCAATAATTTTGTTATTTTAGCGATTGGACGTTTAGTTTATAAAAAAGGTTTTGAATATCTTATAAAATCACTACCTGATGTTTTAAGAAAGCATACTAATGTACGTCTTTTAATTGGTGGCGATGGGGATTTGAAGCCGGAATTACAGAAAACAGTTGAAAAAATGGGTTTGCAAGACAAAGTTATTTTTGCAGGGACGATTTCTCGGGATGAAATTTTAAACGTCTATAATTTGGCTGATGTGCTAGTGGCTCCTTCGGTAATAGATAAAAAGGGGAATGTTGATGGGGGACCGGTTGTGTGTTTAGAATCTATGGCTTGTGGGAAGCCGCAAATAGTTACTAATATTTTAGGGATGGCCGATGTGGTGGAGGATGGTGTAAATGGCTTTATTGTTCCAGAGAAAGACCCTCAAGCTTTAAGTGCAGCAATCGAAAAACTTGTTGTGTCTCCAAAACTTAGGAAAGAGATGGGAATAAAAAATCGGCAGCTAGTTACAGAGAGACTCGGAACTCAGTCTGTGGGGAAAATATATACTGATTTTTTCAACGATGTTTTAAAGAATCGAGGTGTAAAACAGAAAAAGCTTTCATATGCATAAGTTAAAACTTATTTCAGATTGGAAAATTGCCGTTGTGCTCAGTTTATTGTTTTTTGTGGTAGCTGTGATCACACTTCCTGATTATGGTATCAACTGGGACACCATTAACCACTTACCTAGGGGGCAGGCCTACCTACATTATTTTTTGACAGGAAATAAAGACTATAACGACCTGCCTGAATGGAGTATATATTGGCAGAACCCTCAATCGCTTTCGATAAATGCAAATTTACCCAGTGATGAAGTAAAAGGGCGTAGTTTTTATGAGAGTGTTGGTATGCCGTTTACTTGGATGATACAACATGAGGGAGGAAGTAGTGGAGGCGGTCATCCTCCTTTAAGTGACATACTCTCCTCAGTATTTAATGTTGTCTTATTTCAAAATCTGGGAATAATAAATGATATTGATTCGTATAGAGTTTATAGCATACTCCTTGCATCTTTATTGGTAGGTTTGATTTATAAGTGGGTTGCGTCAAAATATGGAAAGTTACCTGCATTAATATCTGCCCTATCTTTAGCGTTATATCCTCTTTTTTGGGCAGAATCTCATTTTAATAATGAAAAGGATATACCGGAAACCGTTTTTATATCATTTATGATTTTCTTTTTCTGGCAGGGAATCGTTCAGGAGAAATGGAAGAAGGTTTTAATTTCTGGTTTATTTTTCGGTTTGGCTCTGGGTACGAAATTTAATGTCTTATTTGTCCCATTTATTATTTTGCCCTGGCTTACAATATATTGGTGGGGTAAAAAACAAGAATGGGAAAAAGGGTTTGGGAGATGGTTTCTTTCTAAACGTAGTCTATTTTTTTCTTCCGTTGCAGCACTTGCAATTGGCTCTGCTATATTTATTTTTTCTTGGCCTTATCTTTGGACGAATACAATCTCCCGGGTTGCCAAGGTGGTTGGGTTTTATAAAGAGATAGGCCTTACTGCTAATATCAATCAGAACTACGTTGGCCCATTTAAAATTAATACCTATCCCATTCAGTGGATTGCTTATACCACTCCGCCCATAATTTTAATTTTAACTTTAATTGGGATTATCTCTATCCCAAAGTTAATAAGAAAAGATAATGAAAAGCTTTCTTTATTAATTTTGTTGTGGTTGGCAATCCCGATTTTGCGGGTTACAGCTCCCGGTACAACAATTTATGGTGGTATCCGCCAGATTATGGAGTATATTCCTCCGTTGGCAATTCTTTCAGGTATTGGAACTGCAACTATACTTGGGCTTTTGAAGAAAAGGCTTTACCGGTTTATTGCTATTGGATTAATTGTTCTGGGATTTTCATTTAACATTTATCGTCTGATATCTATTCACCCGAATGAAAATGTGTATTTTAATTTTTTAATTGGAGGTTTGAAGGGCGCCAAAGAGAGAAATATTCCTTCCTGGGGGAATACTTTTGGGGCAGCTTATAGAGAGGGAATTATCTGGATAAATAAAAATGCTGAGCCAGGTAGTTCGGTAGTAATGGCGCACGGTTTAATGCCAAACATACCCAAGATTTGGTTAAGGTCCGACCTGAACTTTACCAATAGTTTACGGAGTGGATATTTACGTCAGGGAGAGTATGCTATCTCTTTAACTTCCGAAGGAACAGATGATTCGTCGTACTATGACACTTACCTGTCTAAATTCATGAAACCAGTTTATGAGGTAAAAGTAGATGGTGTAGATATTTTGGAAGTTTGGAAAAATGATAATACTCATCTGATTTCCCCTTGGAATGAAGAAAATTTGTCGGGGGTAAAAATGACCAGAGATAATAATGGACTGACATTTGATTTGGGTCAGGTTGAGAGGGTATCGAGATTAGAAATTGATTATCAGGAAAGTAGTTGTCAGCCTTTAAGTTCCGGGTATGTGAGATATTCAGTTAACGGTAAAGATTGGGGAGAAAATGAAGGGAAGCTTCCTCAAAGTTGGAGAATAGCAACATTGGGTCAGCAACCAAAGGATGGAAAATTTTTAGAACCTTTTGTTGGTCAAGAAATTCGGTATATAAAGCTAGGCCTATCACCGCAAGATGCTTGTTTAAACAATGTAGTAGACTATAAAGTGTTTGCATTTAAGTAATATATGAAATTTATATCTTTTATTTGGCTAAAAGCTGCCTTTATTTTTAACCCAGTCCAGATGTTTTTTAACGGAAACTTTTGGGAGGTTTTTGCAAAAAAGTTTGGAAGCTACACACAAAAAACTGTAGTGGATTTGGCTTGTGGCACAGGAGAGTTAAGAAAAAGTATAAAACCTAAAAAATATCTCGGAATAGATATTAATGCTGCCTATATTGATTATGCCAGAAAGAACATCAAGAGTGAGAATACAAAATTTATTCTTGGAAATGCTTTAGAATTCTCCCTTCCGGAAAAGTTTGATATTGCCTTTTTAATTGCAGCTGCTCATCATTTATCAGATCAACAGCTGCTAACCTTATTTTCAACAATTGAGAAGAACAAGATTAAAAATTTTATCCTTATAGATGACATTCCCCAAGGTTTTCTATCGAACATATTAATGTGGTTGGATGATGTTTTAGGAGGTGGAAAATATTTCCGACAGTTGGATGAGTTGGCGGATTTGGTGGGACGTAAATTTAAGATCGAAGATCAAGGGACTTTTTCGGCGCGGGGCTCTTTCTACAAGTACCGTTATATTGTTTCTTCCTCAAAAGCGTAGAGGTCAATTTATTAACTTTTCTCATCAATATAAGCTCGATCCAGAGCAAAGTTAGTTCTTTAAACGTAGAGAGTAAACGGCTGGGGTGAAAAAATTGTGAGTGGCCAAACCTTCTTTCGTAGTGATGTACTGAAACCTGACGATATTTCGCGCCTGCTTTTTGGGCTTTCTTCACAAGTTCCACGCATATAGATCCACTATTACTTCTTAGGTTAACTTTGCTAAGTAGACTTCTCCTGATTAGTCTAAAATCGCAATCTACATCATAAGTCGGGAGCCAAAACATCCAGCGGGTAACGAAAGAGTATAAATTCCCAATAAGAATTCTATAAGTCGCGTCTTGCCGGGCCATTTTAATGCCGTTAACGAAATTTACATCATCGGTCATGAGAGTAAAGAGTATGGGGAGTTCTTTGACATCATACTGACCGTCACCATCAGTATAAAAAATTAAATCCTTGGTCGCAGTCTTAAAACCTGTTCTCAATGCTCCGCCATATCCTTGATTATGGGTATGAAAAACTGGTTTGAAATGAGGGTATTTCAGAGCCAACTTTTTTAATATTTCAGGACTGTTGTCTTTCGAACCGTCATCAACAACTATAACTTCAAAGTCATGAGTTAAAAGGCTTGCGGTTTCAATTGCATTTTCAACTAACTTTCCGATACTCTTTCCATCGTTATAACAAGGGAAGAAGATAGAGAGACTTGGTTTTCTTGTTGGGTTAGCCATACCTAATTAAATTACTTTTTTAATAAAAGAGGAATAGTCAGATTTCCCTTTAGAGTGAACTAACATTTCTGCAAGAAGTCCAGTGGAAATAAATTGGATTCCGATAACCATCAGCAATATTCCTAGGAATAACAATGGTTGCCGGTATTGGATGGTTCCTGTTGTTATCCTTAGATAAGAAATATAGAGACCGATTAAGAATCCCAAAAAGAATGATATTAAACCAAAAGTTCCGAAGAAATGACCAGGTCTGCGAGTATAACCAGTGAGGAATATAATTGTCAGGAGGTCTAAGATTCCCTTAATTCCTCTACTCCAGCCAAATTTAGTTTTACCGTATTTCCGCGCTCGGTGTTCGACTATCACTTCCCCGACTCTAAAATTTTGTTTAGCGGCAATGATAGGAATAAAGCGATAAAGTTCGCCATAAAGGTTAAGGTTATCGATCAGTTCTCTCCGGTAAGCTTTAAAACCGCAATTGGTGTCATGTATCTTAATTCCTGTAAGCCTGCGGGTTAGGAAGTTAATAATTCGGGAAGGAATGACTTTCCCGATTGAAGGATCGTGGCGATTCTTTTTCCACCCTGACACCAGATCGTAACCTTCTTCAATCATATTAATAAACGAGGGGATTTCCTTAGGGTTGTCTTGGAGGTCAGCGTCTAAAGTGAAGATTATTTTACCTTCAGCATGATCAAAACCGACTTGGAGAGCAGCAGATTTACCAAAATTTCCTCGGAACCTAATAACTTTTACATTCCTATCATTTTGGTGAATTTTTTCCATAACCTGGAAAGTTTTATCAGTAGATCCGTCATCAATGAAAATAATTTCGTAGGTTTTCTTAAGTTGTTTGACGACCTCGAGGATTTCGGTATAGAGGATCTCTATGGAATCTTCTTCGTTTTTTGCTGGTATAATAAAGGACAACTCACAGCTTTTCATAAGATTGTTTCTTTATGCCTAATATCATATCATTACAGGTGTGTAAAGTACATTAGATGAAAGCGACCAAGCCACAAAATCCCAAGATTTCCGTTATCATGCCCACTCTTAATTCACAGAGAACTTTAAGGCTTTGTCTTAGTTCCATTGCTAACCAAAAATATTCAGGGGAAGTAGAAATTATAGTAGCCGACGGAGGCAGTACCGACGAAACTCTTAAGATTGCTAAGGAATTTCAAGCTAAGATTTATAAAAATATCTTAAAGACCGCGGAAGCAGGTAAGGCTGTGGGAGCCAAGTATGCAACTGGCGGAATATTAGCTTTTATTGATTCGGATAATATTTTGCCTGAAGATGATTGGTTTGAAAAAATGATCCAACCATTTAAAGAAGATAGCAGTATTGTGGCTTCAGAACCGCTTTATTTTACTTATAGAAAAGACGACCATTGGTTAACAAGATATTTTGCGCTCTTGGGTATGGGTGATCCTTTAAGCCTATTTATTGGGTACTATGATAGGTATAGTTACATTTCAAATAGATGGACAGATTTGGATATAAAGTACAAGGAGAATAAAGATTACTTAGTACTTTCCTTGGATAAAGTGGACCTAACTATTGGTGCAAACGGTTTTTTAATGAAGAAAGACGAACTTAAGAAATATCCAATTAAAGATTATTTGTTTGACATAGATGTTTTAAAATTTTTAGCTAAAGAAAAGCCAATAAAAGTAGCAAAGGTAAAGACTGGAGTTGTACATTTATTCAGTGGAAATATTTCGACATTTATTAGGAAACAAAGGCGGCGCGTTAAGGACTTTTTGTATTTTCAAAGTAATGGCATGAGAGTTCAGAAGATCCAAGATTCAATCGTCTTTTGGGGTGTTTTAAAATTTGCTTTAGCCAGTGTGACAATTTTTCCATTAATTTTCCAAACCCTAAGCGGATTTTTGAGAAAAAGAGACGTCGCATTATTTTTTCACCCCTTAGCTTGCTGGTTAACTCTTTGGACGTATGGCACAGAATCCTTAAAATCCTGGATTACTCCCATTGAACAATTAGATAGAAAGAAATGGAGTCAATGAATTCGAAGTTCCCCCTGGTTTCTGTCATCATTGTTAACTGGAATGGTGGAAAGGTTTTTGATGATTGTCTAAAAACATTATCCAAAATTGATTATCCTAATTGGGAATTGATTGTGGTGGATAATGCTTCAACTGATAAAAGCGAAGATCTGCCTGCAAAGTATAAGCAGATCAAATCGATACAATACATTAAAAATGAAAAGAACTTGGGTTTTGCTCCAGCTAATAATCAAGGATTAAAACTGGCAAAAGGAGAGTTTGTTTTACTTTTAAATAATGACACTAAAGTAACTCCTGAATTTCTTTCCGAATTAGTCGGTAGATTAATGCAGGATCCTAAAATTGCAGTGATCCAGCCTAAAATATTTCTTTATGACAACCCGGGATATTTGGATAACGCTGGGTCATATCTTACGAAGATTGGATTTTTGAAACATTGGGGTTTCATGAAAAAAGATGGACCGGAGTTTAATCAGGAAACAGAGATTTTCTCAGCAAAAGGTGCTTGTATGCTTATTAGGAAATCAGCAATTTTAAAAGCGGAAGGGTTATTTGATGAGGAATTCTTTTCATATTTTGAAGAGAGCGATTTTTGTTGGAGGATTTGGTTAAGTGGATATAAAATTATCTACTATCCTCAAGCAGTTATCTATCATAAATTGGGATATACTATCCGTCGATTAAATGTGGTCAAGCTAAACTACCATTACTATAAGAATAGAATTTGCTCTTTAATTAAGAATCTAGAATTTAGAAACTTATTATTCATCGGAACCGTTCATTTATTTATATCATTAGGAATTATTACTGCATTTCTCGTGACATTTAAGTTCCACAATGCTTCTATGGTAGCAAAGGGTATAATTTGGAATTTATTGAATTTGCCGAAAACTTTACAAAAAAGGAGAGATATTCAAAAGAGGAGAAAGGTATCCGATAAAGAAATTTTTAATCGCCTTGGAAAATCAATTGAGTGGTTTAAGTACTTGGAAGATTTCCGCCGTGTAAGCAAAGATACGGAAAGAAAAGTGGTCTCCACAGTTTAGAATGAAGAAAATTGCTCACTTAATTTACAGTTGGATCCAGGAAAATAAGTTATTGGCTGGGATTTTGGCGATTGCTGCTTTGTTGCGATTTATAGGCGTCTATCCGGGCTATCCTCCAACTCATCCAGATGAAACATATATCTATGGACATGCACTGCAAATGATCAAGAACTTAAACATTGATCCTACCAGGTATGACTACCCGGCATTTATTCCCTTAATTCATGCGATGTTGTATATGTTAATCTTTAACCCGGTTTTTATAGTCTACAGTTTCATTTTTTCTCCTGATAATCTGCCTGTTTTTAGGAATGTACTCTTTTTTTATCAGCATGTGCCTCTATATAATCAACAAACTGCTGCTATTTTTTGGGGACGGGCAATTACTGCTGCGTTTAGTTTGGGAACTGTCTATTTAGTTTTTCAAGTTGGTAAAAAATACTTTAATTACTACACAGGAATTGCGGCAGCGTTGTTAACTGCAGTGAATTTTAGAGAGGTATTAAACAGCCATATTGGCTTACCGGATGTCTATAACGCTTTTTTCTTACTCTTGTGTTTCTACTTTTTTAAACAATTATTAGAAAGTCCGAATAAGAAGAATTACTTTTTAAGCGGTATCTCATTGGCATTCTTTTTCTCTACAAAGTCTCAAGTCTTTCCTATACTAACATTTTTCTTGGTCCATCTAATTGCTGTCTGGCCAAAGAAAATACAAGGGAATCTAAGAGCATTAATAAGGGGATTGTTTAAAAAAGATTTTATCATAGCTGCCTTAATTTCCCCAATTTTCTATCTAATAATTAACGTTTACCAATTTATCCATTGGGATAAATTTTATGCAAGCAACTATTACACTACATTGCAATATCGTTTTGGAATAAATAACTTGGATTTTTATCCCATTTCCTACATGTATCATATTGGGATTGGAGGAATAATTCTAATGCTTATTCCAGTTGGTTTAATATTAGGTTTCTGGAGATTTAGATTACAAACAAGCTTGCTTTCATCTGTGCTAATTCCATTTTTAATTGTTTTTCTTTATTACAGTAATGGAGGCTTTTACATTCGTAATTTTGTAACAGTTATTCCTCTGTTATTAATTTTTGCAAGTGTTGCTATAAGTGAAATCTTCACTGTTGTAAGCAGGATTCTAATACTTAATTCTAAAGTAACGACATTACTCATAATTGTTGCAGTAATGGTTCTTTCTGCCCAACAAATCAGAGATTCGTTTATTAATACGCTTAGCTTTACGAGGCCATGGGCAATGACTGAGGCCAGAATGTGGGTTGAGAGAAATGTTCCGAACGGAGAAACAATTGCTGTTAGGCAATTTGACAAATTTTCAAAAGGTAAAAATTTTAAACGAGTAGCTTTTGGAATGGATAACGTTTTTTCTTTAGCCGAGATGCAGGAAGAGAGGGCCTCTTATGGGTACATATCTTTAGATGAGCTCTCAAATAATTTTTACTGGTGGATGAGGACAATGTCAGACGAATCAATAAAATATTGGAATAAGGAAAATGCCGACTCAATCTCTCAAAACATGTATCCCGCCGTTGCCTCATCAGAGCTGGCCTCTTGGGCGGTGGCTGCATATATTAAACCATGGCAAGCTCCTGATTCGAGTTTCTTTATCGTTCGGGTTCCTGATGTATTAAGTTTAGGTAACAAAAAATTAATTGCAGAATTCCCTTTTAATGATTCACGCAGTTTATCTTCCTGGAGTTTGGTAAATGGTTGGGATAAGGATGTTAAAAATATTAACTGGGATGGTAATTTGGGTTATGACAAGAAAGGATCGTTACGATTAGTAAGATCAGGCGCTTATCCTTCGGTAATTCGGGCTGTTTCACCGGCAATTTCGGTAGTGAGTAACGGTAATCAGATAAAGGCTTACGAGGTTGCGGCTTGGATGAAAACAGGAGATAGTTTGGCAAAGAAAGTTCGTGATGGATATATAAGGGTTGATTTTTATGAAAATGATCCTGGCAAAATTACACTTACAACCGGAAGTTTGTACACTGCTTTATCATCCAGAGTTTATGGAACATCAGATTGGGTGGAGAAAAGAGTTACTGTGGTTCCTCCTGTGAATTCTAAATTTATGACTGTGAGCTTAGAAATGCAGGGCCAGGGGGGGACGGATATATGGGCTGATGATGTAAGTATTTTTGAGTCAGAGAAATTTTTCTCGGATCCTAGGGTTCAGAAACCATACCTAAACTATTATAAAATCCCCAAAAACGTTTTATTCCCCGTGAGTCATGGCAATCTTTAGATTAATCATTTAACAACGGATTGACCCATGTTTACTTCTACCCATCTGATAAACGGGAATTGTTTGGAAAAAAGCCAAAACTTTTCGGATTCCAAGATTGCGTCGGGACGTTTTGACTTGCTGGAGGGAACTACTGAAGAATTATAGTGGATACCGGGTCTATCTGCGGTTCGCGACCAGCCAGCGAATTTTTCGGCAGGCATTTTGTATTTATCGTCCCCATACTCTTCCCAAAGTGTTGGAATCACATTTTCAAAATACCAATAAGGTCTCCAAGGCCAGTTAACACTTATAAACTCCGGGTCAACCCCTTTTTCTACCATTTTTTCTCCTAATTGCCAATAAAGACCTTCTGACTGGTATCTATTACGAGTACTGGCAATAGAAAAAAGAGTGACAACTAAAATAATTGTCACTGCCCTAAGGGTGCTGATTGGTATATTTCGAAGGAGATAAGCTATCCAGATGATAAAAATTGGAATAAACTGGATAACATATTCTTCATAATAATAGTTATTAAAGAAGCAAATAATAAGCAGGTCACCGATTAAAATTAATCCCAAAAATAGTAATGGGTATGAGATTTTTGTAAGAGTCTTGAATTTTTGAGTGATTAGGATATATGTTGAAATAACTAGTGCTGATAAAACTACTGAAAAGAAAAACCATCCAGTTCTAACTCCCAATATAATGTATTTTATGGATAAAAGGTCTCCAATCTCCCCGAAGATTCCAGGTGATATTGAAAGAGAATTTAAAGCTAGTTTTATTCTCCTGCTTGAGAAGATAAATGGAAAATTGGTATTAAGAAAAATCCCAAATAGTAGTAAGCATACTGTAATATAAATTTTTGTCATTCGTTTATATAACTTGAAAGATGAAGATCTTCTTTTTGTAAAAAGTGACCGTAGAGAATTTTTTGCAGCTATTGCTATCATGAATACCCAAACAATCCGGGAAATCCAGACAAGTTTTGGCCACACCGTTCCCCAGTTAGGGGAGACGAATATATCGTATCTTAGGATTAGGGATGTCATATGCGAGGTATATGCTTGTCCGGTAACGAAGTCTATTAAATAGGCGACAGACACTACGAAAGTTGTGATGATAATAGGACGTCTATTTTTACTCAAGAATTCAAGTGTACTTTTGAGCTGAAACTTGTAGATGAGAAAAATGGGGAGTAAAAAGGCGATGGCATTATCAAAGTATGCAAGTAATCTTTTAATTAGGGCCAGTGTGTAATACTGTTGAGTTGCTCCGATTGCCGTTCTTAAGTTTTGGGGAATGATTTTTGGCAAAAATTGTTCCTGCATGGGTTCTACCATAAAATGTTGTTGAGCATATGTCAGTCCCACACTACCCAACCAATGGCTATAGATAAAGAAGATGGTTCCCATCGGTAGAATTGAGTAGAAAATATTTCTTAAAAGTATTTTTCTGGTTGCAACTGATTGAAATAATAGTGTTGCTACCACTGCCGCAGGAATTATCAGGCCGATTTGTCTTTGTAGGTAAGATAACCCGGCGAATAAACTACCTAAAAGAAATGCTAATCTGGAGTTTGTTTGGAATGCCTTAATATAAAAATAGGCAGCAATTAAAAACAACGAAAGATAGAAAACATCGGTCATAAATGAATAGGTAAAATCAAAGACCCAGGGGTAGGAAAGTAGAAAAAGAGTGAAAAGCGCTGCTTTGAATTCCCCAAGCCTCAGTCTTTTGAGCGTGAGGAAAAAAGAAAGGAGCCCGAAATAAAATAAAACGATATTAGAAAGGTGAAGAACCCCAATCGAATAACCGAATACTTTGGCAAACATCCCTCCCCAGGCAATTTGGACAAGCATTGCTGGTGCAGCCCATTCCGGTGTTCGGAGTATTCCTGTATTTACAAAAGATTTAACAGCTTGAATGTAAGCAAAATCATCCTCAAAGGCGACGTTTCTCAAAGGTAACATTAGTAAAAAAGTGATTAAGTAGACAGAGGTGATTACCAGTAGACCTTTATGTTGAGAAACAACCCTTTTTATTTTTCCCATTTAACTAAGATAATACTTCTTCCATATTGTACCGTAGTTTGTTTTCATCATCTTCTTAACGTTTTTCATACCCATAAATTGGTACCAGAAGTCATAATAAACTTTTGCTGCAATTCGCAGAGCAAATAAGAGCGGAGAAGTTTCACCAAAAACTACTTTTTCTACAATAGGATGAATCTTCCTAATTCTCATCTCCATTCCCATCGCAAAATTCGATTTTTGCGCTGTAGCGAATTTATAAGAAGGTAAGCGGCTTCCAATAATGTGTGGCTTCATTTTTCCTAAGTTCTGTTTTTCTGCATACTTTATATAGTGATAATCACTTGGGTTAAGACCCATCATTTGACAGGCAGCTGTGTCAAGAGCTACGGGATCAGAGGAGGCAAGGATATGTCCTACATGAATTGGTATACCGTTTTTGGGTCCTTTTCCCTCCATGGCGAAAAGTGCATCCATCACCATAAAAGTTAGTTTGTTGCTGAGGAACTTATTAATATCGACAATTGCCGGATGAAGCACTAAATGGTAGTTATGCCTTAATTCATGAATACAACCCCACTGGTTTTTTAATGCGCCAGTCATTCCGGAATAAGCGTGTGTTTTAGGTACGGGGATAGTAATTATCGTATCCGCGTTTAGAAGTACCTGGCTTATTTTAATCTTTTTAAGAATATGTGCTTCTTTATATGAAATAGTTTTAAATTTTGTGTGGCTCAGGTTTATTGTTTTAACAGGATATTTTTCGGTAAGCTTGTTCATGCCCTGAACCCTGAATGATTTGCCAGCATCCATAAAAGAGACTGTGTTCCCGTCAACGATAGTTATTTTGGCATCTTTAAATTTCTTAGATGAGAGAATAATTTTTATTACGCCTTCAACTACCATTGGTGTAGTGGTGCATGAAGGGTAAAGTTTGTCCCACATGGCGTTAATTTTCAGGACGATATTTTTACCTTTAACATATTTTTCCCAATGTGCCATCTCCATGGCTTTTTGAACAGCGTCAAAAATTTCTTGAGGGTTGGTAGATGTTTTGCTGACTTTTATACAAGAGACAATACTCATAAAATTAGACCCTTTTGACCATGATCTTACCATTCTTTTTTAAATTTTGTAAATCGACAATTTTAAAGCTCTTGCTTTATTGCTTGTTTTTGTTATATAAGTTTTCCGATATGCCAAAAAAGACTATGAATAAATTCCGCAAAAAAGTTGCAGTACTTGGAGGTGGTGTTTCTGGACTTGCTGCGGCTTTAACTCTTGCTGAAGGCGGATTCAAGGTTATAGTTGCTGAGAGCTCGCCATATATTGGCGGTGCAGCGGGATCAGTGGGGATTCCCGACGGGAGAATAGCATCTATTGGTTACCATCATATTGTGGGTTCAGATAAAAGATTATTAGAGGTGCTGAATAAGTTAGACCTAATTTCGCGGGTAAACTGGAAAAAGATACATGTTTCCACTTTGGTGGATAAGAAAAATATTGACCTGGCATCGCCGAAAGACGTCATGCTTTTTAAAAGACTTCCTTTCATTTCGCGGTTTAAATATATGTTTTTGGGTGCCAGATGTATGCTTACTAAGGACTGGTCGTCATGGAAAGACAGGACAGTAACGGAATTTGTAAAAAGCTGGGCAGACGAAAAAGTTTTGCAGGCAATTTTTGCCCCACTGGTGGATATTAAATTCGGACTTTTAAGCGATCAGGCGGATGCGGCTTGGTTGGGTCGCAGGTTAAGCCATGCTGAAGGCAGAACTCCTTTCGGCTTTATACCTTGCGCCAGCTGGAACGAGGAGATGTGCCAGGAATTTAAAAGAAGAATTGAATCTTTGGGCGGAGAAATAATGCTGAATACACCATTAAATGCAATTGCACTTGACAAAAAAGGGAAGGTAAAGAGTGTAAAATTAGGCAGTAAAACAATTAAGGTAGATGCAGCTTTAAATACTATTCCTCCTCCTGCGCTCAACCCAATTTTAATAGAGGCTAAAGCGCCTTCTCGTTGGTTACGTGTTTTAGGGGGGATCAAATATATGTCCTGCTATAGCCTTTTAGCCGGATTGCCAACTGTGCCGTTCCGCGATTATTGGACTGTATTTCTTTATCCACGGGCAATATTTGGAGGATGTTTTTCGATTTCAAATTTGAACCATACCTTGATAACTAAAAAAGACAAAGCGGTGATTAACCTCTTCACAAATCTAGAATATGGGAAAAGACCATGGAGTTTGAAAAAATATGAAGAAATGGTAATCAGTGACCTTCAGACTGTAACTGGGAAAAAGATTAGACCTAATTGGGTAAAAACAAACATCATTAAGTTTGTATCCCCAATTTTTAGTGTTGGGTATAAAAATCCGCCAGCAAAATTAGGTGAAAATTTATATTTAGCAGGTATATACAGAACTTATCCGAAGTTTTCTACCACAGGTGAGGCGATGGCTAGTGGAATAGAGACCGCTAACCTACTACTTAAAGACTTTAATTAAAACCGCCGAAAAGTCAAATAAGATTTACAAAGAACGATAGGGATGTTATGATCAATTTAATGCTAAAGCTTCAGACAATAAAGAAAAACCTTAAACTATTCCTCTGTTCCCTTCTGTTTCTGTTTACCCTAAGCCTGTTAAATGCTAATTTTGCAAATGCTTCTGATATTGCTGCAACTGAATCTTCTTCTCAGAGCGCCACTATCGAAAATGTACATCTTTCTAATATTGTAGATAGGCTTGTTGAAAGAATAACTATGCTCTTTAAATTTTCAACTACAGATAAAATTAATTACCAAATGCAGTTAACTGAGAAAAGATTAGGAGAGCTAGACTATGCGGTTGTAAACGATAGGGGAGACTTGATTGAGGAGCTTTCTTCCCGCTACTCCACTTATGTTGGGAATTTGACAGAAATGATTGTAAAAAATAAAGCCTTGGATAAGAAACAATCTGTTTTAGATATGTACAATCGTCATTCGAAGATTGTCGATGAGTTAGACAAGAAATTTGAAGCCAATTCAGGACTCTGGCTACTGATGGAGCATGATAAAAATTATCTCAAAATATATTCGGATCAACTTAAAGACTTGCACTAGTATCCTAAATATATCTTTTTGAAATGATTAATACAAAGCTCCTGGCGAAACTTACTTCTTTTGTTTCCAGTCACTTTGTACTCATCTTATTTTTAGTGGTTGTAATTTCCTATGGGCAGATGCTCAAGATGTACGTTTATCAGGACGATAATGCAATCTTCTTTAAACTAGCGCATCTGGAAGGGAATGCTGGCTTTTTAGGACCTGGGCCTTTCGGTGAAGGACCTTATAAATATTCAGCAACACCCTATATCCCTATTTATTATTTTTTTGGATATAACACTGTTGCATATTACAGTCTAGCTTTCGTTCTATATTTCTTAGCCGCTGTCTTTGTTTATAAAGTTTTTTCTGAAATTATAGGTAAAACCTCTGGTAAAATAACCGGATTTTTATTTGCTGCCGGATATATAGCATCTGATGGATTTATCAGACTTTATAACAGTGTAACAACGAGCTTTACTATTATCTTGGCTAGCTTACTTTTATTTTTATACTGGAAATTTTATAAAACAAATAACTACAAATGGTATCTACTTTCTTTACCAATATTTTTAGCAGCAATTGAATTTGGGCAGTCACGAACACATTATTTGGTCGGAGTTGTTATTTTATTTGAGCTAGTATTCTTAGCGTTTAACAAGCCAATAAAATCCTTTTTTCCCTCTTTCCTCCGGCTTACCCCCTTTCTGCTTATTTTCTACCGTTATTTTTTGCAAAATGCTGATTCCCGTTCCGGTCAGATTGCACAGTTGCTTATTGCATTTTCTAAAGGGGAATTTTTTCAAAGTTTTGGGATTGTGACTACACTAACTAATTTAGTTATTCCAGATTGGTTAACAAGCTCCTCTATTTTACACGCTCCGCTGGTATTTATCGCTTCTTTATTTTGGAGAGCTGGCGCAAGAAAAATTTTTACAAATCCTATGTTGGAAGTCGGAGACCAATCAAAGATATTACTGTTTTTGGGTTGTATTCTAATTGCAGTTATTGCTGCACTAGCAATATTGATAAAAGATTCACAAAAGAAAAAAATATTCATTTTCTTGAGTTTTTGGATGATGATTAATATTGCTGCCTATTCAGCATATATGCCACTCGTAACTTACGAATCAATTCATAGATATATTGCCCATTCCTTTTTACCGTTGGTTGGAATTTTGGGGCTTTTAGCTACATTATTCCAAGGGAAAAAGCTAAGAATCTTTCTCTTATCTGTCGTTGTGCTTTGGGGCATTGGGAACTTATCGGCCGCTTATGCGATGCAAAATAATATTATTGAGAATCGGAGTATTCCCTCCCGAAGTTTTTATCAGCAGCTTAGGAACTATGTACCTCAAATAAAGAAAGGTGATATTTTATATTTTGATGTAGCGGAAAATGCTTCCCAGCGTTTCGCAGATGCCATAATAGTCTCTCAGATGCCTGATACGGCATCGCTGGCTTGGAAATATGGAATTGATAGGTATGATTTTAAACGGTTTCTTGATTTTGCTAGTTTAGCCAAAGAGATCAAGGACGTCCATTCGGATGGGAATAACGTCTACACCTTTTTCTATGACGGCGATTTACTGGTTAACACTACTGAACAATTTCGGCAGCAGTTAGCAGGTAGTTCTAATTTTCAGGAAGTTACCGCGTCTTTGCCTTCGAAATCTGAAACCTCAGTCCAAAATACTGCAGAAGGGACTTTGTTAACTCAGACAGAAGCCACAATTCAATTCCAAAAGTCCCTTTCGGGGATCTTTCCTTCAGAATTGGAGGTGGACATTTCTGCTACCCCTTTGGATTACGGCAAAGTTTCCTGTCCGTGTTTTTCCTCGCTTGATGACCTAGTAAAAAAGACAACTAGCGGTATTAACATATCTAACGTATTTGATTATCAGCAACACAAAAATGAATTTTTTAAAACATCTAAAATTACAGTAAGTAATCAATGGCAGGATCGAGTTGTGGAAAACCTATTCGATAACGATAACAGCACAGTGTGGCAGGCAGACCGAATCTTGTGGCATTCAAAGGAAACAGCTATATCCATTGATTTGGGGCAGCAAGAAGAAGTAGATAGACTTGTTTGGGTGAATGGTTTTGCAAATAATACTCCCACAAATTACTCTATCTTGGTTTCAAAGGATGGAGATAATTGGAATACAGTAAAAAGGGTGGACAAAGTTCAAAAAATAGATGGAGGACAACTAGAGGTAGTTGATTTTCCTATAACCCAAGCACGTTTTGTTAAGATGGTTATTACGGGCACTATTAGCAAAGATTCGCCAGCAGTTGCGGAAGTTTGGGTTGTTCCTGCTAAGTTTTCAGATTTAGATATCACCAAAGCTGAAACGATTATCGGGAAACCGTTAGCGTATCTTCAAGATGGCAAGACAAGTTACGATATTCTCAGAGATTTAAACTATCAGGGAAAATTGAAAATTTATTGGAAATCAAATAAATATGAGTCCTGGAAAAGCAGCGAAAAATCTTACTTAGTTGTAAACTACGACGGTGTCAGCCATCAATATAAGTTTTCGTTACCTGCCGGAGGTACAGAAATTTCGGCACTTAAACTTGTACCAGTGACAATACCTGGGGAATTGAAAGTAAATAAAATATCTGCCAGATATATTTCTCTGGATGAGCTATCGAAATAATGAAAAAGTATTTGTTCGCTTTACTACTTGCTTTAGCTTTTTTCTTGATTCAGTTTTTTACCTTGCCTGATTACGGAGTTTCATGGGATGAGGCGCTTCACTTTATGAGGGGGCAGGCTTATCTACACTACTTTTTAACTGGTAGGTTATCATATGCTGATCTAAATATCCCTGATCTGGATTCTTTAAAAGGAAACCAATTACAACAATTTTGGGGTAAAAGAAGTCTGTACCAAAGTGATGTTCACAATGGTGAATTCTTTGTGAATGGGGTTTCGGAAAAGAAAATCGGCCATCCTCCATTAAACGATGATCTGGCTGCTACTTTAAACTATGTTTTTTTTCAGAAACTCGGCATAGTGAGTGATATAACCTCATATCATTTATTCAATATATTTGCCTCTTCTATTTTAGTTTTTATAGTTACGGTTTTTGCATTGGAGACATTTGGGGTATTGGCTGGAGTGGTTTCATTCCTTTCTCTTGTGACATATCCACTTTTCTTTTCAGAAGCGCACTTTAATATCAAAGATCCAATTGAGGCGGCATTCTTTGCCGGATCAATATGGGCCTTTTATAAACTAATGAATTCTAAACGACCAAGATGGATAGCTATACTTGCATTGTTTTTAGGTTTGGCGATAGGTACAAAATTCAATATTTTATTCTTGCCTTTTATTCTGTGTCCTTATATTTTGTTTAGTTTTCCTCAAATAATTTCTGCGCCTTTGGAGGTTGTTAAAAAGGTTCCATTAAGATTTTACATATGGGGTATATTGGGGATATTGCTGGCAGGTGGATTATTTTTTATTAGCTGGCCATCTTTATGGTCGGGATTTCCTAAGAGTTTAATTTATGTCCTAAAATATTATCGAGATATCGGCACGGGATATAATTATCAACCGGATAATTATTACTTTTTGGGATTTAACCTGTATCCGCTACTTTGGATAATCTTTACAACTCCGAGATCG
>JAJYNW010000014.1 GCA_021786105.1 bacterium
GTTTTCATCAATTCCTCCTTTCAGCTCAGATAATGATTTAATTCCAGCAAGTTTGAGTGCCGTTTTAATATACCTGAACCCCTTAATTCTAACTGAAAGGTGTATATGATCCGCTAGCTCACCTACATTAATTTGTTGACACGAAGATAGATTAATTGGTATAGTAACGATACTTAAATGAATACGCAAAGATTAGCAACTATTACTGCAATTATTATTACCTCTCCTGCGGGAGGGTCCTAACTTAGTCTCTAAAAAGAGATTTAGGTTAAGATGGGCCTCCCAAATCGGGAGGTTTTTTTTATGGAAAAATGAAAGGGGGTAAAAAATGAATGGAAATGGGATAGAAAGAAGAGTAGAAAATTGTGACTTTTGCACGAAAAAGGATGAAAAGGGAAAGATAGTGGGAGGAGATTTTTGTATTGTATTTTCTGGGACTTCCGGCGTTAGAGAGAAATTTTCAGAGGATAAGTTAGCATCGAATGGCTGCATCCTGTTCTGGTCCCGCCAGATTAATGAGCCAGTGGAAGGATGCTCTGTTTTTCAGGAGCAGGCAGCAAAAGAGCGAGAAGCCAGGCTAGCAGCTATAGATGAGAAGGTTATAGAAACCATGAAAGCGCTAGTTTAGGAGAAGCTTTTTTGTTAGAATTGAATCAGATAAAGCGAGAGAGATCGCTTGCAAAATTATGAATAAATTTAAACCAGTTTCGTCACAAGTTAATTTTCCGGCTCTGGAAAGAGAGCTTTTAGATTATTGGTACAAAGAGGGAATTGTGGAAAAATATCTCAAAAGAAATGAATCTTCAGATAAAAAGTTTTCTTTTTTGGATGGGCCGATTACTGCCAATAACCCAATGGGGGTGCATCATGCTTGGGGTAGGACATATAAAGATTTATGGCAGAGATTTTTTAATATGCAGGGTTTTAAACAAAGATTTCAGAATGGTTTTGACGAACAGGGACTTTGGGTTGAAGTGGAAGTTGAAAAAGAATTAAATTTACATACTAAAAAAGATATTGAAAATTTAATCCCCGGAGATAAGTTTAAGAGTTTAGAAAAATTTATCAATCTTTGTAAAAGCCGGGTTAAAAAATATTCTGCTATTCAAACAGAACAGTCAAAAAGACTGGGTTATTTTATGGATTGGGATAATTCTTATCACACCTCTTCTGATAAAAATAATTACGCCATCTGGAGTTTTTTGAAGGTGGTCAATGAAAAAGGTTGGTTATATAAGGGTCGTGATAGTGTGCCGTGGTGTCCGCGTTGTGGTACCGCTATTTCCCAACATGAGATTTTGACTGAGGATTATAAAGAAGTAGATCATGAATCAGTATATTTTAAATTACCTATTAAGGGTCGGGATAATGAATATTTGTTAGTTTGGACAACAACTCCCTGGACGATTCCGGCAAATGTGGCTGTAGCAGTTGATCCAAAGGCAGAATATGGTGGCTATTCGGTTACGGGACAGACGTTATGGATAATGAAGCAACGCGCAGAAGAGTTAGTAAAATCAGGGATTTTAGGGCAGTTGGGGGAAGGTAAAATTGTTAAAGGAAAAGAGTTGGTGGATTTAGAATACGATGCTCCTTTTGACCATTTGCCCAGGGTAAATAAAGCTTTAGAAGGATATATTCACCGGGTTGTAGAAAACGATGAGTTGATTTTACCGATAAGTAGCGAAGAAGGAACTGGTTTAGTCCATGTAGCTACTGGGGCTGGTTCTGAAGACTTTAAGCTGGGAGCGAAATTAAGTTTGCCGGTTGTTGAAATAATTGATGAAGAGGCAAATTATTTAGACGGGATGGAAGAATTTTCCGGTAAAAATGCCAAAAAGCATCCTGAGCTAATCTTTGAATATTTAAAGATTAAGGTAAATGGTAAGTTTTTACTGACTACTGAAAGAATTAAACACCGTTATCCTTATTGTTGGCGTTGTAAAACAGAGCTTGTTTGGCGGGTTGTGGATGAGTGGTATATTGCTATGGATATAGATGACGCTTCTGGTACAACTTACAGAGAGCAGATGATGGAAGTTGCCAAAAAAATTAATTGGATTCCAAAGTGGGGATTGGACAGGGAGTTGGACTGGTTAAAAAATATGCACGATTGGCTGATTTCTAAAAAGAGGTATTGGGGATTGGCTTTGCCGATTTGGGAATGCGGCGATTGTGGTAGCTTTGAAGTGGTTGGCAGTAAGGAAGAGCTAAAAGAAAGGGTAGCAGAAGGATGGCAGGAGTTTGACGGTAATTCACCTCATCGTCCCTGGATTGATCAAATTAAAGTAAAGTGTACAAAATGTGACCAGTTGTGTTTTAGAATACCTGATGTGGGTAATCCATGGCTTGATGCCGGTATTGTGCCGTTTTCTACAATGCCCGAAGGTTGGTTCCCGGCCGAATTTGTGACTGAGGCATTTCCGGGACAATTTAAAAACTGGTTTTATGCGATGATTGCCATGTCTACAGCACTTCAAAAGACAAATCCTTTCAAAAATTTATTAGGGCATGCATTGGTAATGGACGAAAAGGGTAAGCCAATGCATAAATCTACGGGAAATATGATTGAATTTAACGAAGCGGCAGATAAAATTGGTGTTGATGTAATGCGCTGGATGTATGCAACGCAGAATCCGGAATATAACCTTAATTTTGGTTATAGTGTGGCGGATGAAGTCAGGAGAAGATTTTATTTGATTTTGTGGAATAGTTATAAATTTTTTGTTGATTATGCATCTTTGACGGAAGGACAAGTAAAGGGGATAAAGGATTTAGAGGGGATAAGTATTTTAGATAAATGGATTTTGGCCAGATTAAACCAATTAATTCTTAGTGTAAGCAAGAGTTTAACAAAATATGATGCAACTAGCGCCTCAAGAGGAATTGAAGATTTTGTAGTCAATGATTTTTCAACCTGGTTTATCAGGAGATCGAGGGACAGAGTTAGTTTTGAGGCTAAAGAAACAGAAAAAAGTACAGCTCTTTCAGTTATGTATGAAGTATTGGTGAAAATAAGCAAGCTTTTAGCTCCTTTTATGCCGTTTATTTCTGAAACAATATACAAAAATCTGACAAATGAAGAATCGGTTCATTTGCAGGATTTTCCTGAGGTGCAAAAGGAATTAATTGATGAGGAATTAATTGAAGATATGACGGTTGTCAGAAAAATTGCAGAAGCAGCCCATGCTAAAAGAAAGGAAGCTGGGGTCAAGTTAAGACAGCCTTTGGCGTCATTAGCTTACAAAACTACTGTTAAATTAAGTTCCGAGCTCGAAGAGATTTTGGCTAAGGAAGCTAATGTTAAAAAGATTGAGTACCAAAAATCCTCGGCTACAGAACCGCAAGTTTCTCTGGATACTAAAATTACTCAAGACTTGCAAGAAGAAGGTGAAGTCAGGGATTTGATCAGGCAAATACAACAACTTCGGAAAGAGCAGAATTTGACTTTAGCTGATAAAACCAAAATAATTGTTCCCGCTTGGCCTAAAACTTTTGAAAACCAGATACTTAAAGGTACGGCTTCTGTTTCAATAGAAAAAGGTCCGGAGCTCAAGATTTCAAAGGTATAAAGGATTACAATCTTTCCGATGAGGATCCAGAAAATCATAAATTGGCCAATTAGTTTGGCAAGCTTTTTACTTATTTCTATTGGGATACTTATAATTTATTCTTCCTCGAGGGAATTAGCTCTCCAGCAATCAATATTTGTTATTATTGGCTCGGTATTTTTTTTTCTAGTTTCTAGGTTCGAACTTCGATCGATTAAGGTTTTAATTATCCCGATGTACATATTTATTTTAATAATGCTGGTGGCTGTTTTAATCTTGGGTATTGAAACAAGGGGTAGCCTTCGGTGGATTCCATTAGGTATATTTAATGTTCAGCCGTCGGAATTTGCCAAACCAATCTTAATACTGCTTTTGGCTAAATTTTGGTCAGAAAATTCGCCTAGCTGGTTAAACATTTTTAAAAGTCTGATTTGGGTCGCCCCGGCCCTTTTATTAGTTTTCAAGCAACCGGATTTGGGTTCGTCGCTGACTTTAATGGTTATTTGGTTGGGAATGTTGTTGGTTACGCGAGTTTCTGTCAAAAAGGTGATATTGCTTGTTTTGATTATGGTTTCTATAATTCCAATCAGTTGGTTGTTCCTGCATGGATATCAAAAAGAGCGGATTTTAAGCTTTCTGTCGCCCGAATCTGACCCTTTGGGTAAGGGTTACAATGTCATTCAGGCCACAATTGCTGTGGGGTCTGGACAACTGACAGGAAGGGGTTTGGGGATGGGAACTCAATCAAGGCTGCAATTCTTGCCGGAATTCCGGACTGATTTTATCTTTGCTGCAATTGCTGAAGAGCTAGGTTTTGTGGGTTCAATGCTTATTTTGTCTTTATATTTGGTGCTGTTGGTTTTTTGTTTAAGGGCAGCCCAAAGAGTAAATAGCCAATTCAGCTTTTTGATAATATTGGGAGTGGCGTCAATGCTTTTTTTCCAAGTTTTTGTTAATATCGGCATGAATTTAGGCGTCTTACCCATTACAGGCATTACTTTGCCGCTGATTTCCTATGGAGGAAGCTCGGCAGTTGCTACTCTGTTACTACTGGGAATGGTGGTGTCTTCAGCACGAAATAAAAGGGAAGATTGACATTGAGCCTGGGAAAGGATAAAATTTTGTCCATGTTAAATTATGCAATTTGTGAAATTTCGGGAAAGCAATATAAAATCGTTCCCGGCAAGCTTGTGGAGGTAAACTTCCAGGGGGAAGAAAAAGAGAGTATCGAGGCAAATGTTTTGCTTCTTTCTGAGGACGATAAATTAAAAATCGGCAATCCTTATCTGAAAGAAAAATTAACCTTAAAACGCCTGGAAGACGTAAAAGGAGAAAAAATCAGAGTTAGCAAATTCCATGCTAAGGCAAACTACCGGAGGACTACAGGTTATAGGTCCAAAATTACTAAGGTTATTTTGTCTGTGAAAAGCTAAAGACTTGACTTAATTTTTCACAAAGATTAAAATTTGACCATATATGGCACATAAAACAGGTGGAGGAAGTACAAGAAAAAATAGAGATTCCGTTTCCAAGAGATTGGGAGTAAAGCTTTATGGTGGACAAAAAGCCGAAGCCGGAAATATTATCATTCGCCAAAAAGGAAACAAATTTTACCCGGGAGTAGGCGCTAAACAAGGCAATGACTACACCATATTTGCCACAACTTCGGGTAAAGTGGGATTTAAAAAGAGACTGAATAAAACCGTTGTTGATGTTTCGTAAAATATGGATGAACAGATTTATGTACTGGAAATAGATCTCCTACAGCCAAACCCCTTACAACCGCGTGGTTTAATTACTCCTGAATCTTTATCAGAGCTTGCCGAATCAATTAGAGCTCATGGAGTTTTAGAGCCAATAGTGGTGGCAAAAACTCCTGCGGGTTATCAAATCATTGCCGGGGAGAGAAGATGGAGAGCTTCCAAGGTAGTCGGTTTGCCTAAAGTGCCGGTAATCATCCGTGAAACCAGTCCCCAGGGAATGCTGGAAATGGCCATTGTGGAGAATGTGCAAAGGATAGATTTGAATCCATTGGAACGGGCTCAGGCGTACAGAAGGCTGATGGATGAATTCGGACTGACTAATCAGGAAATTTCAGAGCGGGTATCAAAAAGCCCTTCGTATATTTCTAATACCATAAGACTATTGACTTTGCCTGATG
This sequence comes from bacterium, assembly GCA_021786105.1. GTDB lineage: Bacteria > Patescibacteriota > Microgenomatia > Daviesbacterales > UBA10151 > UBA10151. Next base: position 5,713 of record JAJYNW010000014.1, read on the forward strand.
CTTTGAAGGATGCTTTGATGGCCGGTGCAACTACAGAAGGTCACGCCAGAAGCTTAGCCTCTTTGGAAGATCCTCACCTAATTATACTCGCCTATAAAGAAGTTTTAAAAAGAAACCTTTCTGTTCGTGGTACCGAAGAATTAGTCCGCCGGATGAGGGCAGAAAAAGGAATTGGTCCCAAGAAAACTGCAGTTGTTGATTCGATGCGGATTATATCCGAAGATGTTGATAAAATTCAGTCTGATATAATTGATGTTTTGGCTAAAAAGACGGATAAGGCACAAGTTAAGTGTCAGTTGACCGGTAAAAGAGCCAGACTGGAGCTCATTATCAATGGTGATCCGAATAAAACTACGGCAGTTTTAGAAGATTTACATCAAGCAATTGTGGGTTACTTCAATTTGAAGGTAGAGTAAAATTATTTGTTGGTGAGCATCCCAATAACCGCAAGCGGCCAATATCGGAAAAATGCCCGGCCAATAATTTCTTCTTTAGTGATTGGTCCCCATTCTCTGGAATCAGAGGAGTGTTCCCGGTTATCTCCAAAAACAAAATATTGGTCACTTCCGGCTTTGACGGTTGATCCTTCTGTTAAAAAAGCTCCTGCAGGAGTTGGTGTCTCGGGAGGCAAGTAATCTTCTTTCAGAGCTTTTCCGTTAACAAAAACCGTGCGATTGGAGACCTGAATTGTATCTCCTGGCACGGCAATAATCCTTTTAATAAAATCCTGAGATTCGTCCCGGGGATTTTTTAGAACTATAATTTCCCCTGCTTTAGGGTTCCGGAATCGGTAGCTTAGTTTTTCCGTAATGAGAAAGTCGCCGGTGTGAAAGGTCGGTACCATGGAGCTGCCTTGGACTTTATGGAATTGGGCTACAAATAAATAGATGCAGGCAAAAATTGCCCCAAACACCACCACAGTTTCAAAAAATTCAACCAGATATCCGCCCAGGTTTCCGAAGAATCCTTTTTGAGCCGGTTCACCATAATTCGCCATAGAAGTATTTGGATCCATGCTGGTTATTATCTCAAAGGAATAAGTTGTAGTGCAAGGGGTGGAATGTTAAAATTAACGCTATCTGGAGTTGTAGCTCAGTTGGCTAGAGCGTCTCATTCACATTGAGAAGGTCACAGGTTCAAGTCCTGTCAACTCCACACTAAACGTATTTGATTTTAATAGATATTTCTTTTACTCTATAAGTAATGCCTTTCTACCTAAAGAATAACGGTTTTGTAGGCTTAATGGTTATTTTTGCTGTTCTCTTTTTGGGAATTGCTGGGGTAACCGTTATTTATTTAAATAATAGCGTTAAATCTATAACAGTAGCTCCTTCTTCTATTGTCCCTATGCCTTCAAAATTTCCGGAAAGAAAGAGTTCCCCAACTTCTTTGCCTTCAACTAGATCGTTATTTTCACCGAAAGCAAAATATGTTTTAGAAAGAAAGGAGGGAAATAAGACAGAAGAACTTTTTGCTATATCAAACGACGCTCTTTTGAATATTCTTCGTTGGAATAACTTGCTGATCTTTTCGGATGGTGGTCAAAATGATAACGGTTATCCGCCTGATATTCAAATAAAAAGTCATAATATAGATACTGGGAAGACAGATATTATTTTTGATAATTTAAAAAGCGGCAGTGAGTTTAATACAGAAAAATCCCCTGATTTTTTGAGCAGTTTACAAGTTATTGAAAATACGCTTTATTTTTCTTTAGGTGGATATTTAAAAGAAGGAGCTGTCTTTTGGGTTGATTTGTCTTTTTCGGGTAAACCGCAGAAGCTGGTTGCAGCAAGAAATGCCTCTATTTCAAAATTAAGGAATTGGTATTTTGTCATTGGAGGCGAAGGAGATAGTTGTTGGTCGGAGCGCGATTTTTATTTGCTTGACACAATAAACAAAACTGTAAAGAAGATTACAACTGCGGAATATGGATGTAATAAGGGCGAGGAATCGTTAGGTCTAACCAATGAAGGAAAATTAATTATAGCCTATCATGGATCTAGTGAGGATAATCCTTATAGAGGTAATTATGAGTATATATCAACTATAGATATATTAAATCCCGAAAATAAGAAGATAATTATTTCGCGGGATAAAATGCCGGATAAAATTTCTTGGCTGTTGTATTCGGAGGATAAGAATCAGTTGCTATTAATAGGTCCCTCGATTTATCTTTATGATGTAACAGGAGATCTGTTAAGTAAAATAACTGATTCTCCTAAGGATATTAAGTTATCACCGTTATCTATGCCTTCACCAGAAGAAAAAATTTGGCAAAAAGATAGAGTTTGTCTTAGCGGCGAAAACGGAGATAAGTATACTAAATATGAATTAGATATAAATTCAAAAGAACTAGTTAAAGCAGAACTCTGCAGCTTTGTCCCTTTACAAGCTCCAAAAACAACCTCTAAGCTTAAAAATTTAATCGATTCACTTAATTTACCGCCAAATTATCGTTTAATAGAGAATTGATTTCAGTAGCTATATTCCAAACTCCCTTTATTAGTGGTAAGGAATAAAGTGACTAAACCGTTACGCGTTTCCTTTAATTTTTCTTTTTCACCATTATCTATGTATATCTCGCTTTTATTTAGCTTCGCATTGTAACGAATCCTGATTTTGACTTTATCCTTCAGGCTAAACTCTTGCAGTAATTTTATTTGTTTCTTTTGTTTGTCTTCGAATTTAACCAGATACTGGTTTTTGGGCAGATAAATCGGTTTTTGGTCATTGTATTTTAGGTAATAAATTCTTAATGAATAATTTTGGGAATCTTTTTCTTTGTCTTTGTCAAAGTTTTTAACACCTATCTCCAGCGTATTTCCTGCTTGGTCTGTAATTTTATAAATTTTCTTCGATAATTTATTATCTGAATGATCGTCTTCTTTCTCTTTTTTATCCTCATCGTTTTTATCATAGTTGATGATTTCTGAAGTGACTGTTGTTTGGTTTGTATCCATGCCAATTACTGTGAGATCTTTCTTTTGGTTATCAAAATAAATCTTTGCCTCAGGCGGAGTTTTATCAATATGAAAGTTTAAAGTTTGTTTTTGTTCCTGATTTTCAGCTTTATCGTAAGACTGGTAAACAATTTGATAATCACCTTCGTTTTCAAAAACAAGGGGATTGGTATATTCAAACCAATCAGTGCCATTGAGAGTGTATAAGGTATACTCTAACCCAACCCCGTCTTTATTATCTTGGCCCAAGAGTTTTATCTTAACTGGTGTATGATACCATCCCTGCTCTCCTTGATCTCCTGTAATATTAACGATTGTAGTTGGTGGAGTAAGATCTTTCTCATCACCCATGACCGCAAAATGAGATAAATGAGTAACCTCTGTGGAAATAGTTTTGTTGCTGGTGTCAATTGTTGTGGGTAACTCTTCCCATGATTTATTTTGTTCATTGAAGTATCGAAACTTAAGTGTATTCTCATTAATGTTAGTTAAATTTGCCTTGGAGTAGTTAACAATGATTTTGATTGGTATTGAAAATTGGGTAACAGGTTGACCGTTGCTATAAGCATTGAGATAGATAGAAGGTGTAATACTTGTTGTGTAATTGGAGAGAGATTCAAATGGGCCTACTTTGTAAACTAAATCAAATGACGAACCATATGCTCCTGCCGGAACTATAATAATTGTGTCGTCTGTAGTTAATGCTCCTCCTGCTAAAGATATGTTAACTGATTTAGGAGGAGAAGCAGGTAAGAACAAATTATAGCTACTTGTTCCGGATCTTGTGCCATTATTCCAGACAGACCAGGGATCTGTTGTTTCTCCCTCCCAGCCGAGAGGGTCAGTCACGCCATATGGAAATTCATCATTAAAGGAATTATTGTTATTGGAATCCTTAAAAACAGAGAAATGAATATGAGGTCCATCAGTCTTGCCTGTCATGCCAACTTTACCAATTTGTTGTCCTTGTTTGACATCAATGCTTTGTCCCTCAGTTGAGATAATTAAATCATCACTGCTTAGATGCTCGTACCAAGTTTGATAGCCATTACCATGATCAATTTTAATCACATTACCAGCTCCTCCGCTGTTTTGCCAGGATTTAAAAGTAGCTTTGCCAGAAGCAGCAGCTAATACGGGAGTATTCAATCCCACTCCAACTGTTGATCCATAATCATACCCATTATGGGATCTATAGGGACGTTGAATAGTTTCTCCGACATAAGTCATTACTTGCCAGTTGCAACATTGATTTTGTAATGGATATTGGTGGTCAAACCAGGAAAAAGGGTTAAGGGCCATGTAATTAAAACTACTTCCTTGGGCTTTATAATCCCAAGGTAAATCCAGGAAAGGTTGAGGATCTAAAGATGTAACTTTGATATTATCAAACTGAACTTTTTCGTATCCAATGCTTCCAGTCCATGTGGATAAGCTTATAAATCCAGTTCGGGTTCTTAAGTCGTCATCTTTATAATTAAATACCAACTCTTGATTAATCCATGCCTTGATGTTTGTATTAAGAACCTCTATTGTTATGTGGTAAGGGTGATTATTAATGAATGAAGTTGGTCTATACTTAGCTAATACTGTAGCGTTTTCTTGTGATCCCTGCCAATATACTTTATACAAAACAGCTTCTGGTGTATTATTCGGGCCCGTTCCATGTCGTAAAGTTAGCTCGTAATTAGTATTGTAGATACTATTATTTCTGAAGCCAATTCCTTCATCTATTCCCGAGATGTTATTTACATCAACTTCCAGCTTATAATCTTGCCAATTATCACTACCTATCTCAATTCTTCCAGGTTTATTTATTCCTGACAATTCGCTTATTAATACTCCATTTTCTACTCTCCAATTTCCCCATCGGACTTTCCAATTATTTAAGCTATTGCTATTGAAATTGTCATTGAAGAGTATATTGCTCTCGTTTGATTGAGCTTTAATGCTACTGGGTAGCAAGAGTGATAGGAATACCAGTATGGCGAGTAATTTTCGCATTGTGCAAAATAGTTACTACCTTAATTATTAACGGTTTAGAGGAATATAGTCAAGTCAAGCTTTTTATAGAATTATCAGTTAGATTAAGTGAATTTTAGATCAATATTCTGTTAAAATAGGAATGTGATAAAGACAATTCTAACAAATTCAGCTTGGTTTTTTGGAGCTCAAGTTATAATTAAACTCATCTCTTTTTGTTATACCATTTTTTTGGCTAGGAATCTGGGAGTTTCTGATTTTGGGCTCTATTCTGTTGCTTTGGCTTATTTTTCTCTTTTTTCATCGATTTCAGATTTTGGTTTTAATAGATACTTAATTACAGAATTAGCAATTAATAGTTCTAAAATCCCTCAATTATTATTCGGCATTGGTATATTTAGAGTTACCGTAACTTCTATTTTATTCGCAGTTTTTGCAATAGTTTTATATTTATTTGATCCAGAAAAAATTAGAGTTTCTTTAATTCTTCTTGCAACTTTGTCAACTATACCACAAGCAGCTGCTTTTACTTTCGATTCTGTTTTTGTAGCTTTGGAGAAACTACAGTATTCAGCGCTTGGTTTAATAGCGTTGAGTATTTCTACAATAATATTAGGAGTATATTTTATTTTATCTGGATATGGTGTTATGGGAGCTATAGGGGTGTTAATAGTTGGGCAAATCGTTTATCTTACAATTTTGGCAATTTCTTTTATGAGGCAAAAATTTGTCCTACATATAAACATAAACTGGCTTATTATCAAAAATATTATTTTAGGATCATTCCCTTATGGTTTTGTGGGAGTATTAGGTCTTTTGTACTTTAAAGTAGATACGCTCATTTTAAGTTATCTGAAAGGTAGCTTTGATGTTGGAATTTACAGTGCCGGTTATAAATTTTTGGAGGCCTTAATATTTATTCCATCTTCTTTATCTCTTGCACTTTTTCCTAATATTGTGAAATGGATCGAAACTAATCCTTCAAGGGTTTATAATCTATATGTTAAATCAACAATCTTATTGTTCTTTATTTCTTTGGGAGTTGTGGCTGCCTATTTATTACTTCTTCCTCAGGTTATTACATTCTTTTTGCCTCAGTATTTATCCTCGATTGCTGTAATTAAGATATTATCGCTCACAATTCCGTTTATGTTTATGATATCAATCCAAGGAATAACGTTGTTTTCTGATAAGAAGTTCTTAAAAGCATTAGTTGTTGTATCGATTTTTAATTTGGTATTAAATATTGTAATGAATTTCTACTTAATTCCCAGATACAGTTATTTTGGGTCTGCTTGGGCAACATTGATATCTGATGTAATTGGTTTCACGATATTTTTCTTCTACATTAAGGGAAAGTTGCAGAGACTGAAATGATATATCCAGCTCGACAGCAATTTAATTTTGATACGGCTATCCGCTATGGTCCTATTGTTGAAGAAATAGAGCGATCGAGACGGAAAGAATCCCCTGTTTTAGAGATTGGTTCAGGCGGTAGTGGGATATCCGATTACTTTAGTGGTCAGGTTATAGGGATAGATACTGATTTCTCGAAAACTGGAACTAAGAAGAATCAAAATATCAAATATATTAAGGCTTCGGTTTTTAAATTACCATTTAAGACAAATAGTTTTTATCAAGTTGTATGTTTGGATACTTTAGAACATATTCAAGTAAACAGAAGGAGGGAGGCAATTAAAGAGATGTTAAGGATTACAAAAAAAGGAGGGAAAATTTTTTTAGGGTTTCCATTTGGTGAAAAAAGTATAAGGATGGAGGGTAGGATCAATAATCTTTTTAAAAAAGTTTATGGAAAGGATCATCTATGGCTTTTGGAACATAAAAAAAATGGGTTGCCAAAAATAGAAGATGTTAAGCAATATCTACTAGATTGCGGAATTAAAGAGAATCAATTTGAAATCTCATACAATGCTAACTTACTGTGCTGGTTCTTATTGCACTGGTTTTTTACAGTTAACCCTGGAAAGTTTTTAAGTCGGGTTTTAAGGTTAGCATACAAACAACTTTTCTTTTTATTAAGAATTAATTTGCCGCCTTATTATCGAGCTATATTTACCATAAAAAAATGAAATCGTTGGTCTCAGTAGTAATTCCTAATTGGAACGGTAAGCATTTGTTAAAAGCTTGCCTTGGTTCTCTTCGAAGTCAGGCTCTAAAAAATTTTGAGGTGATAGTGGTTGATAACGGGTCCAATGATGGTTCATTAGATTTTATTGAGAAATATTTTCCCACAGTGCGAATAATTAAACTGAAAAAAAACTACGGTTTTGCTAAAGCGATAAACGAAGGTATAAAAGTTGCAAAAGGAGATTATATTACTTTAATTAATAATGATACTGAAGTTCATAGTAAATGCCTGTATTATTTGGTTCAAACAGCTAAACGACATCCTAAAGTAGGATTTGTAGCTGCAAAAATGCTTAATTTTTATAAAAGAAATATAATCGATTCCGCTGGAGATTATATTGATGAGGTAGGGCATGCTAATAATATTGGTTTAGGTAGAGCTGATGATTCAAATTTTAATACACCTGGTTATGCTTTTTTAGTGACAGGAGGAGGCTGTCTTTTTAAGAGAGTAATTTTTCAAAAAGTAGGATTCTTTGATGAAAATTATTTTGCATATTTTGAGGATGTAGACTTGTGTTTACGAGCTCAGCTTCAAGGATTTAAAGGTTGGTATGAGCCCAAGGCAGTTATATATCATATTCACAAAGCGACTTCTGCTAAAAACCGAGATTTGCTTGAATACCTACAGTTTAGAAATATGACTCAGACTATTATTAAGGATTTTCCGACCTCTATTTTACTTAAGAGATGGAGGTGGTTGAAAATAATATTAGTAAATTTAAATACTATTTTTTACCAATTAAAAAATGGTTATTTTTGGCCACCAATTTTAGCAGACCTGTGGATTATTTTTCATTTGCCATATCTTTTAAAAGAAAGAAGAAGGATACAAAAAAGCAGGAAAGTAAGTGACGAATATATTGAAAGCTTTTTAAGAGAAAAGGAGATTACCTTTTGGGGTTTATCAAAGGTCTAATAAGGTTGGCCGATGATGCGAAGGACAAATAATCCCGCTAAGATTCCGTTTACTAAAATCAGTAGGGAGAAAATTATTAAGAATATTTTTTGATAATTCTTCATTTCTTTAAAAAACTGCATAAGTCCCAGGGCAAAAATGGGATTTGAATTTATTAGGATTCTGTTTCCAAAAGAATCACCTTGAGTTGGGTCTATCCAACTGCTAACTACATAAACTTGGAGAAGGAAAAAGATAACTAATAAAGTTCCTACTAATTTAATTTTCTTAGTTAACCAATATAAACCGATTGAGGCAAATATTAAAATCGGGGACCACACATAAAGACCTCTTTGGAAGGAAAATAGCGTATAAGGAATTTTAGGTGATAACAAATAAGGAAAACCGGCATCATACGCTCCGGTTCGGAGGGGAGAGCCAAAAAGGTAATTATTAACGCTTAATTGGATAGAGATGATTAGTCCGACAAAAAATAAAAATACCAAGACTTTGGAAAAATTAGGTAATATTTTTTTAAGGTTATCGATAATCGGGATAAGCAGTAATAACGAGTCTTGGTATCTGACAATAGTCATTAGTCCCCCGATTGCTCCCAGTATTATCCACTGGTAAAGTTTGCGGTTGTTTCTGGTTGTATACCAAAGATAAACAAAAGCGCTGACACAAAAGAAAGAAAGCGGTTGGGAGGTGAGTGGTTCCATAGTCATATAATAGATTAGGGGGGTAGCTAACCAAATAAATAAAGTTCCCAAGAAAGCAATTTTCGGGTCAAAAATTTTCTTGCCCAATTGGTATATAAATAGCAATCCCAAAAAAGCATACAGTAAGCTGGCAACAGCAGCAGATGCCTGATACACAAGACTATACCCATCAGTAACTACCCCAACTCCCGCAATTTGTAATACCGTCAAAATTCCGTGAGTTATTAAATAAGGGGGAATCAAAAAAACAGCACTTCCAATAGGATATTTAGTGGGTTCCCGGCCAGTTGTTTGATTTATCGGCAAGATAAAAGGTATTTTGCGGTTGCCGGTGAACGGCGATCTTTGATTGTAGAAATACTCAAATTCATCCTTAAAATCTAAATCCCTGTCAACTACGATTGATCGCAAAGTAGCGTAGTAATAAACAGCGTCTCCGCCGATAGCGCTTTTGGTTTTATATATTCTGCCCAGGAGAAGAAAAATACTTATTAATAAAATGATCCCCAATATAATCAGGTGATGTTTGGGATTATTTAGCAGGCGGTTTAACATACGAAGCGCTTAAGGATAGTATAACCCAAATAAGGATAAAAGGATAAAACAAACTGTTGGCAAAAAATGAGTGTCCTAAAAGTCCGACGACTCCGGCTATTAAACCCGTATTTTTAGTTTTGAAAATTCCCAGTAAAAAAAATAAATAAGCAAATATCCCTAAAATGCCGGTGGTAGCTAAAACATAAAGTAAACTGGAGTCGTTAGTGGTTGCACCTTTGCCGGATAAAAATTGATTATCTCCTAAACTATATTGTCTGAGTGCAACATTGTAAGCGTTGTAGCCAATACCCAAGATAGGATTTTTTAGGAAAATATCAAACCCTTGCTGCCAGGTTGATAATCTGAGGGAGGCTGTTTGGTTTCTGTCTAAAGGCGTAATTTTGTTAACTGCTTTAACTTGAGTTTGGAAGGAAAATAGAAGTACGGCAAAAAGGAAAATAGTTAGAAGTGCTAACTTTATCGATCTTTTGAAAGCTGCCAAAGTTAAAAAGCTGATTAAAAACATGCCGTAAGCGGATCTTGAAAAAGTAGTCAACAAGGCCAGAAAAATTAATACATAAAATAAAATATTCAGTTTCTTGTTCTTGGCGGGATTTCGATAAAGTATTATTAACGTTAATACTAGGTAGCTGCCTAAAAAATTAGGGTCTAAGAAAGTAGAAGCAGTTCGGTATAGGTGAGGATCCCAGCCATATTGGGATAAAAATCTTAAGTCCGGTAAAAAGATAAACTGCGCAAGTCCTAAAATAGTCAGGGTTAAACCGGAGGAAAACAAGATTTGCGTTATTTTATTTTTTAACAAAGGAAAAGCGCCGGAATAAATTTCCCAACCAAGGAAAATATAAGCACTAAATCTGATAGTATAAAGGAAGCTGGAAAAAAACTGGGAAGCATTTAGGTGTAGCGGAGAAAGAACAAGCGACAAAATTGCCACCAGAATAAATAATAATGCGCCGGCTAAAGAAAAAGGCGGCTTTTTAAATTTTAGTTTTAATTTGAATAAACCAAAGCCGGTCAGGATTAAAACCGTTGCATCCAGTAAAGTGACGCCGCTATTTTGCGAAAGCGGCAGTTTAATTAATTGACCGACTGTAATTGCCAATGTTAGAATCAGGCTGAAAAGTATCTCCATCTATATGAAATTATATCCTAATATCACTTATATTTTTATAATCTGGTTAGTCTCATTACTGCTGATTTCAATTTTCGGTTTTTCTACTTTACCACACTCCGGTTATTTTGGTAATGATTTTTGGAAGAGTTTGGCAAACTGGGACGGCGGTCATTTTTTGGGAATTGCCCAAGTTGGTTATAGCCAAAAATTTCAATATGCTTTTTTCCCGCTATACCCGCTGACGATTAAAGCATTAAATCAGGTCACGGGTAATTATCAGGTAGCGGCAATTTTTGTTAGTGTAATCGCTGCTTTTTTTGGAGTGCAACTTCTTTACAAATTGCTCATTTTGGATTTTGAGAAAAAAATTGCCGAAAAGGCAGTTTTGGCTTTTTTATTTTTTCCTACCTCCTTTTATTTATTAACCGCTTATTCAGAAAGTTTATTCTTTTTCTTAACGATTAGTGCATTTTACTTTTTGAAAAAAAACAAATTAGCTTGGGCAATTGGCGCAGCCTCTTTAGCATCATCTGTTCGTTTGGTTGGTTTGGCGGTGGTAGTGGCAATATTAATTGAAGTTGGTGCCAGAGGAGGGTTTAACCGCAAAAACTGGTACTTAATTTTTGCTCCATTGGGGTTTGTAATTTACTGTATTTTTTTGTACCGGCAGACCGGAGATCCGTTTTATTTTATAGCTGCGGAAAATCACTGGCAAAGAACACTGGCAGTTCCCGGTATTGGTTTTTGGGAAGCATTAAAAGGAATACCAAATAATTTATCGGATTTAATTTTTGCTATATTGGGGGTAGGGTTTGCCATCAGATCTTTTAGATTCATGCCGGCTTCGTTTGCCTTTTATAGTTTGTTGTCTGTGGGGATTCCGCTTTTTACCCCGACTCTTTCTTCTATGCCCAGGTTTTTATTGCTAGTATTTCCGATATTTATTTTAATGGCTTTGGTTAAAAATCATTATCTTCAGCTTTTTTTCCAGCTGATTTCCATAATGCTTTTGGGAATTTTTACCGTGCTTTTTGTTAACGGTTACTGGGTTTCTTAAGGAGTGTAATTAACAGTTCTTTGCATCTCAGTGGTGTTAGAGGTGGTATTAACAGCTTTGATGGAGATGGTATTATCCCCGTCATTTAACTGTTGGTCAATTCCGAAACTGCCGTCACTGCCAACAATCACTTGAGTTCCGTTAATAAAAACATTTACCCCGGGGTCAGTTTTACCGGCAACTCTGACTTTTTTATCTCCACCCTGAATTTTTTTGTTGTCTTCGGGTTCGGAAATACTTAGCAGCGGTTTTTCATTATCATAAATTAGTTTAATAGTTTTGGAAGGTAAACTTTCTTTATTTTGGTCATCAACAGTTTTTGCATAAATATTGTTTGTCCCCAAGCTTAAAGAAACCTGCTCAAAAGTAAAACTGCCATCACTGGAAACATCAACTGTTTGCTGGGGTTCGTCATCCAGATAAAGTTTAACTTTCGAATCAGCCGTTCCGTAGCCGCCAATATTAATTTGGGAGCTGTTGGTGGCTTCATAAGGAATATTTAATACCGGAGGGGCCAGGGAAGAATTTTCTGTTGATTGAGTAATGGTTTTTTTGGGCGGATTGGTAATATTTTTAATAAAGCCAATACTGCCAATTAAAGAAGGGAGAATCCAGGTAATGGTGGAATAGCCAAGAATGGCAATGAGTACTAAGGTAATAATAAAATTACGTTGGCTTTTGTTGGCATACCGTTTGGCGGCTCTGCGGGACCGATATCGATAACTCATATGATTAGAATATACCAAAATCTGGTAAAATATACGAGTTCTGCGGTGGTAGTTCAGTGGTAGAATGTCTCCTTCCCAAGGAGAAGGTCGGGGGTTCGAGTCCCCTCCACCGCTCCGCCAGTTCGACGTTTTTGCGAAGCAAAAAGGCAAGGTTCCGAGCGAAGCGAGGATTCTTATTCTGGTATCCCGCTCCTAAATTTTAATTTGTTTTATTTTTCTTTTCAGCAGACTGCGCTTGGCCTTCAGCTACTTTTAACATGGCCTCAAATTGCTCAGCAAATTTTTTGGCATGCTCTTTGCTCATGCCGATTCTGGCTACGATCCGAGCCTGATTAGTGGAAGCAATTTGCTGGGAAAAATCCAACACAATACCGCTTGGATTGACAGTAATCAAAATATTGTCCGTATACAAAATAGGAGTGGTATCCAAATTAATGTTTACATTAGTCCCGTTATTTTTATTTTTCGCATCCATTCTCCTCACCTCCTTTACAACGCTTAGATTAAGCTAAGTTAAACCCCTAGTCAAGAAGTCTTGCTAATATTAGAATCCTAATATGATTAATCTATCTCCGGACCAACAGAATGTTTTAGATAAAATTCTGCTTTGGTTTAAAAATAAAAAGAGGGAAAGGCCATATATTACCTTGGGAGGATATGCGGGAACAGGAAAAACTACTTTAATTGCCATTTTGCGGCAAGAGCTGGCTAAAATTGATAAGGATTTAAAGGTAGGTTTTGTTGCCTATACAGGAAAAGCTGCCCGGGTTTTAAAAACTAAACTAAAAGATCAAAAGGTAATTTTACCTAAGGATTCAGTCAGTACCATTCATGCCCTGATTTATTCACCGATTGTTGATGAAAAAGAAGTAATTATCGGTTGGCAGACTAAAGATGAAATTGAGTGTAATTTAATTATTGTTGATGAGGCCTCGATGGTGGATGAGTTAATCTGGTCTCACTTACTGTCTTATAAAGTACTGATTATTGTAGTGGGGGATCATGGCCAACTGCCGCCAATTAAAGGCAATTTTAATTTAATGCAGTGCCCACAGTTGCGGCTTGAGGAGATTCATCGTCAGGCTAGACAAAACCCAATTATTGGTTTATCAATTCAAGCCCGGGAGTTTGGCTTAATCCGTTCCGGTAAATATTCCCCTAAGGTCCGGAAGTTTTCTCACGAAGATTTGGACGCGCAAGAGGAAATGGGGGAGATGCTTTTAAACTTTAATACAGATACTTTAATTCTGTGCGGTTATAACTCCACCCGCAGAAAATTAAACAACCACATCCGCAATGCTTTAGGTTTTGAATCACCTAATCCAACTTCCAGGGATCGGGTGATTTGTTTACGGAATAATCACAAGGAAAGAATTTATAACGGGATGTTGGGGACAATTATCCGTATTAAGAAAAAAGACTCTCACTGGTATGAGGCGGAAATTAATATGGATGGTGAGGAAGCAAATTATCAGGGTTTAATTTCTGTTGATCAATTTAATTCTGAGTTGCCCATGAATTTTACGGAAAAAAGATCACAAATTATGAAAGGGGATTTATTTGATTTTGGATACGCTTTAACGGTTCACAAGGCCCAAGGCTCACAAGCCAAAAGGGTGATACTTTTTGAAGAAAGGTTTAAACAAATGACGGATGAAGCTTGGAAAAGATGGCTTTATACAGCTGTAACCCGTGCTGAAGAAGAACTTTACATTTTTCCAAGATAAATAAATACTATAAATAAGATCAGAATGACTTAAATTTGGTATTAGAACTTCGGTAAGGAGGGGCCAATATTATAGAGGAATAAACGAGCGCGGATAGCCGTGCTCCTGAAACGAAGTGCCAGGTTTAGTTCGTAGCTTTTACAAACATTTCCTTCAACTCTTGGGAGAATTTGAATACCTGATTCAATTTTGATTAAACAACATTCAAACCTTCCGGAGTCTTTAACCCGATAAAGACAGCGGCTGCAATCCGGCCCATTTCCCGGCACAAATCCCTTGGTAGTTGCCTCTCTTCTTTCCATGCTCTCGGACTGTAAAGTATTTCTTAAAATAAGTCAAGAAATGATTTTTAACTTATAGTGTATAATGTGGTGATGGATAAGGAATTTAAAAGAAGACAGATAGAAGCTGATGTGGTCACAGTGGTAGGGGTGCTGGAAATAGGTAGGGTTTTTGGAAAGTTTTTTGTGCCGATGCCGGAGGTTTTAGCTAATTATTCCGGTGATTTTGCCGGAGGATATTGTTTTAACTGGTTTATCAATACCACAATGGAATTGTCACCCTTAAGCAGGATTTCCGAAAATAAAAGGAATCTGATCAGTGCCGGAATAACTTTAGGGGCAGTGGTTGCAGTGGAAACTTTTCATATATTTGGTACACCTCAGTTCCAAGATGTCCCGGCTGGTGTTTTGGGGGTTATTGCCAGTTATGGAGTTAGAAAACTTGCTCAAAGGTGGGTAGGGGAACAGGTCAACGATAGAAATCAATAATGAGGTGCGTTATGCAAGATATTTGCCAGAACCAAAACACTTAGCAATACTATAATTACCCACTTGATATTTATTCCTACTTTTCTTTGCCTGTTCATTAAACTCCGGCACTGAAGAAATAGAAATAATTTTATCTGCTCCGACTAATTTACAGTCCCTGTCTAGCAGGATAATGTCAAAGTTGAGGTTTTTGTTTTTGTTGATTAACTCCTCAACCTGTAAATAAGTGGTTAAAACTATGGTGGAAAAATCATAAGGCTGGTTTTGTTCGAGTTTGGATAATTTTTCCAGGATTTTAGATAAGGTTAATAAATCATCTTCCAAAAGAGTATTAATCCTGAGGGAATTGGGTGGTTGTATAGTTTTGAAAGATTACGCTATAGGTAAGGGCATCCTCTGCCAATTTTTGTTTATCTTCTTGATTAAGCACTTTTGGTAAAGAATTAATAAACTTTTTTAGATATGGTTTAACTTCCGATATCTTTATCTCCTCTTTTCTCTTTATGGCTTCTTCAGTAAACCGCCTGGCCATGTTCTCTGAACCCCTGTAATAACCTAAAGCTACTCTTTTTAAATCCATGGACAGTGATCCAATAATGATTGCGTTTCTGTTCATAAAACCTCCTTAAAATAATATTCTGACAGCTGTTTATATTTTTCTCTGATGTTTTGATCCTGAATTTCGTTGCTGGTATTGTTGTCATTTGGCCGGATATTAATAAAAGAATTATAATCTATTACTTTAGTTTCCAAATCAATACCTCCACCCCATAAATCCTGTTGTTTTGAGCCATCTTTTAACAGAACTTCCTCTGATTCATAGTGTCTGTCAGAACCTGCTGAACAAACTTTTCTTTTAATATCGATTACTGTTTTTATATAGGTATCAAATTGTTCTCTTAATTTTATTATTTCTTCTTTGGTAAACGGTGTTGATTTGGTAATAATCATGCAAGACATATTAAAGCACAAAGGGGTTTTGAAAGCTATGCTATGTATTGATTTTAAGATGTGGGTTCTGGGGGGAGGAATTCTTCACCGGCATTTGAAACCGGGACTTCACCTGGTTTTAACCACCTGATATAAGCACAGCCTGTGGCTTGCCTGTTGGCGGCATCCCAGCCAGCAGTTGAACATTTCTCCATTTTTTTACCGGAATTTGTAGTAAATAAAACTAATTTTTCCCCGCAAGTTGGGCAATCTGACTCTAAAGGCTCGCTTTTTCCGGTTAACCATTCCACATAATCGCAACCGGTGGCTTTTTTAGCTTCTTTATCCCAGCCACCTTTGGAACACTTTTTCATCTTTTTGCCAAAACGGGTGACTTGCAAAATTAAAGCGCTGTCACACTTAGGACACTTTTCATCTAAGGTCACCGGTTCAACTGTTAACCACTTAACATATTCACAGCCTTCATTTTTCCGGAGCTCTTTATTCCAGGATCCATTACTGCAGCGTTGCAGTCTTTTACCGGTTGGGGTTTCCGTGACTTCCCCTAAGGCAGAACCGCATTTGGGGCAATTTTGTGCATCAGACATGTTTTCTAGCTTACCATACAGATTGGTCAGATAAAAGATATAAAAATGTGGTATGCTTAGCGACATGGCAGATTTTAACAGAGACAGACCAAGAGGAAATTTTAGAGGAAGATCTAATGACAGAGGGTTTGGCGGAGGACGTGGATTTGACAGGCCGCAAATGCACAGGGCTGTTTGTGATAAGTGCAGGCAGGATTGTGAAGTGCCTTTTAAGCCAACCAGCGGCAAGCCGGTTTATTGTAATAATTGTTTTGACAGGCCAAGAAGATCTGAGGGAAGAGATTTTCAAAGACCCCAATTTGAGGAAAAAAGAGTGCCTAATTATGAACAGCAATTTGCAGAGTTAAATGCCAAGCTTGATAGAGTATTAAATATTTTAATGCCGGTGGTTGCAGAGGTGGAAGCTGAAGTAGCTGAAGAAGAGATTACGGAAGAAGTTAAAGCCCCGAAAAAATCTTCAAAGAAAAAAGACTAGTTATTTTTAAAGATATAAGCTGTAAAGCCGCCGGATTTTATCATTTGGGCTTCATTAGTATCAAACTTTACTGGCACTCTTGATTCGGACATAATCACGGTATATTTAACAGGTTTTTGGGAAATCTCCGAAGCATATAACCAACCCAGGCCATTATCAGAATCACTTCTTTCCGGAGTTTTGCCGTTTAAGACAAATAAATACCGCCACGCTTCGTAAAAATGACACAGGCCGGTTTGTTTAAGTTCGAAGGGGTTGTTGCCGATAACTGAAATAACTTCTTTAATTAAAGTATTCTTGGCGCCCAGGCCAAATTCCGGTTTATTAGAAATTACAGTGGAAATGCCCAAAATTGAGGCTAAAAAGGCGGCGGAAATGATTAATAATTTAAGCTTGGGAAAATAATCAGCTAATATGCCGGGTAAAAACATTAAAAGTGGGAAGATGCCCAGCAAATAATATTCATAAGCCCCGCCGGGAAAGAGCAGGAAAGCTCCGGTAACGGAGACAATAAATAGAGCCAAAAGCTTGGTATTTTCATTTTTGCGGGTTTTGGGGTTAATCAGGAAAAGCAGCAAGATTGCTGTACCCAGCAAAGATAGTAATAAGGGAGGGTTAAATCTTTGGGAAATGTTTTTTAGGCTAACCGGATTATCTAAGCGGGAAGGGGCAGCGCAAGAAATAATGGTTTCATCGGAATTATTGCCAGGTTTTAAGTACCAAACCCGGCCTAGAGCTTCGAAAAGGGTGGGCAGGTGGCTGACGGGATTAACTTTATTGCGGTAATCGGCAGAAATTTCGGCAAATCTTAAGGGGGTGGTGATATTGGAGCCTTTGTGGAAGTAATCAAAGGCAACTAAAGGGGCAACCATGATCAAAAAAGCTGCAACGGATAAAATTATTATTTCTTTCTCGGGCTTAATTTTTTTCTTGATTACCCAATAGCCGGCAATGGTGATCAGGGGAACGAGTGAGAGGTGAGTATGGAAAATTAATCCTGCCCCGAGGCTAAACGAAATTAACCAGCGGGGATTTTTCTTGGTTTTGCAAAGGGATAACAGCATTAACACTGATAAAAAAGGAATTAAAGTAGGGTTCCAGTATTTTTGATCCAGGAAGACCATTAAAGACAGGGCGGCATACAGTAATCCGGCCAAAAGACCCGTTCTTTTACCAAAAAGAGTTTTCCCGGTATAAATAATCAGACCGGTGGTTAAAATACCAATGGAGGCGGAAACATAACCGGTAATTAAAGGATCACCTTTGGAAAAATAAAGCCAAAGGGCGGTAAAGTAGGCCCAATACGGACCCAGGTAAAAACCTAAGTGGGCGGCATTAACGCCGATCCAAATAATGTGAAAGTGTTTGACGATGGATTCGGCCAAAATGGCTTGATGTTCCTCGTCTCCGGCAAAGATAAAACTGTTAGGCAGGTTGTAAAATCTTAGGATGGCGGAGAGTAGCAGGATTAATAGAATAGCCCAACGCATTACAAAATATTACTGTTTTGATAGAATATGTTCAAGCGCCGGAGTGGCTCAGTGGTAGAGCAGTACTTTCGTAAAGTACGGGTCGTGGGTTCGATTCCCACCTCCGGCTCCTAACGAAGTGAGGAGGCAAGGCGGTAACAAGATTTTTGAGTAGACTTATCCCTTTTCCAATTCCTGAACAACCTATAGCTTGATTCTATCCAGTTGAATTACTATAATCCTCTAATATGGTTAAAACAGAAACACCATTAAGACAAATTAAATACCATGAAGGTGACAAATTGGATTATATAAATCACACCTTGCAACCTAATGGTAAATTAAGCTGCTATTCTAGGCATGATACTATTTTAAGAGTTCGCGGAGGTGGTTTTTATGGAAAGGTGTTGCTTCTAGAAGATCAACCCTATGTTGTAAAAACAACTCAGCCAGGCTCCGCACACGATTTGCTCCGCAGTGTAGCATGGGGGTTTAGACAATTTCCCCCGCAAGTGTCAGAAAAAGCAGCTCAGTTAGATTCTCTTGCTACCAACCTGATTAGTGATGTCTTACCTGTTGTAACGGAAGGACAATTTGATAGTCCTAAATCATTTGGTTATACTCGTTTACCTAATGGTTATGCTCAGTTAATTGAACAGGTAAGAGGAAGAGGTCCTAAGTTTGCACCAGTAAATGAATTTGAGAGCTTTAGGCAAGCCCAAAGAACTTTAACTGAGGTGGCTTATGATTTAGGTTTAGAACAAGTAGGGCAAGTTCACCCAGATAATCCATTCGCCATGGCTAACCTATGGTATAACGATTCAAAAAGGGGGTTTATCTGGCTTGATACACTAGCAGCATTTAGACATGAACCTATTTTTGGGATTCTTCACTATAAATTTCACCAAGAAATCCATGATAGGTTCTATCCAAATGATCCATCAAAAGTTACTTACAACACAATTCATATCGATGCTTTCTCTGACAGGATAAAAGGAATCGAAGGAAAATTTGATCCAAGTGATTACAGAAGGATAATGGATAACTTACAGCTTTACCAAGAGATACTACAGCAAAACAGTGAAGCAAGTTTCACGCAGAGAGATTTCGGCCATGCATTAATAGACTTTAAGGATATAGTCAAAGTTTTACCATCAAAAGTAGGTCATAAAGTTTTAGGAGTAATCGATTTAGGCAGAGCAGTTTTTGATCCCAATGTAAGACGGAGGCTTATTTTTAGAGGTTTGGAGAAAGGAGCGGATATGGGTTACATAACAGACGAAGAAGCATCAAGGGTTAGTGAAGAATTTGATACTTACGAGCAGGTTCGTGAAGAGTCATTAAGGCTACGCTTGGCTGAGACTGCTCTAGCGGGATTTTATGTTGGCACCTTTGCAGGTACAAATCTCTTAAGAGGTGCATTTTTGGGTCTCAATACGTTTTCTGAACAAGACCTACTTGTAAAAGGCTTTACTAATGTAGGTTTTCTTGTAGGATCGCAACTAGTTTCATCCGCAGCTCGATTCTTAGGAACCAATGCTATAGGATTGGCTAGCGGAGTTGATTTAAGAGCCGCTGCAAGCACTTCAGTTGTTCCCATAGCTGGTAACTTTTTGCCATTCTCAGCCCAAGCTTTGGTTAATACAGGCAGCGAAAATGGTTTAGTCTGGCATTACGCAGTTAGAGAATATATCGCAAAACTTTCCGCCTTGCATCCTGCTGGGGGTTGGGGTACACAATACGAAGCTGAACTTTATGAAAAAATTGGGCCAAGTATAGAAAATCTCGCGGTCAAAAAACCTGTTGATGAGGTTATGGGTACTTCCTCGACTGCAAGAATCTTCAAGTAATTGATGTAGCCCTGTTTGTAAAAGAGGTTTTTCCTGTCTTCAGCTCATTTATTAACTTCTATTATGCCCTGGACGGCGGCGCGGTTGGTGGGATCAGCACTTAAAACTAAGGTAAACAGTTCTTTGGCTTTATCTTTTTGTCCCATCATCAGGTAGACTAAGCCTAAATTATTTCTTAAATTGAGATTTCCGGGATTAACCTGAATAGCTTTTTGCAAATTTTCTGCCGCTAAGTCATATTTTTTGGCTTGGAAATAGATAGCCGAAATATTTTGATAAGACTGCCAAAGGCCTGGGTTAAACTCTAAAGCTTTTTGGTAGTATCCCAAAGCCTTATCCGGCTGACCGAGCTCCAGATAAGTATTGGCGGCATTGTGGTAAGCATCACCGTAATTGGGCTTTAAGGCAATGGCAGTTAAAAATTCCCTTAAAGCGGCCTGTTTGTCCCCGTGTCGGCCATACACATCGCCCAAGTTATTGTGAGTATTGGGGGAGGAGGGGGAGGTTTTGCCGGTGGCAATCCATAAGTTATCTTCGTTAGCCCAGTCAATATTCCTGACAATGGTTCTTACGGAAAGAGCAAGCAAAATTACCACAAAGGTAATATAAGTGGCCTGTTTGAGCTTAGGATTGCGGCTTAATTTATCAAACCCCAGCCCTGCCAAGGCTAATATGCCAATAATAGGCAAGTATAAATACCTTTCAGCCACCACCCAATTTAGCCTGAAAGGGGTTAAGGTAGGAGAAAGGGCAATTAAGAAAAATGATGACCAAAAGAAAACGGATTTGTTCTTTTTGAAGCTGATTAGGATTACGACAAAAAACGCCAGAGTAATTAACACCCTTAAAATATACTGAAATTGGCTAAAAGCCAGCTCTGAGTGATAAAGAGTCAGGGTTTTTGGGAAAAAGATCAGTTCAAAGTAAGAAGTGACCGCCACAGTGACCAGTTGTATCGGGCTGTCCGTGCCTTTTTCTAAGTAGTGAACAGATTGCAGGGTGTTTTCCCGCTCCGGTAAGGCGTTTAAGGTGATTAAAACATAAGCCACCGACAGAACCAAAAAGGGTACAGTTTTTACCCAATTCTTTTTCAGGCTGCCAAACGACAGTTCAAAAAGGGGAAAAATTAAGAAAAGGGCAATCGGCATCTGTGGGTGAGACATAAATGAGAACAAAAAAGCCACTAAAGAGATCCAATAGTATTTCGGATTGTGTTTTGATACCAAATAACAGACAAAAGAGAGTAAAAAGAAGAAGGCGTATTGTGGGTAAGTGCCTCCGGATACCCACACCACAGCTTCGGAAATGGCCGGGTGGACAGCAAAGAGCGCGGCCACAAATAATCCCATTCTTTTGGAATATAACCGTTTAAACAACAGATAAACCAGAAAAACTGAACCTGCATGCAAAAAAATATTGATTGATCTAAAAAGAAATGGGTTTAATCCGCCCATTTGAAAGGCTAACCAGTAGAAAATCAGTCGGATAAAGCCAAACGGCCGGGTAAAAATAACGCTTAAGTGCCCGACATTGGGGTTATTGACGATTTCGGCCAGATCATCGGAGAGAAAAACATTATTTAAAGAATTAACATAGGTTATGAGTATCAGGATGAATAGAAACAAAAAAACTAACCAGTTTTTTTTAATTGTGGTGATGATCACACTAATGATAATACAACATCAACGGGGAATTTTTAAGACCATACCCGGTTCGATATGGTCCGGATTAGAAATATTGTTGGCCTGGGCAATTTTTTGATAAGCCATGATATCGCCATAGGCCCGTCCGGCGATTGTAGATAACCAGTCCCCTACTACGACGGTATAAGTATCACCTTCGATCCGCGGACCCCAGATGGTGGTATTGCCGCCACCGGTCCCGGTGCCGACTGCTGTTTGGTCATCAGGCGTAGTAGTTGGTGCCGGTGACACAGACGGTTCAGGTGTCGCAGTAACTTCCGGTGAAGGTGAAACAACCGGTTCGGCAGAAGCTTGAACTTGATCAGCGGCTGCTTTGGGAATGTCCAAAACCTGGCCGGTGGTAATCTGATCGACATTGGTTAAACTGTTGGCCTTGGCAATATCAGCAAATTTGCTGCCGTCTTTGTAGTATTTTTCCGCAATGATAAATAAGGTATCCCCTTCTTTAACAGTGTATTTGCCCGGTAATTGATCCGGGGAGACATCTTGGTTAGCAGTTTCGTTTTGGGTTTGTTGGGCCGGGCCTAAGGCAGCTTTATTGCGATTGAAGTAGTTGAAGACTAAGATCCCGATGACTAACACAATTAAAGCACCCAGGATTAAACTAACTTTGGATTGGTTAGTTTCCACTTCTTTCTCCAGCTTTTCTAAATAGCTGGGAGAAGAAACTGGTTTAACAGTTTTATTTGTACGTTTGATTGAAACTTTTTTTGCCATTTTTACGGGCAGACGGAAGACAGATTTTTCTTGGCTACTTTTTAACCCATATCAAAATAATTGTCAAGGGGTCAGGTTACTGACCCACCTGCAGATTTGAAATAAATGGGACAATTTTCTTTTAAAGGGTAGGATTTTGATCTGTCTCTAGGAAAATTTAGAAGAATTTTTGAAGATAGTCCGAGACTGTAGAGAAAATATTATTG
>JAJYNW010000010.1 GCA_021786105.1 bacterium
ACCTCAACTTACCCTAGTTGTTAACCAGTTCTTAGACAGATATCATTATCACAGGCCACATATTAACAAAGGCATGAGACCACCCTTAGAGAGGAGTTAGTGTCGGATATTTACGGGGACATTGCGGATTATCAACCAATGGGTAGTACGGGAATAGGATGGTGTGAAGGTTGGAAAGCTTGGAGAATTAATTTGAGAATTGATCCAAAATAGTGGCCCTTAGAGAATTCAAAAAGGCAAAGTAGGATTGTTTACTGGTTAGCCAGGAATTTTTTCTGGCTCAGCGATTCTGTCTGTTTTCGGTCCAAAGAGGAAGCTATAAAAAAGATATCTCCTAAACCCTAAATATTTTTAGGCTCTTGATAAATAACTGGTTCATTCCATAGAACAAATTTTAATTAGTATTTTCTTATTGACATTAATACTACGGCCGTAGTATTAATGTTTTAATGAATGTAAAAAAAGGGATTAGCGACCTCGTGCTTCTGACTCTGGAAAAATCAATTGATGGTTACGTAATTTTTGAGGATTTTATTTATAATCCACTGTTGGAAAGGCCAGTAAAAAAATCGGCACTCTCTCAAGCTTTGAAAAGATTAAGAGAAGGTGGTTTAATTGAGTTACTAAGTGATGAAAAACTGGCATATAGGTTGACGGATAAGGGTAAAGAGAAAGCAGTATTGGCCAGCTTGAAATTTAGTGAAAAAGAATGGGATGGAAAATGGAGGTTGGTAATTTTTGATGTGCCGGAGAAACGAAGACAAGCAAGGGATCTATTGCGATCTAAATTAAAACAATGGGGATTTATAATTTTTCAGCAAAGTGTTTGGGGAACTAAGAAAAATTGCACAAAAGCTATTAGGGATTTTATTAAAAGTGTGGGGATAGAAGATTGGGTGATGGTGGTGGAATCAGATAACATTGGCCGTTGACATTAAACATCCGGCCGTGGGATTAATGTAAATGAATGTACAAACGGAATCTTTAGGAACATGCAGATGAGTTATTTGCAGGAATCCATAAAGATGGTATGGCGGTTATCCAGCAATATGCAAAACCCCTTAAGCCTAGACCAAGAAACCTACGCTCTTTCTTAGGAGCACTATGCGACAACACCATCTATTGTGGCATGGTGTATCGGCATGGCCGAAAGATAGATCTTACTATAGAGGGAGAGGGGCAGCCCAAGGTAGACATAGGGATTGGTGAATGGACTAACGTTCATGGTCGACGT
Source organism: bacterium (assembly GCA_021786105.1). GTDB lineage: Bacteria > Patescibacteriota > Microgenomatia > Daviesbacterales > UBA10151 > UBA10151. The sequence goes on from JAJYNW010000010.1 coordinate 1,235, forward strand.
TGGCTTTTATTTAATATAGAAGGAGTGCGGCAGTGTTTGGGCACGAGTATTAGCAAAGAAAGTGAAGTTTCATGGAATATTTTAGCTGGTGATCAATGGGATGAATTCATGAGAGGCCATCTCTATAATCTGGACAAACCACAGAATCCGCTTGAGGCAGCTCAGAAATGGCGGGGTGTAATGGATGATGTTTTGAAAGTTCGACCGATCCACCGAGCAGCATTACCCTAGATAAAATCAGTTAGCAGGTTAAACTTTTGATTTTGAGAGGTAGTCAATAGATTTTTCGTATTGTTCTTTGGTAATCATATTTTTTCCCATGTAATAATCTAAAATATCAGTTAGTTTCATGGCAGCATAAACTTTGCAGCCTTCTTTTTCCACCTGTTCTACCCCGCCTTGCTCCCGGTCAATTAATACCAGCATGTTGGCATAAAAGCCGACTGTTTTAGCAGCTTCCAAAGCCTCCAATTTGGATTTGCCGTGGGCAATGACATCATCAATTACCAAAAGCTTAGTGTTCGGTTTTGGGGTCACGCCTTCTTTAATCACAATTTTTCTGTCAGTATTTTGGCCGATTTTTTCAAATACATCCATAAAAGGCATTTTAGAAACCTCAGAAAACTTCTGGGCAATTACTAAAGCAGCTTTAGGGACTCCGGTACAAAAATCCTGTGGAGTTTCTAATTTAACTTCGGAAAGAACCTGGGCAATTTTAGTTAAAACTTCCTCCGGTAAATTTCTTAAATTTATATAAATTGGAGATAAGGGAGCTTCTATTTTTACCTCATGTACTTTTAAGGCAAATTCTCCCGGGTCTTTTGCAAAATCAATCGGGCTGGTTGGCCGGGAACCTTCCTCAAGGTAATATGAGCCATCTTCTTTTTGTTTGCGCCTGATGACTTTGGCTTCGATTTTGGTGTTTAACAACAGGTCAGCCAGTTCCTGTTGTGACTTTGTGAGATTAGACATTCTTTATAGCCTCCTGAATTTGAGAGTGTAAACCTTCGGTAGCTTTTCTTGGATCAGGAGCAAAGATGATACCACGGGAGGATGAAATAATTAAGCCTTGCTTCTTGCTGTTTAGGCCATTTTTAATGGTTGCTTCCAAGTCTCCGCCCTGGGCTCCAATACCTGGTACTAAAATCGGCATATCTCCCACAATTTCCCTAACTTTTTTCAGCTCTTCAGGATAAGTTGCTCCAACCACTACCGCACAATTTCCATTTGCGTTCCAGTCTTTGGCCACATGTTCGGCAACTAATTGGTAAAAAGGTTTTCCTTCCACCATTAAGTCCTGAAATTCGCCTGCTCCTGGATTTGATGTTCTGACGAGCACAAAAATTGTTTTGTTGACTCTTTTCAAAAAAGATTCCAGGGCTTCTTTCCCAAGATAGGGATGAACTGTAACCGCATCAACGCCCAAATCATCAAAAATAGCTTTGGCATAAGCCTCATTGGTATTACCAATATCACCTCTTTTGGCGTCTAAAATAATTGGTACAGTAGGCGCTTTTTCTTTAATATATTGGACGGTTTTTTTAAGTGATTCTAAACCCGCAGTTCCGGAGGCCTCATAAAAAGCGCTTTGTGGTTTATAGGCACAAACTAAGTCAAAAGTTTGATCGATGATGTTTTTATCAAATTCAAAATCACCTTTGTCCAAACCAACGCAGACAAATTTACCCTCGTTCCATTTGGCAGTAAGTTTATCCAGGAAAGAATGATTTATCATAGTTTTTATGGTATGTTCTCGGATGCACTCGAACAATATTCTTCGAGCGATTAGCGAGAAGTTACATCATTATATAAAGGTTTGTGGACATTCACAAGCTGTGGTATATTGGTCGGAGCCATGGATAAGGCCCTTCCCAATGTTAAACTTTTTCTGGTTTTGATATTTTTTTCTTTAGTTATTTTTCTGATGGATACTGCTAATTTGTTAAATTTCCCAAAGGGATTGGCATTTTATATCACCAATCCCATTTCCTTCGGAATTTACAACACTAATAAAAGCATTAGTAGGCAATTTTATTTTATCTTCGGGGCCCGTTTTGCCGCCCAGGAAAATAAGGCTTTAAAAGAACAAGCAGGAAAGTTGTTTTCCGAAAATGCCAATTTACGGAAAAAACTGGCGGAGACAGAAGCCCTTGTTTCGCAGGAAAAGCACCTTGATCCCGGTACCTATAATACGTTACCTGCCAGGCCGATCGGATTGGGCCGGTACTTAAAAATCGATAAAGGATCTAATTCCGGTATTAAAGTGGGGGAAGCAGTGGTGTTTGAAGATAATTTCATCGGCAAGGTGGTGACTGTATCTCCGCAAGCTGCCAATGTTCAGCTGGTGACTGATCCTGATTCAAAGGTGGCGGCATTCTCTCAAAACAAAGAGGGTAAGGCTAAAGGAGTGCTGCTGGGACAATTTGGCACGGACGTTTTGCTTGATAAAATACTGCATGAGGAAAAGATTGAGATGGGGGATTTGGTCTATTCAGAAGGGACGGAAGGGTATTTGCCCAGAGGGTTAATTTTGGGAAAGGTGACCCAGGTTTTGGAGCAGGAGAATGAAGTGTTTAAACAGGCAAAAGTTGCTCCGATATTTGATATCAGCGACCTGGAATTGGTGTTTGTGATAGAGGAGTAATTATGAAAACCTTAATTGTTGTTTTAATCATTGCCGCTTTTTTGCAATCAACTATCGTGCCGGTAGATTTGGTTTTAATCATTCTTATCTGTCGGGCTTATGTCAGATCCGAAAGACAAAATCTTTACCTTGGTTTTGCTTTTGGTCTTCTGACTGCCCATTTAAACTTAACCGGTTTGGGGCTTCAGAGCTTAATTTATCTGGCTGCCATCCAAGCCACCCAGGCTTTATCAAGGATTCGGCTGGCCGGCAATCCTTTAATGATCGTGCCGATTTGCCTGGTCTTTTTATCCTTCAGCCAGGCCATAAATTCATTTATTAACCACCAAACGCTGGAGCTGACAAAAGTATTTTTTGTCTCCTTTTTATCCTTGCCAACTCTTTTCCTGTTGAGACTGTGGGAAGAAAGATTTATTGTCCGAAAAGAGATAAAATTACGCATGTAAAAATTTTATGCGAAACTAAAAATGTAAGTTATGGCTAAAAGGAGAAATTTAGGCTTTAGTTTTTCTGACGAAGTAGCAAAAGTTACAAGTAAAACCGGACATTTTAAAAAGGGGGAATCGCCCGAGTGGGTTGATTCTTTACTGCCTAATTGCGGAGCAACAAGCTCGTCTTATTTCCGCCCGGGTCAGGAGCAGGAAGTTCAGCACAGTATTTGGAGGGTGGTAGTTTTTTTCATTCTTTGTTTGGTGGCATTTTTTTTCATCTTTCTGCGGCTTTTTCACCTGCAAATTGTGGAAGGTAAGATTAACCGGGAGCTGGCTGATGGCAACCGGATCCAAATTAGGATTATACATGCCCCCCGGGGAGTGATCTTTGACCGCAACGGCAAAATTTTAGCCGCCAATTCCCCCGCCTTTCGGTTAAATGACCCCTCTTCTACTGAACATAAAGTCAGAATGGTAACCCGGGAACAGGCTTTGGAATGGGAAGTGAAAAATGATCCCCAGTGGGAAAACTTAGAAGTTGATAATGTCCGGACTTATCCGGAAGGGGAAAAACTGGCCCATGTGGTGGGATATACGGGGGAGATTTCCGAAGAGCAGCTTAAACTGCCCGATTATAAAAATTACCATTCCGGAGACAGAATTGGGCAGACGGGCATAGAGGCAAAATACGAAAAACTTTTGCGCGGCACAGACGGTGGAGAGATTATTGAAGTCGATTCCAAGGGCCGGAAATTGCGGACTCTCAGGCTTCAGCCGCCTATTTCCGGACAAAATATTTATTTAGCAATTGATGCATCTTTGCAGGAGAAACTTTATGATTTATTGAAAGATGCAGTAGCTAAGGCAAACAGTTGCTGCGGGGCAGCTGTGGCGGAGGATCCGAATGACGGTAAGATTTTGGCTTTGGTCTCCGTGCCTTCTTTTGATCCGAATGTATTTACTAAAGTGGAGGATGACGGTGCTATCAGTGAGATTTTTTCCCGTTCTGATTCACCAAGCTTGGATCGGGTGATTAGTGGTACTTACCCGCCTGGTTCGACTTTTAAGATAGTTTCTTCACTGGCAGCCCTCTCTTCTGGAAAAGTTAATGCGGACATGACTGTTGAGGATAACGGAGTAATGAATTTGGGGCCGTATAAATTTACCAACTGGTATTTTAATCAATACGGCAAGACAGAAGGATTGGTAAATTTATTAAGAGCTCTGGAGCGGTCGAATGATACTTATTTTTACAAAATTTCCCAAATTATCGGAGAAAATGCAATTGCCGATTGGGCTAAGAAGCTGTATTTAGGCGGGAAATTAGGAATTGATTTGCCGGGAGAGGAAAAAGGTTTAGTGCCTGATAATGCCTGGAAACAGGAAAACTATGGGCAGCCCTGGTATCCAGGGGATACTTTACATATGGCCATCGGCCAGGGGTTTGTTTTGGCAACACCTTTACAGGTTTTAGGTTTTACTTCCTATATTGCCTCGGATGGTAATTTATATAAACCGGAGTTGCTGCGGGATGACAAGCCCAAAATTTTAGCCGCCAATTTACTGCCAAAAGAACAGATTAAATTAATCAAAGATGGCTTGAAGCTGGTGCCAAAAGACGGAGGAACTGCCTGGCCGTTTTTCAATTTCCCGATAGAAACTGCCGGCAAAACCGGAACCGCCGAATATGGTGATCCGAAAGACAGGACTCATGCCTGGTATACCTCATTTGCTCCGGCTGATGATCCCAAAATTGCTTTAACGGTTTTGATAGAAGGCGGCGGGGAAGGGTCAAACGTGGCCGCACCGGTAGCCAAGGAAACCTACCGTTGGTACTTATCGCCGGATAAAAATAGATTGATAAAAGACCTTTATACCGCCACCGATTCCGGTAAAACTTTAGGGGAATAATTTAAATATATAACAGGATGGAGCAGTTGACAATCTCCCAATAAAGAGAGAAGATATTTTTGGATGAAGAAAGAGATTAAAATTTTTTTAGCCATCTTTGTGATTTTGCTAATAGCTGTAGTTTCAGGAGTAATAGTCCGTAATAAGTATCAACAAGCAGATGATTTATGTACGCAACAATTACAAAACAAAGCCTTAGAGGAAATTAGTAGGATTGGTAGCCAAAATAATCTGATAAATATGCTACAAAATGGTGCTGGTGACTATTTCAAAGATATCGCAGCATTAAATGCTAATCTGAAATTATTTTATCGGGATTGTATGAAAAAAGAGGGTATTCCAGGTATGTTTATTAAGGATAAAGAGCCAGCTAAAAAGTAAATTCTCCTATCGTGCTTCGCAATATAGCAACTCCATAATGATATTTTTGTAGGTAGTAGCCATAATAATTTGACAAAATGTTCTCGGCCGAGAATATAATGAAAATATACCCTTTATGAACAAAAGAAAAAGTTTGTCCAAGTTAATCCTTCTAATGTTGGAAAAAGCAGTTGATGGTTATGTCAGGTTTGAGGATTTTGCCTACAACCCTGGATTTTATGTATCAGGAATGAGGGAAGTTAACAAATCAGCTCTGGCTAATGCTTTGAAGAGACTAAGAGACAATGGTTTTGTAGAGCTTATTTGTGACAAGGAACTGGCTTTAAGACTTGCAGATACTGGACGAAGCAAGGCTTTATGGATAAAAATGAAGTTAGAGGATGAAAAATGGGATGGGAAATGGAGGTTGGTGATTTGGGATATTCCTGAGAAAAGGAGGAATGCTAGAGATTTATTAAGGTATCAGTTAAAACAGCTTGGATTTAAAAAATTTCAGCAAAGTGTTTGGGCTTCAAAGAAAAATTGTACATTCCTTTTAAGAGAATACATTAAAAAAGTTGGGATAGAGGATTGGGTCAAGGTTGTGGAATCAGATGAATTAAGTGTTTGAATCAAGTATCTCAATTCTCTTTTCATAAAATTCTCGGCCGAGAATATAATGAAAAGAGAAATATGATTTATGTATGATCAAGATTGATTACAAGTATTTATGAATAATATTCCATATTTATTAGCGCTTCATTCAATTGATGGCTTGGGGCCGATTAGGCTGCGGGCGGTTTTGGAATATTTTAAAGATCCGAAACTGGCTTGGGAAGCAGATGTTGGGGCAATTAGGAAGATTGGGGTTCCGGAAGCCGTAGCACAAAGGCTGGTGGAAACCAGAAAGAAGTTAGAGCCGGAAACCTATGCCAAAAAAATTGCTGATAGCGGCATCAAATGGATTACGGTTTTTGATGACAACTACCCCAAACTGCTTTCTCAAATTTACGATCCGCCGCTGGTTTTATATTTTAAAGGAAATTTAGAAGATACTGATAAAAAAACGATTGCAGTTGTCGGGACTAGAAAAATCACTGGTTATGGGAGAATAGCAACTCAGCAGTTTGCTAAAGGGTTGACTGAGGCAGGTTTAACGATTGTGTCAGGTTTGGCCCGGGGAGTAGATTCGCAGGCGCATCTAACTGCTGTTACGGAAAGCGGCCGGACCATTGCCGTTTTGGGCGGCGGGTTAAATAAAATCTTTCCGCCGGAAAATAGAGGCTTGGCAACAAAAATTGCCTCTGGTTTTGGAGCGGTAGTATCTGAGTTCCCTCCTGATTATCCGCCTTTGCCGGGGAATTTCCCGGCCAGGAATCGGATTATTTCCGGTTTATCCTTGGCAGTAGTAGTGATTGAGGCAGCTTCCGATTCCGGTTCCCTCATTACGGCCAGGTTGGCTTTGGAACAGGGGCGGGAAGTTTTTGCCGTGCCCGGGCCAATTACTTCAGATTTATCCAAAGGCCCAATTGATCTGATTAAAGACGGGGCCAGGGCAGTTTTTAGCCCGGAGGAAATTCTGGAGGAACTGGGAGTAGATAGGGTACAGGCTACAGGGTACAGGTTACAGAATGAAAAAAATCTTTCAGAAGAAGAGGAAATGGTTTTGAAGGTGCTGGAAAATGAAAACCGCCACATTGATGAAATTGGCCGCCAGTTAAACTTCCCCTCTCCAAAAATTTCCGCACTTCTCCTCAAAATGGAAATTTCAGGGCTTGTTCAAAGCGTGGGAGCTGGGATATACTGCAAGAAGTAACTATAATAAGAAGAATGTGACATGCCCAAAATACTTTTGCTTAGTATTGCTTTAAGTGTAATAATTTTTACCGGTATCGCCACTCTGGTTTTTAACCATAAGGATCAAAAGGTCCCTTCCAAATTAGAAATTGATACAGCTGTTAATCAGGCTCAATACTTCTACCGCCAAAGAAAAGAAAGCGGTGAAGATTTCTCAAATGGCCCATGTTTATCAAATGCCTTAATGCCGGGTTGGGTAGTGGATATTGTGCACAAACCCCGAATACCCATTGATGATCTGCCGGAAAACCAATGCCCAGCTTTTATTGAGGGTAAAGCTCAGCATTTTGTGGAGCTTGATTTGAACGGAAATTTAGTGAGAGCGGAATGAAATATTTAACACTGCCCATTAGTCTAATTAAATTTTGGTACCCGGAAAGTGTCTCCTTTTTTGTTCAAACTTGGAAAAATTTGATGCTTTATTTGGAGGAAGATCTGGCGGTAGGGCTGATGTGGAAGTTGCTTTTTACCCCGCTTTTTCATGATTCAACAATTGTAGGCCGGATTTTAAGTTTTTTCTTCCGGTTAAGCCGGATTTTGATCGGGTTATTCGCTTTCTTGTGCGCCACCATTGTCTTGTTTTTGATGGGTGGTTATTGGCTGATATTGCCTGGTCTGGCAGTGTTTGATATGCCACAGCTGCTTAGCAGGATACTATTTTTAAGCGGTCTGGGATTGTTTTTAATTAATAAAGCCTCTCGTCCTCATAAAAAGATCTGGCAGATTCACAACGCGGATGATTTGTGGAATTGCTCAACCGTGAATCGGGGAAATGTTAGTCTTAAAAATTTGCTGCAAAGTTGGGAAGTGGGTGATTTGTTGTCTAATTTAGAAGTCCAGTTGAATGGATTCCCGACATTTGAAATTAAGGATGTAGACGGGGTGGCCAAAAAAGCTTTTGAGTTGGGCAAATTGTGCGGCAGTGAATATTTAAATGGCCGCCATTTTTTTGTAGCCAGTCTGTCAGAACTTCCTGGTCTGGATAATTTCCTGCTTAAGTTGGAGTTGACGGTGGCTGATTTCGAAAAAGCCTTGTTGTATTTGGAGAAAAAAAAGCAGACCTGGCGAATGGTGCATATTTGGGACGATGATTTTACGGTCCGTCATTTAAAAGGGGTAAACAGAGGCTGGATTGGGATACCGACACCGACTTTAGACATTGTGGCAGAAGATTTAACAAAAACAGCCGCAAGAGTAGGATTTCCTAATTTCGTTGGCGGTATCGAAGTTTTAGAACAAATTATTTCTATTCTTTCTCAGTCAGGAAACAAAAATGTCATCTTGGTCGGCCCTGCCGGTTCAGGTAAAACATCGTTGATTCGGTCTTTGGCAAAGCAGATTGTAACCGGCAATGCGCCGGAAAGTTTAGCTACCAAAAGGCTGGTTATTTTGGAGCCTACCCGGCTTCTTTCCGGTATACGGACAGAAGGTGAGTTAGCGGATCGGATTAAGACAATTTTTGAAGAGGTAGAAGCAACCGGTAATGTAATCATTGCAGTTGAGGAAATTCAAACTTTAGGAGAAGGAGAGGCCGGGAGTAGCTTGAATATCTATTCTTTGATGTTGCCGTATTTGGAATCTGACAGATTTCAATTTATTGCCACCACCGAAATTGAAAATTATAACCGGACTTTGGAAAAAAATGCGGCTTTAGCCAGATTATTTATCAAAGTGGAAGTTCCTCCGGCCACCCCTGAGAATACCTTAAAGATTTTGGAAGATAAAGCTATCGAAACAGAGAGAGAAGATAAAATAAAGGCGACTTTCATAGCTTTAAAGACTACCGTGGCTTTATCACAAAAGTTAATTCATGACCGGGTACTGCCTGATTCAGCAATTAGTATTTTGAATGAAGCTTATACTCGGTCTTCCAACAAATGGGTCACCAAAGAGGTGGTAAGAAAAGTTATTTCTGATCGGGTCAAAGTACCGCTGGTCGAAGTAGGCAATACTGATAAAGGGAAGCTGCTGAATTTGGAAGAGGAAATTCACCAAAGACTGATTGATCAGGAACAGGCGGTTACGGCTGTCGCTGATACTTTAAGGCGGAGTGTGACGGGTTTGCGGGAAGAATCCCGGCCCATCGGGTCATTTTTGTTTGTCGGTCCCACTGGCGTGGGTAAAACAGAACTGGCTAAGACTTTATCTGAAGTTTACTTCAAAACCGAAGGAGCATTTATCAGGTTTGACATGTCGGAATACCAAACTCAGGAATCGGTTAACCGGCTGATTGGCGGACCGGATCAGGAGGGGCAATTAACTGAAGCGGTTAGGCAAAGGCCGTATGCTTTGTTGTTGCTGGATGAATTTGAAAAAGCTGACCCCAAGATTTTAACTTTGTTTTTGCAGGTCTTGGAAGACGGCAGGTTGACTGATGCCACCGGTCGGACAGTAGATTTTACCAACTCTATTATTATTGCTACTTCCAATGCCGGTTCTTTAACCATTGCCTCAGGTTTGCAGTCGGGGAAAACTTTGGCAGAAATTGATAAACAAGTTAATGAGGAATTGTTGCGGATGTTTAAACCGGAATTGGTTAACCGGTTTGATGAGGTAGTGTTATTTAAGCCATTATCTCCGCAAGACTTGCAAAAGATTGTGCAAATTAAGCTTAATTCTTTGCAGAATCAAATGAAGGAAAAAGGTTATTTGGTGGCTTTTGACCCCACACTGGTTGTCGAATTTGCCAAAAGAGGTTTTGATCCGGTTTTAGGGGCCAGGCCAATGAGAAGGTTATTGCAGGATACTTTGGAGGCCAAATTATCTAGATTAATTTTGGAAAATAAACTGGTTAAAGGTCAACCGTTTAGAGCAGATCGAACTCTTTTGTCTTAATTATTTGAAAGTTTTATTACTGCTTATCTTAATAACAATTTTTTTGCCGGTTGGTGTTTTTGCAGCAACTCCAACTCTAAATGAGGTTAATCAAAAAGTTTGTGACAGGTTTGAGATGGATACGGTGAAGCTGGCGGCGATTATGGAGGAATTGAGGAGAAGGAAAGGGATTACCGAAACCAGGGTGGCTTTTGGCGGGATCAATACCCAAATTAAAAGCGCTGACTATTGGGTGACTTATGCTGCTGAGGCGATTGCGTATCAAAGAAACCAAAAATATTTCTCAAAAAATGAACTTAAAGGCAGTCTGGAAGTGCTAAAAAATAAAATTCTCAAGGCAAAAGGTGAAGTAAGTGAAGCTTTAAATGAGTAAAAAACTTGTTGTTATAATCGTGATAGTTTTGCTGGTAACGTCTGTCTTATTTATGATTACCAGATCGGCTGGTGATGGAAAAGAAGCACTGATTAGCCCGGTAGTGAGGAAAGTGTTTCGTCAGCCTGTGCCTGCTTTAACTCCGGCGCCGATGCCGGTTTCGCAAACTCCTTCCTATAATCCGCCAAAAGAAATCCACTATAATGGCTCTACAGATTTAAAACAGGAATTGGAGAGCGTTAACCCGGAAGTGCTGGAAAGTGATTTTGAATAGTCTATTGTTAATCAGTTGCTTGACATCTTCTGTACAATATCCGAAGTTATATAAGAGAGTATTATGCAAAATTTAGTTATTGTTGAATCGCCAACTAAAGCCCGAACTCTGCAAAAGTTTTTGGGTGATAAATATCAAATTGAAGCCTCGATGGGGCATGTGCGGGATTTGCCTAAAAGTGAGTTTGGGGTGGATATTGAACATGATTTTGAGCCGCAATACATTATCCCCCGGGATAAAAAAAAGCGGGTTAATGAATTGAAAAGAGTGGCAAAAGAGGCCGACACTTTATGGCTGGCCACTGACCCTGACCGGGAAGGGGAGGCAATTGCCTGGCATTTGGCTTCAGTATTTAATAGCTCTAAGGAAACCAAAAGGGTAGTGTTTCATGAAATTACGGAAGAAGCTATTAAAGAAGCTTTTCAAAATCCCCGGACTATTGATATCAAATTAGTTGATGCGCAGCAGGCGAGAAGGATTTTGGATAGATTGGTAGGTTACAAATTATCGCCGCTGTTGTGGGCAAAAGTTAAAAAAGGATTATCAGCCGGCCGGGTTCAATCCGTGGCTTTGCGGCTGATTGTGGAAAGGGAAAAGGAAGTTGTGGAATTTAAGCCAGTGGAATATTGGACAATTGAGGCAGAGTTAGAAAAAGAAGGGGTTGAGGAATCAAAGTTTATCGCTGCTTTGATTGAGCAAAATGGTAAAAAGCTAACTATCAAAAATAAGGAAGAAGCAGATACTCATGCCAAAAATCTGGAAAACTCAAAATATGCAGTTTCCAAAATTACCCAAAAAGAAGTCAGGCGGTTCCCCTATGCGCCTTTTACTACTTCCACTTTACAGCAAACCGCTGCCAACAGGCTTGGTATGTCCGCCAAAAAAACCATGATGCTGGCTCAAGCTTTGTATGAACGCGGGTTAATTACTTATATGAGAACTGATTCAGTGAATTTATCTGTTCAAGCTATTAGTGCAGTCAGAGATTATATTGAAAACTTTATCGGCAAGTCTTATTTGTCAAAAACTCCCCGGATTTTTAAATCCAAATCTAAAAACGCCCAGGAAGCGCATGAGGCCATCAGGCCGACAGACGCCAAGCGTCAGGCAGCAAGTATAAATGCGGACGGATTAAACAGAGACCATATCAGGCTTTACGATTTGATTTGGAAAAGATTTGTGGCTTGCCAGATGAGTGAGGCAGTGATGGATCAAACTACGGTTGATGTGGAGGCATTTCAGTCCACCTCGGAGGAGTCAAAACCCACCTCCGAGGTGTATTTGCTAAGGGCAACCGGAAGCGTCATTAAATTTGATGGCTGGTTAAAGCTTTATGGAAAAGAAATGGACGATGAAGAAGAAGGAGAAAAGAAACAAGCTTTGCCCAAATTGTCGGAGAACCAGCTGCTTGATTTGATTCAGCTTTTGCCCAACCAGCATTTTACTGAACCGCCGCCCCGCTATACCGAAGCTTCCTTGATTAAGAAATTGGAAGAGCTGGGAATCGGCCGTCCTTCCACTTACGCCCCGATTTTATCCACCATTCAAGAAAGATTTTATGTGGAGAAGATTGAACGGAAGTTTGTGCCGACGCCTCTAGGTATTACGGTTACCGATTTTTTACTGGAATATTTTGCTGACATTATTGATTATTCATTTACTGCCCGGATGGAAGATGAGCTGGATGAAGTCGCCAGAGGTGAAAGGCAGTGGAAGCCAACAATTAAGGAATTTTACGGGCCGTTTGAAGAAAAGTTAGAAAAGACTGAGAAAACTGCCAAAAAGGTGAAGATGGAGGTGCAGCACACTGGTAAGCAGTGTCCGGAGTGTGGTAAGGAATTGATTGTGAGGATTGGTAAATTTGGCAAGTTTTTAGCTTGTTCCGGGTTTCCGGCCTGCAAGCATACTGAATCTTTGGAAGAAAAAATTGATGCTAAATGCCCGCAGTGTGGTGGAGAAATTGTGGTGAGGCGAACCCGGCGAGGCAAAACTTTTTACGGCTGTAAAAACTGGCCCGGCTGCAAATTTGCTTCTTGGACTAAACCCAAGTCCAATACTCCTGGGGTGCAAACCTAAATCCACCCCTAGGGTGAAATTGTTTGATGTAAGGTTTTCAAAAAGGGAAAATGGGTCGACCGTCCTCACCTATTTGATATTTAGGAATGGATCCTGATTTTGCTCCAAAGTATTATAATTCTCCCTGTTAACATGCCAGGCTATTTTGGTAATTTCCTCAAAACTATAACGAGGAAATTCGATTCCTGGTAAATCTCTGCCTAAAATTCTTCCCATAAAATCAACCAGTCTCATGCAGCCTGCTGTGAGGGCATCAGAATTATAAAATAGGAAAAAAGCCCCAAGCCCTTGGGCAATCTCTTCTTTCGGCCAAAAACGGGGTTCCTCACCTTTATCGCGTTTTTCATAATAGGAGCCATAGTAAGGCCAATAAGTATGATGGTTAAAACCTCCCTGCATAATGATTCTGTAAACTGCTGTGTCAGTGAGTTGTCTTGACTGCCAGCGGTATGCCTGTATTGCATCACAAAAGCGGCCACTCCAAGGTTTTTCTGCCACCGCCGCGGTCATAATAGCAAAAACAGCCAGTGGTTGATTTATCCTATCTAAATTCGGAATTAAATCCTTAATGACTGGTTTAAAGGTCTGGGGATCATCAATTCCACCTGCATCAGGAATATCAAAACATACATAAGGCTGGAATCCGCACATAGAGGATACCTGATAAAATGTTTCCAAATCCTGGTTAACTAAATCTCGTTGCCCAAGCCAAATTGAAATGGCGGCTACCTACTTTTTAGAAGTGTTCTTTTTGAAATGGTATCCCCAGAATGGATAAGATTACTGCCTATAGATCTTTCTGGTAATAAGTTCATAAATTTTTAGGCAGGGAAATATTGCCTGATTATACATAAATTAAGGGTATTTTACAAAATTTGTGGGGTAACTGAATTAAAGTGCCACTTGAAATGTGAGGCTGGATTTAGTATTATGATGAGGGCCTCAGAAGCATGTCCTGAAAGAGAAAGTCTAAATGACTTTCGAGTCGAAGGATACCTCGTATTTAGACGGAACCCCCAAAGGAATTAATACATGAAGTACATTTTTGTTAGTGGTGGTGTTATTAGTGGAATTGGCAAAGGAATTGCCACTTCTTCAATTGCCCTGCTTTTAAAATCAGCAGGTTATAAAGTGACTCCCATAAAAATGGATCCATATTTGAACGTGGATGCGGGAACTATGAACCCAATTGAGCACGGTGAGGTGTTTGTATTGGATGACGGGACGGAAACTGACCAGGATTTGGGCCATTATGAAAGATTTTTAAATGAGTCCTTAAACAAAAACAGCATTGCTACCCAAGGTTCAATTTATCTTTCCGTAATTCAAAAAGAAAGAAATTTGGAATATGACGGCGAGTGTGTGGACGTGGTAACTTATGTCACGGAAGAAATTATCAGAAGGATTAAAGAAGCCGGCCGGGCCACTAATGCTGATGTGGTGGTAATTGAAATCGGAGGCACCACCGGTGAATATCAAAATATCCTGTTTTTGGAAGCTAATAGATTGATGAAGCTAAAAAATCCCGCTGATGTGGCTCATGTTCACATTACCTATTTACCAATTCCTGCCTCAATCGGAGAAATGAAATCTAAGCCGGCGCAAATGTCGGTTCGGGATCTGAATGCCATGGGAATTCAGCCGGATGTGATTTTAGCAAGGAGCGAAAAGCCTTTGGATGCTTCCAGAATTAAAAAATTATCCATCACCACGGGCTTGGAACCAGAAGACATTATTTCTGCTCCTGATGTAGACAGCATTTATAAAGTGCCAATTGGTTTTGAGGAGCAAAATTTATCAGCCAGACTGCTTTCCAAATTGGGGTTAGAGAAGAAGGAAAAGGATTTGAAGAAATGGAGGGCATTTGTAGAAAAAATTGATGCTGCTAAGGATGTGGTAAAGATTGCCATTGTGGGTAAATATTTTGCAACCGGCGCTTTTACTTTGGCTGATTCTTATATTTCAGTAATAGAAGCTATCAAGCATGCAGCGTGGTTGCAAGGCTTAAAGCCGGAAATCACCTGGTTGGATTCAGGGAAGGTTTTGGATAATGTGGATGTTTTAAGAGGATTTCAGGGAGTGATTGTGCCGGGCGGTTTTGGATCGCGGGATATTGAGGGAAAAATTGCCACCATTAAATATGCCAGGGAGAATAAAATTCCTTACTTCGGATTATGCTATGGAATGCAGCTAGCGGTGGTGGAATATGCCCGGGACGTGTTGGGACTGCCTGGTGCGCATACTACGGAAGTAGACCCGGAAACCAAATATCCGGTTATCCATATTATGCCGGAGCAGGAAAAAAGGTTATTAAACCGGGAATATGGGGCTACTATGAGGTTAGGGGCTTGGGAGTGTAAATTAAAGCCTGGAACTTTGGTGCGCAGTTTGTATGGCAAAGAAGAAATCTCCGAACGTCACAGGCACCGGTTTGAGTTTAACAATGATTTTATGGATCAATTCATGAAAAAAGGGTTAACAATTTCCGGGACTTCTCCTGACGGCAGACTAGTGGAAATAATAGAACTGAAGGATCACCCGTTCTTTGTGGGCACGCAATTTCATCCGGAATTAAAATCCAGGCCACTTTCCCCGCATCCGTTATTTGTTGGTTTCATCACAGCTGCCTCGCAAATAACCCCTAAATGAAAAAAGGGCAATTAATTGTTATAGATGGTATTGACGGGTCAGGGAAAACTACTCAGGTTAATTTACTGGCAGAGTATCTGGAACAGCAAAAAATCCCACACGAAGTCATTAGCTTTCCCAGGTATCAAGATAATATTTATGGCCGGCTTATTAAAAGATATCTGGAAGGGGAATTTGGCGAAATCAGCCAAGTCAATCCATATCTTATGGCTTTAGCTTATGCCGGGGATAGGGCTTTGGCAAAACCAGAGATTGAAAAATGGCTGGAGGAGGGAAAAGTAGTTTTGGCTAACCGGTATGTTTCCGCCAGTTTTGCCCACATGAGTGCTAATCTGCCGGAAGAAAAGAGACAGGAGTTTATTGATTGGTTGGAAGATTTGGAATACCGTACTAACGGCATGCCAAAAGAAGATTTAACAATTTTGTTAAAAGTTGATCCTGAAGCAGGTCAGAAAAATGTGTTTGTTAAGAATCAGCCGGATATTCATGAAGATAACTTAAAACATCTAGAGGAAGCAAGCAAGATTTATTTATCTCTTGCAAAAAAAGAAAACAATTGGTATGTTGTCAACTGCATGAAGGATGGACAAATGAGGTCGCCTCAAGATATCCATCAGGAATTGGTTGAAATATGGGAAAAACAAAAAGTATAAAACCCAGGATTCAATTAGGAGCAATGCTGGTGCTGGTGTTGTTGGCCATAGCCTTATTATTATCCCAGCAGGTGGGTCCGGATGCCGGCCCCCTTTTCCAGTTAAAAAGAGTACAGGAAAAAGTATTCTTAAAAACTAAGCTTTCGGCCAGTAGCCAGGTTGATTATATGAGCAACCTGCTGGAGACTCGTCTTGGAGAGTTGCAAAACGCAGTTAACAATCAAAATTATGGTTACGTTTTACCTTCGTCGCTACGATATTTTACGCTGGCCGGCCAAATTACCGACCTAATTGTGGCTAATAATTTAACAAGTCAGACTGAGACTATTAGGAACCAATTTTTATCCCACCGGAAAATTTTAGATCAGCTATATGTAATTTATCCGAAAAATACTGATAATTGGGAATGGAAATATATCAAGGATGATTATAACTATCTCAAGCTTTATCTGGATAAATTAGAAAAAGTTAAATAAAACTCCACTCGCTTCTTATGGCGCATTGCGTTATAATCCTATAATATGATAGTAGCAAAATTTGGCGGGACATCAGTCAGTTCAAAAGGGAGTGTTTTGACTCTCTGTAATATAGTGGCAAATGAATTAGGCAGACAACCGGTAGTAGTTGTCTCTGCTTTAAAAGGAGTAACTGATTTATTATTATCCCTTTCTACTTTACCGGAGAATAAAATTGAGAAAAAAATCCGCGAGATTAGAAAGATACACAAAAACTTAATTGTAAGTTTATGGAATGATAAAAGGCTGCAAAGCGAAACGTTTTTATATATAAACAGTAAGCTTAACGAAATACTTCAGTTAATTATGAAGGCGGAGCCAGGCAGAGAGTTTTTAGATAAACTGGTCTCTTTTGGCGAGATAATGTCTTCATACATTATTACCCGCGCACTTGAAAGCAAGGGCATGAAAGCTGAGCAAGTTATATCAACAGATTTAATCGTTACTAATAACAACTTTGGCTCAGCAGAATTTTTGGTTGAATCAACTAAAAGAAAGACTCAAAAAATCTTAACCCCTCTTGTGAAAACGGGAGTGGTGCCGGTAGTGACCGGGTTCATTGGTGCTACCAGAAGCGGCCAAACAACAACTTTAGGAAGAGGCGGGTCTGATTATACTGCTTCTATTGTGGGGTATTGTTTGAAGGCGGAGGAGATTCAAATTTGGACTGATGTTGACGGAGTGTTTACAGCTGATCCCAGATTGGTAAAAAATGCCAGATCTTTGCCAATTGTTTCTTTTAAGGAAGCATCAGAACTAGCTGCTTTTGGGGCCAGGGTTTTGCATTCCCGTACCATCCGTCCAGCAATTTCAGCTGGTATTCCGGTAAGGGTGCTAAATACATTTAACCCAAAAAATCATGGTACTTTAATCGTAGAGAAAAGTCGTGCATCAGGAAAAGCGAAGGCGGTTTCGTTTAAACGAAAAATAATTCTGGTTAATATTTATTCTACAGAAATGCTTAGACAAAAAGGATTCCTGGCAAAAATTTTCAAGGTTTTTGCCAATAACAATATTTCCATAGATTTGGTTAGCGTATCAGAGGTTAGTGTGTCCGTCAGCGTGGATGACAAAAAAAACTTGGAAATGGCGGTGAAAGAACTGGCGGAATTTAGTCATGTTTCAGTGATTGAAGATATGGGAATGGTGTCTCTGATTGGTGAAGATATTACGTCTTCCACCAAAACAATCAGAAGAGTTTTTGAGATTTTGGATAAGGAAAAAGTTTTGGCGCGGATGGTTTCTCTGAGCGCTGCCAATATTAATATTTCAATTGTGGTAGAGTCTGATAAGGTGGAAAAAGCAGTCAAAGCCCTTCATGATAAATTGCTGCTAAAGTGATACAATTACCCCCAAATGCAGATTGCTTTAATTGGTTATGGAAAAATGGGACATGAGTTGGAAAACCTGATCAATGAGTCGGGCGTCCATCAAGTGGTTTCTGTAAGCTATCGAAATCCTGACGAAGATTTGGATAAAGAAGGCATTAAAAAAGCTGATGTGGTAATTGATTTTACTTCCCCAGAGGTTGTGGTAAATACGACAAAAGAGGTGGTTGGTATGGGTAAAAACATGGTAATTGGGACTACTGGTTGGTATGACCAAATGGATGAGGTTAAGGATTTGGTTGAGAAAGCCGGAGTGGGATTAGTCTATGCTCAAAACTTTTCCATTGGGGCAAACATTTTCTTTAAAGTGGTGGGTTTTGCAAGTCAGCTGGCCAGCAAGTTTGGCAGTTATGATGTAGCCGGATTTGAAATTCACCACACCGGTAAAAAAGACAGCCCTTCCGGTACTGCCAAAAAAATTGCCCAAGTGATTATGGAAAATTTTCCGGGGAAGAAAAAACTGGAAACCGGCAGATTAGACCGACAAATTGAAAAAGATGAATTGCATTTTGCCTCACTTCGGGCCGGCCGTAATTTTGGCTATCATGAGGTGATTTTTGACAGTGCCGCTGATGAGATAAAATTGTCTCATACCGCTCACAGCCGGCGTGGATTTGCCGAAGGAGCTTTGGTAGCAGCCGAATTTATCAAAGATAAAAAGGGCTTTTATACTTTTGATGAGGTGTTTAAAATATGATTAAAAAATTTACCGGCACCATTACAGCAATAGTTACACCGTTTTTAGAAGACGGTTCAATTGATGTGGAAGCTTTAAAAAAGCTGGTGGAGTTCCAGGTTAAAAACGGGGTTTCCGGTATTGTTCCTTGCGGTTCCACCGGTGAGGCCGCCACTATGGACGAAGAAGAAAAAAAGCTGGTGATTAAAACTGTGGTTGACCAGGTTAAAAAAAGAGTGCCGGTTATTGCCGGAGCCGGCAGTAATGATACTCAAAAAGCCATTAAATCTTCACAGATTGCTAAAGAGGTGGGGGCAGATGCTTTACTGCATGTAACTCCTTTCTATAACAAGCCGACCCCTAAGGGCTTGATGGCTCACTTTAAAGCAATTGCTTCCGCTGTTGATTCGCCGATAATTTTATATAACGTGCCGGGCAGAACTGGCCAAAATGTAACCGCAGAAACTGTTTTAAGAATAGCTAAAGAAGTGCCGCAAGTTGTTGGCGTGAAAGAAGCATCAGGTAATATAAACCAGATGATGGAGATCATTAAAGGTGCGCCAAAGAATTTTTCTGTGCTGTCCGGTGATGATGCCTTAACTTATCCCTTGATGACCCTGGGCGGCGACGGCATTATTTCTGTCGTTTCCAATGAAATCCCCAAAGAAATGTCGGCTTTGACAAAAGCTGTCTTGGAAGGTGATTTTGAAAGAGCCAGGAAACTGCATTATGAATGGCTGGATTTAATGAATATAAATTTTGTTGAAACAAATCCTCAGCCGGTCAAAACCGCCCTGGCTTTAATGGGGAAAATTAGGGAAGTTTTCCGGTTGCCCTTAGTCTCAATGGAAGAAAAAAATAAAGCCAAATTAACTGAAGTCCTCAAAAACCACCAATTGATATGAAACAATATTGCGCAATTGTCATCCTGAGCAATGAGCGAAGGATCTTCCATGGTGACGGAAGATTCCTCACCCCGATTATATCGGGGTTCGGAATGACAGGAGGAAGGGTATGAAAAGGATCTCGGTTGCAATTTTAGGCGCTACCGGCATGGTGGGCCAGCGTTTTATTACCCTTTTGGCTAGTCACCCTTGGTTTGAGGTAGTTTGTGTGGCAGCTTCCCCCAGGTCTGCCGGCAAAAAATACCAAGAAGCAGTGGAAGGTAGATGGGTAATGAAAGAGCCAATTCCGCAAAGCGTTGTTAATTTGGTTGTAAAGAGGGTGGAAGCTGATTTGGATGAAATTGCTAAAGAGGTCCCTTTAGTTTTTTCTTGCCTGGACATGGACAAGGAAAAAATTAAAGAGCTGGAAAACGCCTTTGCCGGTAAAGGCGTGGCAGTGGTTTCCAATAATTCCGCTCACCGCTGGAGTGAAGATGTGCCAATGATTATGCCGGAAATCAACCCCGATCATCTGGAATTGATTAAAACCCAACAAAAAAACCGGGGCTGGGATAAAGGTTTTATTGTGGTTAAACCAAATTGTTCAGTCCAATCTTATGTACCGCTTTTGACTCCGCTTTTAAAATTTGAGCCAAAAAAGGTAGCGGTGACAACTTTACAAGCAGTTTCCGGGGCAGGAAAAACTTTGGAGAATTGGTCGGAAATGCAGGAAAATGTGATTCCCTTTATTGGCGGGGAAGAGGAAAAAAGCGAAAAAGAACCGATGAAAATCTGGGGTAAAATTGCAGATGGAACCGTTGTTCTAGCAGAAGGGCCGGAAATTTCTGCTACCTGTATCAGAGTGCCGGTGGAAGACGGGCATATGGCTTCGGTTACCGTGTCCTTTGCCAAAAAACCTACCCGAGAAGAAATTATCACGGCTTGGAAAAGTTTTGATCCATTGGCAGCCTTTGATCTTCCATCAGCTCCGCATCCATTTATTACAGTAATGGAGGAAGAAAATAGACCGCAAACCAAATTGGATAGAGATTTAGGCAGTGGTATGGGAATTAGTGTGGGGAGACTCCGGGAAGATAAATTAATGGATTGGAAATTTATTGGGCTTTCACACAACACTATCCGCGGTGCTGCCGGAGGAGCAATATTAATAGCAGAACTATTAAAAGCTAAAGGTTATATATAATTTTAGAACGTCATTGCGAGCGAAGCAATCTAGATATGGGATTTATCCAACCCAGATTGCTTCGTCGCAGACTCCTCGCAACGACAAAAGGAAAAACTATGGCTACAATCAATACAAATTACAACAAAGTGGCATCTGCTTATGTATTTTCGGAAATCGGGAAAAGGGTTAAAGCTTTTATAGAAAAAAATCCCGGGGTAGAAATTATGAGATTGGGCATAGGCAATACCACTGAAGCTTTGACGCCGACTGTTGTGGAAGGGTTGATGGAAGGAGTTAAAAAATTGGCGGATACCAAAACTTACACAGGCTATGGGGATGAACAAGGTGATAGCCGGTTGCGGAAAGAGCTGGCGGCATTTTATGAAAATCGCGGTATTTCCTTTGAACCAGAGGAAATTTTTATCAGCGATGGGGCAAAGCCGGATTCTGCAAATATCTCCTCAATTTTTGGGTCGGATAATATTGTGGCGGTGACCGACCCTGTGTATCCGGTCTATTCGGATAGTAATGTGATTGCCGGGAAAAAAGTGGTTTACATGGAATGTAAGGAAGAAAATGGTTTTGCTCCAACTTTACCCAAAGAAAAAGCGGATTTAATTTTTATTTGCAGCCCAAATAATCCTATCGGAACAGTTTTGACAAAAAAACAATTAAAAGCTTTTGTGGATTATGCCAAAAAAGAAAAAGCCGTGATAATTTTTGATGCAGCTTATGCTGAATACATCTCCGATAAAAATTTGCCCAGAAGCATTTATGAAATCCCGGGAGCTAAAAGCTGCGCCGTAGAAATAAACAGCTTTTCTAAATTGGCCGGATTTACCGGGGTGCGTTTAGGCTGGACTGTAGTGCCGATGGATTTGGTGGTGGAAGGTGAAGAAAAAGGTAAGGTGAACAGTCTTTGGAACAGGCGGCAAACCACCATGTTTAACGGCGCTTCTAATATTGTTCAGGAAGGCGGTTTGGCAGTTCTATCAAAAAAGGGACAAAAAGAGTGTAAAAAAATGGTTGGCTACTATATGAATAATGCCAAAATAATAAAGAGAGGTATTTCTAAAATGGGTTTGAAAGCGTTTGGCGGAGAAAATGCGCCGTATATTTGGTTAAAAGTGCCCGGTAATATGAGTTCATGGGAATTTTTTGATAAATTATTAAAAGAGGCTCAGGTGGTAGGAACACCGGGGACTGCCTTTGGGCAGGGAGGAGAAGGATATTTTAGGCTGAGTGCTTTTGGACACAAAGAGAATATTGAAGAAGCTGTTAAAAGCATACAAAAGAATTTGAAGTTATGACGGATAAAAAATTACCATTTACTAAATCTTTTATCGAAAAAGTTATTAAAAAATACCCCACTCCTTTTCATATTTATGATGAAAAAGGACTCCGGGAAAATGCCAGGAAATTTTATGAAGCTTTTAATTGGGTCCCCGGATTTAAAAATTATTTTGCAGTTAAAGCTAATCCCAATCCTTATATTTTAAAAATTGCAAAAGAAGAAGAAATGGGGGTTGATTGCAGCTCTTTGCCGGAACTGATTTTGGCAGAAAAGGTTGGTTTTGAAGGGGAAGACATTATGTTTACTTCCAATGACACTCCGGCCAAAGAATTCCAAAAAGCCAAGGAACTAGGGGCAATTATAAATTTGGATGATATTTCTCATATTGAAATGTTGGAACAATCTGCCGGGATTCCGGAAATTATTTGTTTTAGGTATAACCCCGGACCGCTTCGTAAAACCGGCGTCAATGCCATTATTGGTAAACCGGAAGAAGCAAAATATGGTTTGACCAAAAAGCAGTTGTTTGAGGCCTATCAAATTATGAAAAGTAAAGGTGTTAAAAGATTTGGTCTTCATACCATGGTGGTTTCCAATGAGTTAGATGTGGACGCTTTAGCTGAAACTGCCAACATGCTTTTTGATATTGCTGTGGAGGTTTATCAAAAGCTTGGGATAAAACTGGAGTTTGTAAATTTAGGCGGAGGTGTCGGGATTCCATATAAACCGGACCAAAAAGCGGTGGATCTGGAAAAATTGTCTAAAAAGATTAAAGCTTTTTATCAGGAGAAAATTGTTAAAAACGGTTTAGATTCTTTGCGGGTGGTAACGGAATGCGGCCGGATGGTTACCGGTCCTTATGGTTATTTAGTAACGACAGTAATTCACGAAAAGCATACTTACAAAGATTATATTGGTTTGGATGCTTGTATGGCCAATTTGATGCGGCCGGCTTTGTATGGAGCTTATCATTATGAAACAATTTTGGGTAAAGAAAATGCCAAAAACGATCATATTTATGATGTTACCGGCTCGCTTTGTGAAAATAATGATAAGTTTGCCATTGACCGGAAATTACCAAAAGTGGAAATTGGGGATATTTTGGTGATTCATGATACCGGGGCACATGGGTATGCGATGGGGTTTAATTACAATGGAAAGTTGCGGTCAGCTGAATTATTGTTAAAAGAAAACGGAAAAGTGGAAATGATCAGACGCGCAGAAACAATAGAAGACTACTTTGCTACCTTGGATTTTTCTAAAATTTAATCTTCCTACTTGAAAAAAGTATTTAATTTCATTAGGATTTTACCCATGCCAAGAAGAGAGAATAATAAGATTCTGAAACAAGTTCAGGATGACACAAAACAAATTTTAGGGACACTTCCTGATTGGGTAATTAAAGAGCATATCAAAAAAGGCATTATAAAAATTGATCCGCTGCCGGAAAATTGGGAAGAATTTGTTGATGAAGTCACCGTTGATTTTCATTTAGGCAATAAACTTCGTGTCTTTACTGATGAAGGCTTAAACACCATTGATACCAGGTATGCTTCCAAAGAGGATATGGAATCAATGATGAGGCTGGTGGAATTAAAACCGGGCCAGCCGTTTATTTTGACCGAACATGATTTTGTTATTGCTACTACTAAAGAAAGATTAACTCTTCCTGATAATATTGTGGGGCATTTGCATGGAAAGAGTTCTCTGGCAAGACTTGGAGTTGTTGTCCATTCCACTGCTGCCAGATTTGACCCCGGTTGGGACGGGCATCCGGTTTTGGAATTTGGGACTTTTCTTAAGGGTAAAAAATTAGTAATTTATGAAGGATCGTCAATTTGTGCATTTTCTTTTGAAAAACTGGGAGCGGCAGTGGAAAGATCGTACAAGAATAGTCCAAATAACAGGTATGGGGGAAGTGACTTGCCGGAAGTGTCAAATATTACTGGTAAGAAATCAAATATCAAAGATCAAAAATCAAAGACTAGATTAAAGTTAAAAACTATTTAAATATTTTAGTTTTTATTTAGGTTTTGCTATTTGATCTTTACATTTTGATTTTACATTATGTCAGTTCTTGGTTTAGATGAAATCCATAAAAGAATAAAAAAGCATTCCTTAATTAAGAACTTGGGCCAGAGGGATTTGAAAAATCCGGAAGGGGTAGGAATTGATCTCCGGCTAGGTGTAGTCCACAAAATAGTTAAAGGCGGGGCTTTTATACAAGGCGACAGGCAACAGGAATTAGGTAACAGGAAAGGAGTTGAGACAAAAGAGGTCGCAAAATTTAAGGAGGATGAAGATGATCAAGTATGGATTACTGTAAAACCTGGAGAGTATTATCTGGTGCAGACAGTAGAATCCATTAATACACCTGCAGATCTTATGCCAATAGTACATGTTAGAACCTCACTGTTTCGGGCTGGACTCTTGCTTTTAAATTCCAAGACAGATCCGGGTTATTGTGGGCAACTGACCATGGGGCTTACCAACTTAAGCCCATTTCCGGTCAAGTTGCAGTTAGGAGCCAGAATTTGTAATATAATTTTTCATAAAATCAAAGGCAAAACCGTGGCCTACCGTGGCCAGCATCAGGGTGGCAGGGTAAGCCCGAAAAAAGCAGAAAGGCAAGTGTAATATGCCGAGACCAAGACATGAAGAATATCAGTATCTGGATTTGTTAAAAGATATCATGAAAAATGGTTCGGATAAGCCTGTCTTTAACAATCCCGGAGTTTCCATCAAATCCGTTTTTGGCAGACAAATGAGATTCGACCTCTCAAAAGGCTTTCCACTCCTAACCACAAAAAAGGTTTTTTTAAGGGGGATTATCGAAGAATTGCTGTGGTTCTTGCAAGGTGACTCTAATATTAAATATCTGGTGGATCGAGACGTGCATATTTGGGATGAATGGGCATACAGAAAATACAAAATTCAAAATGCAAAAGTCAAAAGTCAAAAGTTACTAACACAGGAAGAATTTATTGCCAAGATAAAAGAGTTACCAAAGGATCATCCGTTTGTCAAAAAGTGGGGGGATTTGGGAAATGTTTACGGCGTACAGTGGAGGAAATGGAAAACTTCAGATGGCAGAATTATTGATCAATTAGGCTGGGTGATTAAAGAACTCAAAACCACTCCTTTCAGGAAATCAATTCTGGTATCAGCTTGGAATCCGGAGTTCATTTACGAGATGGCCTTGCCGGGAAAATCCATGGCTTTGCCGCCTTGTCATACCTTGTACCAATTTAATACCACCGACGACCGATTATCTTTGCAGCTATACCAGCGCAGCGCTGACTCTTTTTTGGGAGTGCCGTTTAACATTGCGTCATACGCTTTGTTTACGATGATGATGGCTCAAGTGGTGGGGTTAAAACCCGGGGAATTTGTTCATACATTTGGTGATGTACACATTTACAGTAACCACATAGCTCAAGTCAAAGAGCAGCTAAAAAGAAAACCCCGGCCTTTTCCGGTCATGAAAATAAATCCCAAAATCAAAAATATTGATGATTTCAAAATTGAAGATTTTACTGTAGAAGGTTATGATCCCTACCCGCCAATTAAAGGTGAAGTCACGGTAGTAGGAGGATTTTGATGGTTAGCATTATTGTGGCCATTGCCGGCCAAAAAAGAGTAATTGGGACTCAAGGGGGGATGCCCTGGTATATCCCCCAAGAGTTAAAAAGGTTTAAGGAGATTACCATGGGTCACCCGATTATCATGGGCAGGAAAACCTTTGAATCGATTGGCAAGGCTTTACCCGGCAGAACCAATATTGTGATTACTCGGGATCCATCTTTTCAATCAGAAGGCGTAATTGTGGTAAATTCCCTGGAAGAAGCCCTTCAAAAAGCCAAAGGCCAACCAGGGGATGAGGAAATTTTTATTATTGGCGGAGGAGAAATCTACAAACAGGCTTTGCCGCTGACTGACAAGCTTTACCTGACAATGATTGATAAGGAAATTAAAGGCGATACCTTTTTCCCGGATTATTCTGATTTTAAAAAAGTGGTTTCAGGGTCAGCGGAGCAGCGGTCGGATGGGTTTAAGTATAAATTTTTGGAACTGGAAAGAATTTAGCTCCTTTGTGGTTTAGCAGGTAAAACGAAGAAAAGAAAAATTAGGTACCTAAAATTGCTTCATAGGGTGTGTAAGTAATTGTAAAGTCCTATAGTTGATAGAAAGTGGCTTTTGTAGTAAAATTCCCAACTATGCTTACTATAGAAGAATTAGATGCATATTGTCTTTCATATCTGCTGCCTGAACCAGAGGTTGTTAGTACGCCTGTTGTTTCCACAGACCTAGGAAAAGTTATTGCAAAGCTTATGAAAGAAGTGGCAGGGAAAAATGGTATTTTGTCTTGCAATATTAAATATTTAGCCTTGGCTGCGGGACAAGCGTATAAAGAACTTGCATTTGCAGAAGAGCTGAATATTAACAACCGTGATGTAACTTTGGTGGATAGAAAATATCAAGATGGTGACGAACGCTGGTTTAGAAGATTTCCAGGCATTAGGGTTGTAACATCTGGCATATTTGCTTTTCTAACACAACCGCTTGAGAAAGATTTTACGCTCGTTTCTGTTTTCGGTATAGAATATTCATTAAAAGATTCACGTCGTATGAAAGCGCTAATTTCTTTGTTGCCAAATGTTTTAAGGCGGTCTGGGTTAGTTTGTATCGATCCATATGACGGTGCAGCTATGCAAGAAATTTGGCAACAGAATAGATTTCAGCCACTATATAATCCAGCAGCTTTGCCTGATTCTCCAATCGTATATTTATTTAATCCTTAATGGTTAAACATAGGCTTGTTTTATTGGACCAAGCCTGTTAAAATACAACTTATTACACACTCATAGTTTAAGTCTCTAAAACCACTAACTATGAGGAGGAACAAGAGACATGTATAAGAACCTGTCGGTTCTTGCGATAGTTCCGCGCTTCGCGCGTAGTAACTATCTAAAATTACCTTTTTCCTTGGTGTAAAATAGAAACTTATGTATAAACTACCGACATTGCAAGAACTGCTGGAAGCCGGGGTGCATTTTGGGCACCAGGTTAGACGCGGCCATCCCAGGATGCGGCCATATATTTATGGAGCCCGGGAAGGCGTGCATGTTATTGATTTAACCCAATCCGAAAAATACTTAAAAGAAGCTGCTGAGTTTGTCTACAATTTAGGCAAAGAGGGCAGAGTACTGCTTTTCGTGGGTACTAAAAAACAAGCCCAGCCGATTATTGAAGAATTTGCCAAAGAGCTGGGAGCACCGTATTTAGCGGAAAGATGGATGGGCGGATTTTTAACTAATTTTGAACAAATGCAGAAAAATATCAAAAGGCTCAAAGAATATTTAGAGCAAAAGAAAAAGGGTGAACTTTCCAAATATACCAAAAAAGAGCAATTGTTGTTGGAGAGAAAAATGGGCAAATTGGAAAAAGATTTTGCCGGAGTAATGGATCTGGCAAAATTGCCCGATGTTATTTTTGTAGTTGATGCAGTATCGGATAATATTGCTATCAGGGAAGCTAAAAGGTTAAACATTAAAGTAGTGGCGATCGCCGATTCAAATTCTGATCCTACACAAATTGACTACCCAATCCCAGGCAATGATGATGCAATCAAATCAATTAAAATATTAGTAGGGGCGGTAGCTTCTGCTTACGGAGAAGGCAAAAAATCCTCCTCCGCCAAGGCTTCGGAGGCAGAAGAAAAAACTGCTGAAAAGCCGGCTAAAGAAGGTAAAAAAGAAACAGAGGAGAAAACTGAAGAGGGAATAGCAGAAGAATTAAAAGAGGAAGTGGCAGCAGCTGAGGAAATGGTGGAAAAAGAATCTGTTAAGGAATCAGAAGGGTTGTAGAATAATATTTATGGATATTAAGCTTGAAGATATCAAAAAACTACGCGAACAAATCGGGGCAGGAATTGCCGATTGCAAAGAAGCTTTAAAGCAGTCAAATGGTGATATAGAAAAAGCCAAAGAGTATTTAAAGAAAAAAGGTTTTGAAAAGGGGGCTTCCAAAGGTGAAAGGGAAACTAAAGCTGGTATTGTGGATGTCTACTCGCATGGCGGAAGAGTAGGAGTTTTGGTTGAACTGCTTTGTGAAACAGATTTTGTCGGGAGAACTGAAGATTTTAAAAATCTGGCCCACGAAATAGCTTTGCAAATTGCTTCCATGAACCCTTCTAGTGTTGAAGATCTTTTATCGCAAGAGTATATTAGAGATAATTCTTTGACGATAGATCAATTAGTTAAATCCGTAATAGGAAAATTAGGAGAAAATATTCAAGTTGGCAGGTTTGAAAGAATAGCAATCGGGGAATAAATGGATCCAGTTTTAACTGAACCTAATCAAAAGATTGAAGCTGCACTGAATCACTTTAAAGTGGAAATTGCCGGGATCAGAGCCGGCCGGGCTAATCCATCATTAATCGAAAACATTCCGGTTGAGGCTTACGGCTCCAGAATGAAACTTAATGAAGTGGGAAATATTTCCGTTCCTCAGCCTTCTCTGTTAACAGTTCAGGTTTGGGATGCCTCTGTTTTGGATAAGGTAATTAAAGCTATTCAGGAAGCAAATTTAGGTTTAAATCCCTCCAATGAAGGTACTTTGATCCGTTTGCCGATTCCCCCATTAACTACGGAAAGACGGGAAGAGTTTATTAAACTATTACATAAAAAGGTGGAAGAGGCTCACGTTTCAATTCGACAGATCAGGCAGGATTTTCGAAATGAGTGGAAAAAGCAGTCAGAAGAAGGTCAATTTGGAGAAGATGAATTCTTCCGGAGAGAAAAGATTTTACAAGAATTAATAGATAAAAAAACTGCTGAAATTGAAGAATTGGCTAAGGTAAAAGAAGAAGAGTTAACACAAATTTAAGATGGTTCTTTCCGCCGTCATCTTTATTATTACGCTTCTGGTGTTAGTTTTAATCCATGAATTTGGCCATTTTTTGGTAGCCAAAAAATTTGGGATTAAAGTAGAAGAATTTGGTTTTGGGATTCCACCTAGGCTGTGGGGTAAAAAAATCGGCGAGACTTTATATTCTATCAACTGGCTGCCGTTTGGGGGGTTTGTCAAACTCCTGGGGGAAGATGAAGTAGATACAATCATGGTAAGCAAAAAAGACAAAAGCCGGGATTTCCGGGTTAAGTCGGTTTGGCAAAGGATTGCGGTGGTGGTGGCGGGAGTAGCAATGAACTTAATTTTGGCGTGGGTGCTTTTGTATATTGTGATTATAGCGCAAAATTTTAAAATTATTTATCCGACTTTAGAACCGGCAGTTTATATAGCGCAAGTAGAAAATAATTTTCCCGCCCAAAAAGCCGGTGTCCAGCCGGGAGAAAAGCTGGAGGCGGTTGATAACCAAAAAGTTTCAGATATTGATACTGCCAGGAAGCTGATTAAATCCAAAGACGAAAAGCCCGTGACTTTGACATTAGCTGACAGCGATGGCAGAAACCCGCGAAAAATAAGCGTTACTCCGCAAAAGCAGCCCAATGGGGATGTGCTAATCGGAGTGGTGTTTAGCCCAATTCCATTCAGGGAATATCAAACTGTTCCTCAAAAACTTTTTTCCGGAATTACTTATTCTTGGGATTTAGTCAGGCTGACTTTTGCCGGCTTGGGCAGATTACTGCATGATTTGATTTATGGAAATTTTGGAGCAGCTTCTCAATCAGTTAGCGGGCCAGTTGGTCTGGCTGTTGTCACCAATGATATCTTATCTTCCGGCGGCCTGGCGACGGTAATTCTGCCGTATCTTTGGTTTGTGGGGGTAATCTCTTTAACCTTGAGCGTATTTAATGTTTTACCGATTCCGGCTTTGGATGGAGGCAGGTTGTTGTTTTTGGTGATTGAGGCCGTGACCGGCAAAAAGGTAAAGGAAGATGTTGAAAAGAATGTGCACATGATAGGTTTTATTATCTTGCTTGCTTTGGCTGTATTGATTACTTTTTCGGATATCCGCAAACTGCTTCCGTAGTCAACCATATGATAGCTGAATATGAATTAAGGAAACTATCTAATTCTAGGAGCATTTTTGCAGAAGGACTTAAGAGGACAGAAGATCGTTATGGTTTTGAAGCTCCTGTAACAAAACTTGCTACTAGGTTGTGGGATAAGTGCGGATTATTACAACTACCGCAAGGATATATAGAAAAAAAATCAGAAATTTGTGAAGTGATTGCCAAATCTTTTGTTGTGACACATTTCAGTATACCAGCTGTAACTTTAGATATTGCCCTTAACCTTTCTAGGTATATCCTCTGCACAACAGAGATAGCTTGGGAAAGAATACAGCAAAAATAGTTAATTTACTACCCCGGATTGTTCCGTAATTTAAAATCACCCCGATCTCCGCTATAATGAAGAGGAGGTAATATGAAATATTCAAAACTTTTTCCGAAAACTATAAAACAGGTTCCAATTGGAGCTGAATCAGTAAATCACCAGCTGTTGGTTCGTGCCGGATTTATCCATCAGGAAATGGCCGGGGTTTATACCTATTTGCCTTTGGGTTGGAGAGTAATCGAGAAAATCTCCAATATTGTGAGGGAGGAGATGAATAAAGTTAACGGTCAGGAAATACTGATGCCGGTTTTGCACCCCGGCGAAAATTGGAAGAAAACCGGCAGATTTGATAGCTTTGATGTTTTGTTTAAGTTAAAGGGTGCAGGAGATAAAGATTTAGTGCTTGGGCCTACTCATGAAGAAATTATTTATCCTTTGCTTGCTGAGTATGTAAATTCATATAAAGATTTACCGCTTCATTTATATCAGATCCAGACCAAATTTCGTAATGAGCCAAGAGCGAAGGCTGGGCTACTTCGTACCAGGGAATTTATTATGAAGGATTTGTATGCTTTTCATGAAAGCGATGAAGATAGGGATGAATATTATAAAATTGTTAGAGAGGCTTACTTGAGGATTTTTAAGAAATTAGAATTGCCTGTACTGATAACTAAAGCCTCGGGAGGAACTTTTTCTGATCTTTCGGAAGAATTTCAGGTAGTTACTCCTTCCGGCGAAGATACCATATTAATTTGCAGCAAATGTGATGTTGTAATTAACAAAGAAATTGCCGGAAAGGATTGTTCGGAATGCGGCGGGGTTATAAAAGAAGAAAAAGCTATTGAGGTGGGGAACATTTTCCCGCTTAAACGGGCTTATGCAGAAGTTTTTAACTTAAGTTTTACGGATAAAAAAGGAGAAAAGAAAATTGTTTCGGCAGGATGTTACGGTTTGGGGATTTCCCGGGTAATGGGAGCTATTGTGGAAGTATCTCACGATGATAAGGGGATGATTTGGCCGGAAAGTGTGGCTCCGTTCCGGGTTCATTTGGTGGGTTTGGATTTGGAAGATAAAAGCGTAATGGAAATGGCAGAGAAGGTTCATAAATTGCTGGAGGCGGAAGGAATTGAGGTGTTGTTTGATGATCGGGTAGGAGTTTCAGCCGGGGCCAAATTTGCTGATGCGGACCTAATTGGCATTCCTTATAGAATTGTGATTTCTAAAAAGACCACAGAGGATAAATTGGAAGTTAAAAAGAGAAGCGAAAAAGAGACAAAATTTATGTCTTTTAAACAATTTCTGGAAATTGTTTAAAGTATTGCTTACCGAACCGAGAAGGGTGATGAATTTTCTGATAAAATTCACTAGCCTCAGGATCATAATTTTCTAAGATAATGTCACCTACGAGGGCTTCTAGTGCTTCATCACGGTTTTGGGGACGTTTTCCTGTAAGCACTTCTATAATACCGAAGATACCAAGGCTTCTTCTTCTGAGCCAAAAAGAAGATCTATCTGTATTACTGATATTACAAGAACCGTCTCCGTAAATACGATCCTCGATTATATCCTGAGTAAGATTTAATTCTTTGATGCCCTCCTGGTAAGACAATCCTTTTACCAGCCAACATTCCAAGATTTGTCTGTGCACTGGGAGGAAAGGATTGATTGGGGATAGGCAAAGTTGTCCCTCTATTCCTAAGCCTCTTTTCAATACTTGTTCTGTTGCTACTGCCATCGCGATAGTATATTATAGGGTAACTAAAAAATCAACAGACTGATTTGAATAAACCTCTTCATTGATTTTAAAGCTGATTTCTGGTACATTAGCTGATTAGTGTCGTCAGGACAATTATTTATGGATCCCGATTTTCATCGGGATGACAAAAGGATATGATTACTCAAAATATTGAAAAACTTCCTAAAAGTATTGTTGAAGTCACGGTGACAGTGCCGTGGATTGATTTGCAGCCGACTTGGGATGCTACTTTGCAAAGGATGGCCCAAGAGGTAGAGTTGCCGGGTTTTAGAAAAGGCCAGGCGCCTATTAACATGGCAGAACAAAACCTGGGGATCAAGCTTCAGGATGAGGTTTTAAAAAATGCCATGCCCAATTTTTTGATTGAGGCTTTGAAGGGCACGGATATTGTCCCGATTGATTATCCAAAATACGACCTGATTTCTTTTACTAAAGGCCAACAACTGCAATTTAAAGCCACTATTACCAACAGACCGGCGGTGACAGTGGGTAATTACAAAAACATTAAAGTTACTAAACCTACTCCCAAAGCAGTAACTGAAGAAGAAGTTAATAAAGTGGTTGATGATTTGTTTAAAAGATGGAAAGCCAGAGCAGGAGCTCAGCCAGCGGCCGGATCACAACCGGCAGCAGGCGGACAAACAGGTTCAATTAATTTTCAGGGCAATCAACCTCAGGCTCCAACCGGCGGGCAATCAGCTGGTCCTGATGATACTTTTGCCAGAGCCATGGGAGCTTTGGGTTTAACTGACCTAAAAGGCAAAATCAGAAAAGACCTGGAGGCCAATGTTTCCTACAATAATGAATTAGACTATGAGGAGGCAATTTTGCAAGAAGTGGAGAAAATTACTACCGTAGAAATACCGGAAATTTTAATCCAGGACGAGCTCAACAGGATGTTGGTTTCGCTTCAAAGAAGAGTGGCAGATATGGGGCTTTTGCTTGAGGATTACTTAAAAAGCCAGGGGAAAACTTTAGAACAACTGAAAAGCGAATGGAGGGTACAAGCTGAAAAAAATGTCCGGATGGAGCTTGGTTTGGCAGAAGTGGCCAGACTGGAAAATGTTTCAATTTCTGATGCTGAGTTGCAGGCAGAAGTAGACAAGATCCAGGATGCCAAAGTCAAAGCGCAATTTGAGGCTCAGGAACCAAGATTGCACCTAAGACATGCTTTAAGACAGACTCGAACACTCGATCTTCTTAAGAAGATGGTTGCCAGCTCCTAACCCCAAGAGGTATAATTTAACTGCCTTAAATTTAAATTATGGATGATATCTTTTGCAAAATTATCAGGAAAGAAATACCAAAAGAATTTATCTATGAATCGGAAAATTTAGTGGCTTTTGAGGATATCAATCCGTCGGCAGATGTTCATATTCTGATTGTGCCCAAGCAGCATATTGAGAGTATTAGAGATGTTAAGTCAGAACACGGACAGTTGCTGACAGAGGTTTATCAGGCAGTAAATAAATTAGTGACTGATAATAATCTGGAGAATGGCCTTTATCGGGTAGTAGTAAATGGGGGTAAAGCACAACACGTGCCTCATTTACATTTCCACCTTTTGGGTGGACAATGGAAAAAGATGGTTTAGTGAAACAAAAAAAAGGAGGTGTTTTTTATATTTTATGTCAATAGTAGTAAAAGCAGGTCCGGGCGACAGCACGGATTCGGTGATCAGGAAATTTCAGAAAAGAGTTGTAGCAGAGGGAATTGTCCAAGAAATTAGGGACAGGTCTGTTTATAGAAAACCTTCTGAACTCCGACAGGAATACTTGGCGGAAAAACGCAGAAAAATTATGCGTGCAAGAAGATATAGCAAGTGATTTTTATGTTACTGGATCAGATTCAAACAGATTTAAAGAATGCTCAATTGGCCCGTGATGAGGTCAAGGTTTCAACTTTAAGGTTGCTTCTGTCTGAAGCCAAGAATAAGGAAATTGCCAAAGGCGAGAGTTTGACTGATGAGGAGGTGGTTTCCCTAATCCAGCGGGAAGTAAAAAAGAGAACAGAGGCTGCTGAAGGTTTTCGGAAAGGCGGCCGAGAAGACTCAGTATTAAAGGAAGAGAGTGAGGCAAAAGTTTTAGAAAACTATTTGCCAGCCCGTCTGTCAACTGAGGAATTGACTAAAATTGTTGAGGGTACTATAAATGAGTTGGGAGCCAGTACTATGCAGGATATGGGAAGAGTGATAGGAGCGGTGATGGGTAAGGTTAAGGGTCAAGCGAGTGGCGGTGCAGTATCGGCTATTGTTAAAGAAAAGTTGTCAACTCTACAAGAAGGCTCTTCGGAGCCGTAGGCCTGAGCGGTTAGCGAAGGATTGCGGTCGGAATGTGGAAGATTGCCACGTCGCCTTCGGCTTCTCGCAATGACAGAGAAACATTTATGGTAAATATCATTGTAAATTCTGACCCCAGATATAATATTAATAAAGACAGCATTAAGACTGCAGTATCAGAGATTTTATCCCAGCATCGTATCTCTGGTAAGGTTGAATTAGGGATTAATATTGTGGGTGACCGGAAAATGCATGAACTCAATCGTAAGTATCGCGGTTTAGACTCTACCACCAATATTTTATCTTTTGCCTTAGAAGATTCTAATCCGGCCAACTTGCAACATATTCCCAGGATTGGTTTTGTGGCAGCACCTGATAAGTGGTTGAGGTTGGGTGATATTATCATTTCCTACCCACAAGCTTTGGAAGATGCTTCAATGGACGGAATTTCGGTTGATGAGGAGATTAGGGATTTAGTAGAGCATGGGTTAAACCATTTATTAGGGATTCACCACAATTAATGGAAAACATTGCCTATTACTTAAAGTATCGTCCCCAAACTCTTGGCGAACTGGTAGGCCAGACATCGGTAAAAAAAACTCTCCTGTCATCTTTTCAAAATAATAAGCTGTCTCACGCGTATCTTTTTGTCGGTCCCCGCGGTACCGGCAAAACCTCAACCGCCAGAATCTTGGCCAAGATGGTCAATTGTTCCGCAGAGCAAAATATTCCTTGCAATAAGTGCGAAGCGTGTATATCTATAACAGACGGATCAAACCTTGATCTTATTGAAATTGATGCTGCTTCCAATCGCGGTATCGAAGATATCAGATTGCTGCGCGACAAAATCAAACTCGCCCCCACTAGTGCTAAAAAGAAAGTTTACATCATTGACGAAGTGCATATGCTAACCACGGAGGCTTTTAATGCGCTTTTGAAGACTTTGGAAGAACCTCCTAAACATGCTTTATTTATTCTGGCAACTACGGAGGGTAATAAAGTTCCCCCAACAATTTTGTCCCGGGTGCAGAAGTTAGATTTTAAGTTGGCCACCTCAGAAGAATTGTTAGAAGCTTTGAAAAAAATTGTCACGGTGGAAAAAATTGATATTGACGAAGAGGCTTTAAAAAACCTGGTTAAAAAATCAAACGGTTCTTTTAGGGATGGAGTGAAATTATTGGACCAAGTTTCAATGGGAGAGAAAATTACTGTAAAGCTCGTTGATGAAAGCTTAAAATCTTCCCAATTTGAAAATATTTTGGAGTTAGTGCAAAGCCTAAAAAACAAAAATGCCGAGGCCTGTTTATTGAGCTTATCGGGGCAAATAGAAAATGGGGTTGATGTTAAAGAGCTAATGCTGTCTTTGATGGATATTTTGAGGAATTTAGTTTTCATAAAAAATGGATTAGGTGAACAATTAGTAAAAGTCCATTTAACGGAAGATAAATATAAACAACTGGAAGAGCTGGCGGAAAATTTTAGCCCTGATAATCTAATCAGAGCTTTAGATATTCTGCAAATCAGTCTTGAGAAAATGAAATTTGCTCCAATACCGTCATTGCCGCTGGAATTGGCAATTGTGGAAATCTGTGGGTTAGTAAATCAGCAGGTCAGAGCATCAGCAAGTCAGCAAGTCAGTGAACCAATGGATTCTGCCGATACTCCGATCTCATCTGAAACGCAGGTAGATGATCAGATTCCGGAAGCGCCTGTCTCAGGTAATGCTGATATTGCCAAACTGAAGGAAAAATGGACTTTTGTATTAGAGACAATAAGACCCTTTAATTTTTCTCTGGAAGCATTGTTAAGATCCATTAATATTGCAGAATGCACTGAAAGTTCAGTGATCATGGAAGTGCCATACTCGTTTCATCAAAGAATTTTAGAAGCTCCAAAAAATAGGGATTTGGTGGAAGGAATTCTGTCGGATATTTTAGGAAGAAGCATTAGGATCTCTGCCGTATTGGGAAGCCGGCCGGCCAAAAAAGATGATGTTGCCAATATTGAGGTAGCCCAGGATGATGAAATTATTAGAGCAGCTGCTGAAATCTTTAACTCTGATTCTGTTAACTAAATCTCGGCATCTATACCATCAAAACAAGGAAGTATTCAGAATAAATATCCCTAGTATCTAGGGCTAAAAAATTGACATTCTTGAAGCTAGATTTCTTAAATTTACGTCCTTACTATTTATAATATAACTATGATTTCTGTTTTTTCTTTCATGTTGATATATAATAAAAACAATGAAAAGAAGACTAGTAGGGAAAGATAAAAAATCGAAAGAGTTAATAGAATTTCTAAAAAAAGGTGGCAGGGAAAGATCAAAAGAAGATTTTAAAAAATTACTTAAAAAGGCTGTGCAGTCAATAAAGAAATAACTATAGAGATATTCAAATCTTGTAATTTGGTATTTTTATTGCAATAATAAATTAATAATTACAAAATAATCAATTTATAGATAAATGGAAAAAACAGACAAAATCATTTTAGGTTTAAGAGGAAATGAAATTTTTGCGTATACATTATTTGTAGTTGTATTTGGTGGACTGCCAATAATAGGTGGTCTGATGTTTCTTCAACTTCCACAAGTCCAACTATTAGGATTAATTCTTTTAATTGTAGGTTTAGTTCTTACTGGATATTTTGTATTCCTTGTAATTCTGCAAAGCAAAAAAAGCGTTTCAATAGACAAAAAAATCTTAACATTGATGACTCCAAACTGGAATGGTTCCTGGATAAAAAAGACAGTAGATCTATCAAAAACAAAAAGCATTGGATTTGTAAAAACAACAAGCTTACTCTATATGAAAAACGCAATAATGCCAGTGGGTATTCAGCACTTGGCTTTTATTTACGAAGATCAAAGTATTAATCAACTACCTATAAACCAATTTAAAACCACAGATGTTAAGAAAATATTAAACTTAATTCATCAGAATAGTCCTTCTATTGGATTTGCTCCAGAAATAACTACTTATTTGAATAGCTAAATAGTAGATAAAAAGCGGGTTTAAATTGTTTTTAAAAGACAGGAGGTGAAAATTTGTATGAATAACAACATCATAAAAGTGGGAGCAATTGTTTGCATAGTGACAGGATCAGGATTAGCCTTTTCAAATTTAAGTGGAAGCAATGATCATATCCCCCTACTGTACCATGGAGCGATAATTGCATTTGGTTTTTATATGCTACTAAAGAAAAATTAAAGTGTCAGATAAATTTACCATCCTTAAAAAAGTACCTACGCGTAGGTACTAAAATTTGTTGTTTTTGAGGCTGAATTTGTTAAAAACACAGACTCTTTATTCTTATATAAATATAAGATGATGCAAACTAAGCAACTTTGACTTGAGAGATAACTTTTATATTAGCTATTTCACTTAGTAACTTTTCAAACATTTTATCCTGATATTTTCTGTTATTGTATCTCCAACTATATTCATCAATATATGCCTGTAAGTATTTTTTAGATACAACTCTGTACACTCCATAAATACCTCGTTTTAGAATTGACCAAAGATTTTCAACATTCTGGGTATAAATATCACCAACTACATAAGTTTCTTTATGTTTTACAAAATCATGTTTATAACAGTGATATTTTAATTGGGTATATCCATAATATTCATCAGTTATAACTCGGGCTTTTGCATCGACATGATTTTTAATCTGCTCAAGCAGTGTCCATTTGCCAGTATTGGGGATATGTTTTAAATATACTTTGTTGCCTCCTGTATCTGTCCCGTTTTTGTCTTGTTCATTTCTTTGCACCATTCCCATAACGACCTCTTTTGGTATTTCATTAAAGTTTGGTTTAAAAGCTCTATTTTTTCCTTTTCCTCCAATAAAAGTTTCATCTATTTCAACTGTGCCATCAAGTAGCTCACCATTACCACCTGAGCTTTCTGTACCAATCGTATTTACCATAAGCATTCTTATTTGCTTAAACATTCTCCAGGCAGTTTTGTAGGTTACACCAAGCATCCGTTCTAATTGTTTTGCAGAAGTACCACTCCTGGTTTGGGTCATCAGATACATGGCAAAAAACCAAAGATCAAGTGGGGTTGTAGTTTTTTCAAAAATAGTTCCAGCAAGTGGATAAATGTGATGACCGCAATTATTGCAAGCGTAAGCAGTTCTTCCTTTAACAGTATAAAACTTTTCTTTTCCTTTGCATTTGGGACATTCCATTAAGTCGGAGAAACGAAGTCTTTTAATTACCTCAAGACACTGCTCATGAGTACCATATTCTTGTCTAAATTCTTTGAGGCTAAATTTCATAGGATAAACTTATCTTAGCATGAATCTTCCTTGTCGTCAAGGGATAAATGCCTAAATCTCCCCTTGACAACCGGCTTCTTGTGGTTAACAATGGTTTCTTCCATGTCATCAAAGGTTTTTAAATTAATTGCAGAAGAAGCCCACCGTCAAAAGTATGGTTTGGAAATGATCCCTTCAGAAAATTATGTTTCCAAAGATGTTTTAAGAGCTTTGGGGTCTATCCTGACTAATAAATATTCAGAAGGTTTTCCCGGCAGACGTTATTATGGCGGCAATGAAGTGATTGATAAAATTGAAAATTATGCTGTGGATTTGGCAAAGGAATTGTTCGGTGTGCCGGCCGCGTTTGTCCAATCTTATTCCGGTTCCCCGGCCAATCAGGCTATCACGATGGCAGTTTGTGAGCCGGGTGAGATAGTGATGGGGTTGGCTTTGTCTTCCGGCGGACATTTAACCCACGGTGCTAAATTAAATTTTTCCAGTATTTTCTTTAAAGCAGTTAATTATACTGTCGGTGAAGACTGGAAAATAAATTTTGGAGAACTGGAAGCTTTGGCCAAAAAACATAAACCAAAAATGATTTGGGTGGGAACGACTGCATATCCTTTTAAGCTGGATTATAAGAAATTCAGAAAAATTGCCGATGAAGTAAATGCCACACTGGTTGCAGATATTTCCCACATTACCGGGTTAATTATCGGCGGTGTTCACGAGTCACCAGTACCTTACGTTGACATCATTATGACAACTACCCATAAAACTTTGCGGGGTCCGAGGGGAGCCATGATTTTGGTAACTGACCGGGGATTAAAAAGGGATCCGGAAATCAAAGGAAAAATTGAAAGAGCGATAATTCCCGGGATCCAGGGCGGGCCGCATAATCATCAAACAGCCGCTATTGCAGTAAGTTTAGAAGAAGCTTTAAAACCTTCGTTTAAAAAATATGCTGCCCAAGTTGCTAAAAATGCGGCAGTGCTGGCCAGAGAATTGGGAACAGTTTCAGAAACTCATTTGATACTTTTGACTTTAACTGAATATGGTTATGGTATGGGTTATCAGGCCCAATATGCATTGGAGGAAGCGGGGATTACAGTTAATAAAAATACGATCCCCGGAGAACCAGCTTCTCCTTTTTATCCTTCAGGTATCCGCTTGGGAACGCCGGCTTTAACAACCAGAGGGATGAAGGAAAAAGATATGGTTAAGGTGGCCAGTTGGATTAAGATGGTTTTGGAAGAAATTAGGAGTTTGGATTTGCCGGAAGAACAGGAAAAAAGAAAAGATTTCTTAAAAGAAGTTAGAGTTAAATTGCACCAAAATAAAAATTTGAAAAAAATCAGAAAAGAAGTGGAGAAATTTGCTGGAAAATTTCCTATGCCAGGTGTAGATGATATTTAGTTTCCCAATCCCGGTTTGTAATTTCAAATCCAAACCCGGATTGTAGGTTCAATTATGAAAGTATCTGGTAAAGCAGTTGCAGCAGCCATCTCCAAAAAGCTCCAAAAAAAAATTGAAAAATTAACAGTAAAACCAACCCTCGCCATTATTTTGGTCGGAGAAGATCCTTCCTCCCGGATGTATGTTGATTTTAAAATTAAGGCGGCCAAACGAATTGGGGTGGGGATAAAATTTTATGAATTTTCCGAAGATCAATACAGAGAAACTTTAAAAACCATCCAAAAGTTAAATGCCGATAAACAAGTTCACGGGATAATAATTCAATACCCAATTTATAAAAGTTGGGACTTTGATGAGCTGTTTTCAGCAGTTGATCCAGAAAAAGATGTAGATGGCTTTCATGAAAACTCTCCTTTTGGCGGGGCTACCGCCATTGGAGTTTGGGAAATGCTGACTGCTTTTGCGCTGATTGAGGGATTTAAAAAAACAGAGGAATTTTTGAAAGATAAAAAGATTGTGGTTTTAGGTAGAGGCAAAACAGCCGGCGGCCCGATTATAAAACTTTTGGGAAGTCATGGTTTGCAGGTAACGGTGGTAGCTCACGATACTGAAAATCCGCAAAGCGTAATCAAAAGCGGAGATGTGATAATCTCGGCAACCGGGGTGAAAAATATTGTTAATAAAACTAATCTTAAAAACGGCAGCTTTGTGATTGGAGTTGGGGTGGGTAAAGAAATAGTGGACGGGCAGTCCAAAGTTTATGGAGATATTAATGAAGAAGATGTAGAAAAAATTGCCAAATTATATTGCCCGACCATTGGTGGGATTGGGCCTTTGACAATTGTGAGTTTGCTCGAGAATACGATAGAGGCAAGTATCAGACAACAAAAAAAAGATTAATACTCTTTTCTTCCTTCCAAAGCTCTGGATAAGGTTGTTTCATCAGCATATTCCAAATCAGACCCCACCGGCAAGCCTCGGGCAATCCGGGTAACTTTTACTCCCAAAGGAGAAATCAATCTTTGGATATACATGGCAGTGGCTTCTCCTTCCATAGTCGGATTGGTGGCCAAAATTATTTCTTTAACTTTGCCATTTTTGAGTCTTGGTAAAAGTTCCCTAATATGAATTTCTGAAGGACCGATATTTTCCAAGGGGGAAATTACTCCATGCAAGACATGGTAAAGCCCTTTAAAGTTGGCTTTCTCCAAAGCCAAAACATCCAAAGGATTTTCTACTACTGTAATTACGGTTTGGTCGCGGTTTTGGTCGGAACAAATTTGGCAGGGATCTTCTTCTCCAATATTAAAACAAATTGAACAGATTTTGGTTTTTTCTTTCATGCCTAATGCGGCCTCAGCCAAAGCTTTGGTTTCAGTATCCGGCGCATGCAGAAGGTAATAGGTGAGTCTTTGGGCGGTTTTTGGCCCAATGCCGGGGAGCCTTTCAAATGCCTCGATTAAATTTTGTACTGACTTGGGGATTTGTGCCATGGTGGGTGAATTTTACCATTTATAGGAGACCATTGCGAGCGCTAGAGGATTGAATTGGTATAAGTTTTACATTCCGGGGATGCCTAAACCGCCCATCATACCTTTCATCTCGTCAGCTGCTACTTTTTGGGATTGTTTTAAGGCTTCGTTTACTGCTTCGGTAATTTTGTCAAAATTTTGTTCACCGGAAATGGAAATTATCTTTTGGTCAGCAGTCATGATTACTGTTACGCCTTTATGTTCCACTGTAATCTTAATCCCGGCCAGCTTTTTTTGCATTTCCAGGGCCTGATCCCGCATTTTCTTGAGGTCTCCAAGTTGTTTTAAATTATCCATTAAACCCATATGCAGGAATTATATAATATCTTGAAAGTGAAGTCGAGATTTATGTTAAGATATCTGCATGAATAGCGGAGTTAAGCAATTTGCCGGGGAGGTAAAACAGGCCACGGGGGAAGTGGCTCAAGATGTGAAAGACCAGTTTGGGCAGGCGTTGGAACAGGGTGCTCAATCAATTGCCGGCAGCCAACTTACCCCGCAACAAATTCAGCAAAAACAACAGGAAGACCAAAAAAAAGAGTTAGAAAGACAAAGACAGCTGGTTTATACCAGGAAGTGGCTTAAGGATTTGGAAATGTCTCAGCAAAAAGCCAGGATGGAAAATAAACAGAAAGAACAGCAAAGATTGCAAGGCCAGCAGCGAGAGGTGCAGGAGAAAAAGATGGCGGAAATCCAAAAAACACAGGCCACCAAAAGACCTGGTGGTACTACCCAAGATGCCATTCAAAGATCTCAGGCAGAACTAAAAGTTGGAAAAGGAGTCGGAGGGTAGGGATGTTAAAGCTATATAACACACTATCACGAAAAGTTGAGGACTTTGTTCCTATAAATACACCAAAGGTTGGACTTTATACTTGTGGCCCGACCGTTTATAACTTTGTCCATATCGGCAATTTAAGAACTTATATTTTTGAAGATATTTTGCAGAGGGTTTTAGAGGCTGATAGTTATGAAGTCAACAGAGTGATAAATATTACTGATATCGAAGACAAAATTATCAAAAAAGCTGAGGAAGAAAGAGTAAGTATTGAGGTCATTACCAAGCCGTACGAGCAGGCTTTTTTGGAAAATTTACAAAAACTTAATATTAAATCA
This sequence comes from bacterium, assembly GCA_021786105.1. Lineage (GTDB taxonomy): Bacteria > Patescibacteriota > Microgenomatia > Daviesbacterales > UBA10151 > UBA10151. The sequence goes on from JAJYNW010000010.1 coordinate 43,906, forward strand.
GCCAATGTTTATCCTAGGGCCACCGAGCACATTGGCAAAATGATCAAATATATTGAAGTTTTGATTGAAAAGGGTTTGGCGTATGTGGAAAAAGATGGGTCAGTGTATTTTGATATTTCCAAATTCCCGGAATATGGGAAGTTATCTCAGCTTGATAAACGGGAAATTAAAGCCGGAGCTAGGGTAAAAGCTGATGAATATTCCAAAGAAGATGTTGTCGATTTTGCCTTATGGAAAGCAGTCGGGTCGGATGAAATTGGTTATGATTCGCCGTGGGGCAAGGGTCGGCCGGGTTGGCATATTGAATGTTCGGTGATGAGTCAGGAATATTTGGGGGATACTTTTGATATTCACGCCGGAGCGGTTGATTTAATTTTTCCTCATCATGAAAATGAGATAGCTCAGTCTGAGGGTAAAACCGGTAAGAAGTTTGCTAATTTTTTTATTGAAGGCGAGCATTTGTTGGTAGACGGCCAAAAAATGGCCAAGTCTTTGGGTAATTTTTTCACCTTGAAGGATATTGAAGCCAAAGGATTTGACCCTTTGGCTTTCAGGTATTTGGTATTAACTGCCCATTACAGGGACAAATTAAATTTCACCTGGGAATCTTTGCAGGCTGCCCAAAATGCTTTAAATAATTTAAGGGAAATTATTCGTGATTGGCCTTCTTCTGTCATTGCGAGCCCCGAAGGGGTGCGGCAATCTTATTACCAGAAATTTATGAGTGCTGTCAATAATGATTTAAATATACCCCAAGCTTTGGCGGTAATGTGGGATATGGTCAAATCTGATAATCCAACTTCTGCCAAAGCCAAATCAATTTTGGAAATGGATAAAATTTTAGGCTTAAAGTTAGATGAATATTTAGGGAAAAAACTGGAAATTCCGGAAGAAGTACAAAAGTTAGTTAACCAAAGGGAACAAGCGCGTAAATCTGGAGACTTCAAAAAATCAGATGAACTGCGCCATGAAATTAAAAAACTAGGTTTTGAAATCGAAGATACTCCTCAAGGTCCCAAAATAAAAATTGACAAACAGCCCTCCTAGATATAAACTATCGGATAATATGACAGCAGAGTTTGAACAATTACCGACAACCCATTTTTTAGTAAGACAAGGAATAATTGGATCAGGAAATTCAGTGTTGCCTTGGAAAGGGCGAATTTTTGAGAGAGTTCCTATTAATGTAACAGTGAATTGGAAACCAGGAATTACAGATGTAGAAATTAGCAATCAATTTGTTGCAGAGAGATTGCAGATCAGAGAAGTATTTGCTGATATGGTTATGCTAAGGCAAAATGCGTTTGGTATAAAAGGAATCATTCTGGAGCCAGACAACAAAGATTTTGACTGGTATTTTGGTTCTTTTGACCCAAATTCTCGTGATCTTTATTTAAAAAGAGAGGGCCGCGATTGGATAACAGTACCTACAAATATTGGAAGCTTTCCACAAAGAATAGTAGCTGATATTGATAGAGAGAAAACAGAAAGATATTTACCTAAAGGGGGAACAGTGGATGAAGCTATTGAAGCATTTATGAGAATTAGAAGAATAATAGAATCTGCAATTCCGTTTACAACCTAATTTATTTCCTGATTTTTATTTTCTTCACGGCTGTGAACATTTTGGAAATCAAGATTGCTTTGTCGCTTTTTGTCATCGCGAGACCAGAAGCGACAAAATAGCCAATGGTTGTGGTATATTTTGTATAAAATCCTTAGGTGTAGCTACACTTCCACCTCGGAGGTGGAATCAGAATTACATAGATAGTTTTGAGCGGTTGAATTGTGGTAAACTAGATCCTTGTGGAAACTGAAGTTATTACAATTGACGGGCCGACCAGTTCCGGGAAAAACAGCGTGGGTTTTTTACTGGCGCAAAAATTAGGCTACCAATATATTGATTCCGGTTCAATTTACCGGGCCGGCAGTATTTTCGTTTTGCGGAACAATATTTCCCCAGATAGCGAAAAAGTTGCGGAAGTTTTCAAAAATCTGCAAATAGAAACTAAAACTCAAGATCATGAGGTGAGGTTTTTGGTAAATGGGGAAGATATCACAGATCATTTGCATGATCCCGAGGTGACTAAAACTGTTCCAATTGTTGCTGCTATTGGGGAGGTTAGAGAAGAGGTTAAAAAAATCCAATACAATTTAGTAAATTCTAAAAATACGGTTATGACCGGTAGGGATATCGGTTCAGAAATTTTTCCCGATGCCATGCATAAGTTTTATTTAACTGCTTCAGTTGAAGTAAGAGCCCAAAGGCGTTTTAAGCAGTTAGTGGAAAAAGATCCAAAAGTAAAATATGAGGAAATTTTGAAGAGTATGGAAGACAGGGATGAGAAGGATATGACTAGAGAGGTGTCCCCCTTACGGATTCCGGAAGATGCGGTGGTGATAGATAACTCGGATTTAACTATTGAACAAACAGTGGAAAAGATGTTGAAGTATATACAATCAAATGTCATTGCGAACGAAGTGAAGCAATCTGGGTCGGGTTAAACATTAACTAGATTGCTTCGTCACTCCGTTCCTCGCAATGGCAAGGAGTAGTTCTATGCATAAGATGTTTACATTAAAAAATGGCTTAACGGTGATGACCATAGATATGCCACATCTCGATTCGTTAACTACGTTGGTAGCCATAGGAGCGGGTTCAAGGTACGAGCAAAAAAGAACCAATGGTATTTCTCATTTTTTGGAGCACATGTTTTTCAAAGGATCGGTAAAATACCCCACCGCCGAACAGATTGCTACTTTAGTTGACGGCATCGGGGCAGTTAATAATGCTGCAACTGACAAAGAAATTACTTATTATTGGATTAAATCATCAGCCAAAAATGTCAAGTTAGCTTCCGATCTTCTTTCTTCGATGATCAAGGAATCACTGCTTGCAGAGGAAGAAATAGAACGCGAAAAAGGAGTGATTGTGGAAGAGCTGAGGATGTACCGGGATAACCCGACCAGGTATGTTTGGGAATTGTATGAAAGATTGCAGTTTGGGAACCAGCCTTTAGGTTGGGATATCGGAGGGGATGAAAAAACAGTTACCAATATCAGCCGACAAGATTTAATTTCTTATATGGATTCGCTTTATTCCCCTAAAAATATAGCACTTATTTACGTCGGGAAATTACCAGAAGATATTAGAAAAATTGCCCAAGAGTATTTTGCAGATTTACCTGAACGGTCAGAGTATTCTCCCAAAGCCTATCAGAGGAAGAAGCAAATCGAGCCGAAAGCCAGGGCCTTTTATAAAGCTACGGATCAGGCAAACCTGGTTTTAGGAATGGAAGGTTTTGATCGTTATGATGACAAACGTTATCCTGCCAAGGTTTTAGCCTCAATCTTAGGAGAGGGAATGTCTTCGAGATTATTTATTCAGGTTAGGGAACGAAGAGGTTTGGCTTATCATATTAGTGCCCACCACAGCAGCTATAAAGATATCGGTACTTTTACTGTTTATGCCGGATTGAAACTGGAAAAAGTGTATGAAGGGTTAGAAGTAATTTTAGCAGAGTTGCAAATTTTGACTTCCGAAAAAGTGACAGATGATGAGCTTAAAAAAGCCAAGGAAATGATTAGAGGGAGAATTGCTTTGCAGTCCGAGTCCACTAATTTCTTGGCGGAATATTTTGGCACTAACTTTGTTTTGGATAGAAAAGTTGAAACCTTTGATGAAATTTTGAAAAAGGTTGACAAAACTACTAAAGAAGATATACAAAATCTGGCGCAAGAATTATTTGTCAAAAATAAGTATAACCTGCAGGTTATCGGTCCTTTTAAAAATGCCAATAAATTTGAGATTATCTTAAACAAGTAAATAAAAGATGAATACTTTTGACTCTGCGCTTTCAAGGCTTACGCAGGCAGCAAAATATGAGTCTTTGCCGGAGTGGTTTTTAGAAACTTTATCTGTTCCTGAAAGGACTATCCAATTAAATTTTCCAGTCAAAAGAGATTCAGGAAAAATTGAGATAATGAGTGGTTACCGGGTTCAATACAATAATTTGTTAGGTCCTTACAAAGGCGGTTTGCGTTTTCATACTAAGGTAGATATGGATGAAGTTAAGTCTTTGGCTTTTTGGATGATGATTAAAAATGCCGTAATCAATATTCCTTTTGGCGGCGGTAAGGGCGGAGTCGAAGTTAATCCGAAAGATTTATCCAAGGCAGAACTGGAAAGATTAACCAGGCAATTTACCAAAAAATTAGCTCCGAATATTGGTCCCTATACGGATGTGCCGGCACCGGATGTGAACACCAATGCCAAAATTATGGATTGGATAACTGATGAGTTTAGAGTCAGGAGCGAAGAACTAAAAATTAAATACAATGAGAATGAATCAAAGGCAGTAGTGACGGGAAAGTCGGTAGAGAACGGCGGATCCTTAGGGCGGGAAGAGGCAACGGGACTGGGGGGATTTTTTGTGCTAGAGCAGCTGATTAAAAAGTTAGATTTTAATAAGCCGTTAACTGTGGCAGTACAGGGTTTTGGAAATGTTGGTTCGCATATGGCGGCGCTGCTTTTTGAAAATGGTTATAAAGTTGTCGGACTTTCTGATTCCAAGGGAGGAATTGTTGAACAATCGGGCAAAGGTTTTAACGTTAATTCAGTAAAAAGTTGTAAGCTAGAAAAAGGCTTAATCAGCAGTTGCTCTCCCATCAATATTTCTAATGAAGAGTTATTTGAAATGGAGGTAGATATTTTAATTCCGGCTGCTTTGGAAAATGTTATAACTTCTGAAAACGCCAATAAAATAAAAGCCAAAATTGTTTTTGAGATGGCCAACGGGCCGGTGATGGCAGAGGCTGATGAGATTTTAAAAGAAAAGGGAATTATTGTTGTGCCGGATGTTTTGGCCAATTCCGGAGGGGTGACTGTATCGTATTTTGAATGGTTGCAGAATATTGAAGGTAAAAAGTGGACTTTGGAAGAAGTCAATAAAAAACTGCAAGAAAAAATGGAAACGGCTTTTGAAGAAGTCTGGAAGATGTATGCGGAGAAAAAAGTAGATCTGAGAACTGCAGCTTATGTTTTAGCGTTGCAAAGATTAGCGCAAAAAGCGGGCCTCTAAATTTTTTTTGATTTGTAAGGAAATAAAGATTGCCACAATTGCTGTTACAAATCCTCCCAATATATCCAAAGGATAATGTACGCCGACAAAAATCCTTGATAGTCCTACCCAACACATGATAAACAATAAAAGCAGTGACCACCTGGATTTGAAATAAGTATAGGCAAAAGCCAATACAGCAGTAATGGCAGCATGATGGGAGGGAAAGGAGGCGCCTGCTTTTTCGGGAACAATAGGGGTGAAATGAAAATTGGCAAAAGGTCTGGGTTCAAAAAAGAAAAGGTGGATGATAACAATCAGTAAAAGGGCTATGGGTACGCTGACTAAAATTAATAACAGGGCTTTTTTCTCGCGGATGCTGCCTTTAATTCCCAGAATTAAAACCAGTAACAGCGCCAGATAGATCAAGTAAGTGGCACCAAACACCATTAATTTATCTAGGACTGGAAAGCGTCCGTTTAAATTAAATATTTGAAAGAAAAGGCTAACGTTGTCCATTATTTCGCTTCAGAATGACAAAATGTAAGGCCAAAAGATTATGATCCCCAAAATTGCGGAAGTGATAGCAGCAATTAAAACTGCCCCGGCGGAAATATCTTTGGCATACTTGGCTCTCGGGTGTTCTTTGTCTGTAAATGCATCAACTACTGCCTCGACTGCGGTATTGGTTAATTCTACGGAAATGACAAACCCGATTAAGAAGACAATAATTAACCAGTCCTGGCGGGAAAGATTTAAAATGAGAGAGACGATAATAACAGCTAATCCTGCAACAAAATGAAATTTTAAATTTGGTTCTTCTCTTAAGGCGGCAATAATTCCGGCGCAAGCATATTTAAAAGAGAGTATTCTCCTGTTTGCCAAATTTTCCATAACCTAATTTTAGTATACCATTTTTTAATACACTTGACTCATAGCTTAAATTTGGTTATATTAGGCTATGGGAAAGAGATTGAAAGAGAAATGTGGAATATTTGGAGTTTATGGAACGGGATTTGAGGCAGCCCGATTAGTTCACCCCGGGCTTTGGGCCTTGCAACATCGAGGCCAAGAATCTTCCGGAATTGCATCTTCTGACGGTAAAAAGATCTATCTTCATAAAGGCATGGGCTTAGTTTCTCACGTTTTCGGAGAAGAAGACTTAAAAAAATTAAAAGGATATTTAGCAATTGGTCATAATCGTTATTCCACCTCAGGCGATTCAATTGACTCCCACGCCCAACCAATTTTAGAAAAAATTAATGCTAATAAATTCATTGCCTTAGTCCATAACGGCAACCTTCCCTCCACTCAAAAGTTAGCAGAATTCCTAAAGGATAAAAAGGTTAGTGCATCCGGTCTTAATGATTCGGAAATGATTACTAAGGCAATTGCAGTTTTAGTCAAAGAAGGTTTAAGTTTGGAAGCGGCTATTAAAAAAGCATACCCTTTATTTACCGGTGTATTTTGTTTGTTGATTATGAATGAGGAAAAAATAATTGCGGTCAGGGATGGTTTCGGAATCAGGCCGCTTTGTTTGGGGAAATTAAACGGAGGGTTTATTGTAGCATCTGAAACCTGTGCCTTAGACATTATCGGAGCCAAATTTTTGCGGGAGGTGAAACCTGGTGAGATGGTTATACTTGATGATAAAGGTTTACAAGGTGTCCAGATTGAAAAAGGTCAACAAAAGCTGGATGTTTTTGAATATGTCTATTTTGCCAGACCCGACAGTATAATTTTGGGAAAAAGCGTTGATGAAGTCAGACAGAATTTAGGCAAAGAATTGGCTCGGGAAAATCAGATCAAAGCTGATATGGTCATCCCGGTTCCCGATTCTGCAATACCGGCAGCCATAGGTTTTTCTAAAGAGTCAAAAATCCCTTTTGAAATGGGCCTTATTAAAAACCGCTATATTCACCGAACTTTTATTTCTCCGGAAGTACATGCCCGTCATAAAATGGTCCAATTAAAGCTTAACCCGATGCCGCATGTCCTCAAAGGGAAAAAGGTGATTATTATTGATGATTCAATAGTTAGAGGAACAACTTCAAAACAAATTATTAAAATGATTAAAGATGCCGGGGCTAAAGAAGTTCATTTATTGGTTTCCTCGCCTCCGGTGAAATTCCCGGATTTTTATGGTATCGATACTCCTAAACAAAAGGATTTGATCGCGGCAGAAAAAAATATCAAGCAGATTGCCCAGGAGTTAGGGGTAGATTCCTTGCATTATTTATCTTATCAAGGTTTGATAAAAGCCATTGGTTTGCCTGAAAATCTACTCTGCACCGCCCTTTTTAATGGCAATTATCCTGTGGATATCGGGGAAAGAAGGAAAGAGATAGTTTATGAAAAAAATAGCAGTTTTAATATCTAACAAAGGTACAGGTACTAATCTACAAGCAATCATTAACGGGGTAGAAAGCGGAAAAATTCCGGCTAAAATTGCAGCGGTAATTTCTGATACACCTGAAGCGCAAGGTTTAACAAGAGCCAAAAAACACAGACTTCCAATTAAAATAGTTCCGAAAAAAGAAGGACTGTCAGCAGTATTAAAAAAGCTGAACCCTGATTATATTTGTTTGGCTGGATGGAAACAGATTATTTTGGATGAGGTGATTGAGGCATTTCCTAATCGAATTTTAAATGTTCACCCCGGGCTTATACCGGATACAATGGACGGAGTTGTTAAAAATCCGGACGGAACCAACGGTCTATGGAATAAAGGGAAAATGACCGATAAGGCCATGCAGAACTTTTTTGATAATAAGGCAACATATGCCGGTTCAAGCATTCATTTCTTAACTTTGGAATTTGATTTCGGACCGGTATTGGGTAGAGGTTTTGAAGAGATAAGACGCGGGGATACCGTTGAATCTTTATATTCTAGATTAAAAATCAAAGAGAATAAATTGTATGCAGAGGTTTTGGCAAAACTTTGTTCTTCCCAAACCGTCTTAATTATTGATGGAGGCGGAAGAGGGTCAGTGCTGGTTGATAAATACGGGCAAAGCGAACAAATAGGGAAAATTTTAGTTATTCCCGGTAACGATCTGATGCAAATCAATACCAAAAAGCCGGTGATGACTTACCAACATTTGAAAACTACATCAGTTGACGAAATTTTAGAAATTTGCCAAAAAGAAAAAGTGGATTTAGTGGATGTAGCTCAGGATAATGCAGTGGAAGTTGGGTTAGTAGATAAGCTGCAAAAAAATAAAATACCGGTAGTTGGTCCAACCAGGTTAGCCGGACAAATCGAATGGGATAAAGGATGGTCAAGGGATTTTATGAGAAAATATCAAATTGCGCACCCTAAGTATTATGTTTTCTCAACGGAAAAGGATGGAATAAAATTTGCAGAAGAATCAGAAAACCCTAAATGGTTTGTGAAAGCGGCTGGTTTGGCAGAGGGTAAAGGGGTGATACCGGCAGAGAATAAAAAAGATGTAATTAACGCTATCAAGCAAATGAGTAAATTTGGCAGCTCCGGCAAAACTTACTTATTGGAGGAATGGCTAACAGGTGAAGAATTCTCGGCTTTTGCAATTTGCGATGGGAAAACTTTTAAATTGGTAGGTTTTGCTCAAGACCATAAAAGGGTAGATGATGGCGATCAAGGTCCTAATACCGGAGGGATGGGTTGTGTGTCCAGTCCTTTAATAGTTGATAAAAATATTAAAAGCCAGATAGAGGAAATCTTTAAAAAAGCTATGGCAGGTTTAAAAAAAGAAAAAAGGCCATACCAAGGAGTTTTGTATTTGGGTGGGATAGTAGTTGGAGGAAAAACTTATGTAATTGAATTTAATGCCAGGTGGGGAGATCCGGAGGCAGAAGTAATTGTGCCGTCTATCAAAAATGATTTGTTTGATTTATCAAAGGTTATAATTTCGGGAAGGATTAAAGACTTTGATGTCAGAACAGATAACAAAGTTAGAGTGGCAGTAGCGGGTGCAGCAAAAGGTTATCCGGTTGATTATTCTAAAGTTAAAGGTAAAAAAGTGTTGGGAATTGATAAAGCTATGCAAACAGGAGTTAAAATTTATGGCGCGGGTATTAAAAAAATTGACGGAGATTTTGTAGTTAATGGTGGCAGGGTTTTATATATGGTGGCGGAAGGAAAGAATATTATGGACGCAAGAGAAAAAGCTTATAAAGCTATGAAATTGATAAAAATTGAGGGAGATAACTTGCATTACAGAAAAGATATTGGTTGGAGGGATGTTGAGCGAATGCGAAATCCTGAGCGAGCGAAGCGAGTCGAAGGAGAAAGGCTGAAAAATGATACAAAAAGTTAGAGTACAAACAATAGGGCAACAAAACATTAAAGTTTATCGACTAGAGGGAATATTAGAAAAAGACGCCAAAATTTTGGCTGAAAAATTACTATCGGAATCAATCAACCAAAGGTATGCAATTAACCGTCCAATCCACCTCGAAGGAGTTAAAGCCCACCTTCGAGGTGTGGCTGTAATAGAAATTGCTTATAAACCAGGGGTCATGAACCCGGAAGTAACATCGATTATGAAAGCTGCTTCTGATTTGGGGATTAAACTAATTGCCTGCGATAGCTCCATGGAGTACCTTAATAAAAAGGTTTCCTTTAATCCTTTAATAGAACATATAGTGACAGAAGAACCGCAAACACTTTTAATCAAAGAAAAACAAAGTCAAACTCAAATAATCCCAATCAGAAATCTTAATGATAAAGAGCTTTTGGATTTATCCAAAGATAAACTTTTCTTAAATTTGGAAGAAATGCAAACCATCCAAAAATATTTTCAAAAAATCAACAGAGATCCGACTGATTTAGAACTGGAAACTTTAGCTCAAACTTGGAGCGAGCACTCCGGTCATAAAACTTTTAAAGCGAAATTAATTGTCGACGGCAAAGAAAAAGAACCGCTAATCCAAAGGATCAAAAAAGAGGCTTTGAAACATAATAAAAATATTGTGTCAGCATTTGAGGATAATTCCGGGGTGATGGATTTTTATGATGGTTTCGGAATTTGCGGCAAAGTGGAAACCCACAATGCTCCGTCAGCTATTGAACCATATGGCGGGGCAATGACCGGTTCGGGTGGGGTGTTTCGCGATATCGCGGCAACCGGAAAAGGCGCAAAAAATATAGCCTCAACCGATATCTTTTGTTTTGCGCCGGTTGATTTACCTATTGAGAAATTACCTCAAGGTTGTTTGCCGCCGGAATATTTATTAAAAAGGGTGGTAGCCGGAGTGAGGGATTACGGGAATAGAATGGGAATTTCGACTAATAACGGATCAGTGCATTTCCAGGAAGATTTTCGGGCCAGACCAACAGTGATTGTGGGGGCATACGGCATAGTGCCGAAAAAATATGCTTTAAAAGACAAGCCGAAAATTGGAGATTTGATAATTTGTGTGGGCGGGCGGACAGGCAGGGATGGAATTCACGGAGCCACTTTTTCTTCCGGTGAAATGACTGAACGGACAATTGAAGTGCATTCTTCAGCGGTGCAAATTGGCAATGCCATTGAGGAAAAAAGAATGTTTGATGCGCTCTTGGAAGCTAGAGACAGAGATTTAATCAGGTTGATACAGGATGTCGGTGGTGGAGGATTCTCGTCAGCTGTCGGTGAAATTGGAGAAAGTTTAGGGGTATCAGTTGATATTAAAAATGCGCCGTTAAAATACCAGGGTTTAGCACCTTGGGAAATTTGGGTGTCAGAGTCCCAGGAAAGAATGGTGGTGGTTTTAGAGGAAAAGAATCTGGAAGGATTTAAAGACCTTTGCAAAAAACATAACGTGGAGATGGCAGTTTTAGGAAAGTTTGATGGCAGTAAAAAATTAAACGTGACTTTTGGAGAGGAAGTTGTCGGCGATTTAGATATGCATTTTTTGCATAAAGGGTTACCGAAAAGAATTCTTAAAGCCACCTCTCCTGTCATTCTGAGCACAGCGAAGAATCTCGAGATTAATGAATTTAGAGATCCTTCACTAATCGTTCAGGATGACAAAATTGAAGAGCCAAAAACAGAAAAAGAATGGATTGAAGTTTTGAAAAAGGTTTTGGGTCACGGTAATGTTTGTTCAAAAGAGCCAATTGTCCGGATGTATGACCATTCGGTCCAGGGGACTAATGATTTGCAGCCCTTTTCCGGTGTAACTTTAGACGGGCCAAATGATTCTCCGGTTTTGCGGCCATTCTTGGATAAAAAATATGGCATGGTAATTTCTCATGGATTAAATCCGATACTAAATAATATTGATCCATATTGGGGGAGTATTTGGGCAGCAACAGAAAGCTTATCAAATTTTGTGGCAGTGGGAGGAGACTATAAAGAAGCTTGTCTGATAAATAATTATATTTGGCCGTTTCCGGATGAGGAATCACTTTGGTCATTGGATAGATCTGTTGATGCAGTAGTAGATTTTATGAAAGTTTTCCAAATCCCGGTAATTTCAGGCAAGGATAGTTTGTCCTCAACTTACCGGGCAGCAAACGGCACGATTATTAAAATTCCCCCAACACTTTGTATGTCAGTTTTTGGCAGAATTCTTGATGTCGATAAAACTGTCACTGCTGATTTTAAGAAAGTTGGTTCAACAATTTTGTTGGTAGGAAAAACGGATAAAAGTTTAGGCGGATCCATATATTATCAAGTAAATAATTTAGAAGGAAATTCTTTGCCGAAAGTAGATTTGAAATTATTGTCAGAAGTTTTTACAGCAGTTAATAACGCAATAACAAATGGAAAAGCATTAGCAGTTCACGATGTATCAGAAGGGGGAATAATTTCTACAATCTTTGAAATGTGTGTGGGCGGAGGGATGGGGGCAGATATCCACCTCGAAGGAGTCAAAGCCCACCTTCGAGGTGATCAGATTTTGTTTAACGAAACTGCAGGGTGTTTTATTGTTGAGGTGGAAAACAAAAAAGTCGCTGAGCGACTTTTTAAAAATATTCCTTATCACATCTTAGGAGAAACAAAAGTAGATCAAAAAATAGAAGTAAAAAATCTGTTTAAAGCCGACGTTAATGATTTGAAAAAAGCTTGGCAGGAACCAATGAGGAGGTGCTTCAAATGAGACCAAAAGTTTTAGTTTTAAAAGCAGATGGAACAAACCGGGATGAAGAAATGGCTTTTGCTTTTAAGATTGCAGGTGGGGATCCGAAAATAATTCATGTAAACGAATTGCGAAATGGATCAGAGAGAATGGAAAATTTTCAAATTTTGGCTTTACCGGGCGGGTTTGCTTATGGGGATGATATTGTGTCGGGAAAGATTTTAGCAATTGAATTAACCTCATTTTTTGCAGAAGAACTAAGGAAATTTATTGATAGGAAAGATACGGCAATTTTGGGAATTTGTAATGGATTTCAAGTTTTGGTCCGAACAGGTTTGCTTCCATTTAGAAATGTGGGAAGAATGGATGTGACTTTGACTAATAATGATTCCGGGCATTTTGAGTGCAGATGGGTGAAAGTAAAAGTTAATAAAAACAGTAGGTCTAAATTTTTGCGGGGACTTGAGGAGCGAATTATTTGGTATCCGGTGGCACACGGTGAAGGAAAATTCTTTACAGACAATAAAACTTTAAAAAAAATAGAAGATAATAATTTAGTTGCATTTAGGTATGTTGATAATAATGGGAATCAGACCCAAAATTATCCGGCAAACCCTAACGGTTCTTTAAATGCGGTAGTAGGAATTTCTGATGAGACTGGCAGAATTTTAGGAATGATGCCGCATCCGGAGTGTTTTGTGAGAGTTGAGCAGCACCCAAACTGGCGGCGTGGTAAAGTTAAAGTAATGGGTTTACCGCTTTTTGAAAATATAGTGGAATTCGTGAAAGGAGTAAAATGATAATACTTATTGATTTTGGATCACAAACAGCACATTTAATAGCCCGAAGAATTCGGGAGCTAGGGGTAGGGTGTGAAATTGTGGTGCCGTCTGAGGCAGCTGAAACAATAAAGCAGAAAAAACCGGAAGGAATTATTTTTTCCGGTGGACCCGCTTCAGTTTACGAAGATGATTCTCCAACTATTGAAAAAGAGATTTTTGAACTAGGGATTCCGATTTTGGGAATTTGTTACGGTCAGCAATTGATGTGCCAGCTTTTAGGGGGAGAGGTAAAGCCAGGATTTAAAAAAGAATATGGACCAGCAGTTCTGGAGTCAGTGGATCAGCGGATTGGCGAATCAGGGTTATTTCATGGTATTCCAAGCGGGATAACGGTTTGGATGAGCCACGGGGATGAGGTGGTTAAAATCCCGGCAGGTTTCCAAACTTTTGCTGTGACAAAAACAATCCCACACGCCGTGATTGAAAATAAAGACAAAAAGATTTACGGCATTCAATTTCATCCGGAAGTAGTCCATACAGAATTTGGTACCGAGATCTTGGAAAACTTTATTAAGATTTGTGGATTAACCCCCAAAAGGTCAGAAATAAATGAAGAGTTTGTTAAAAATATTATTGAAGATGTGAAAGATTCGGTGGGGGGCGAAAAAGCAATTTGTGCATTATCCGGAGGTGTTGATTCTTCTGTTGCAGCCCTCTTAGTTTTTAAAGCAATTGGTAGGAATTTAACCTCTCTTTATATTGATTCAGGACTCATGAGGGAAGGTGAGACAGATGCTTTGCGACAAGTTTTTTCCAAACATTATGACATGAATATAAAAGTAATAGATGCAAAAGAAGAATTTTTAAAGAATCTAAAAGAAGTTACAGATCCAGAGCAAAAAAGAAAAATAATTGGTAAAATTTTTATTGAAGTTTTTGAAAAAGCTGCCAAAGAAAATGGGGCCAAGTTTTTAGTCCAGGGAACAATTTATCCGGATGTAATCGAAAGTGCTGGCACCAAACATGCTAAAGTCATTAAATCCCACCATAACGTTGGTGGATTACCGGAAAATATGAATTTGGTTTTAATAGAACCACTCCGGAATTTTTATAAAGATGAAGTAAGAAAAATTGGTAAAGTCTTGGGATTGCCTGAGGAAATAATTAACCGGCAGCCTTTTCCGGGACCGGGGCTGGCGGTCAGAATTATCGGTGATGTGACAGAAAAGAAATTAGAGATTTTAAGAAAAGCGGATAAGATAATTCAGGAAGAAATCGGAAAAACTGAATGGTCAGAAAAACTTTGGCAAGTGTTTGCGGTATTTACCGGAGTAAAAACCACCGGAGTTCGGGGAGATGAACGGGCTTATGGGGAAACAATTGCCATTAGGGCAATTGAGGCTCAAGATGCCATGTCAGCCAATTTTGCCAAATTACCCTATGAACTTTTAGAAAAAATCTCCACTAGAATTGTGAATGAAGTAAAGGAAGTAAACAGGGTAGTCTACGACATCACCAACAAGCCTCCTGCTACCATGGAGTGGGAATAAAGATTGATTCAATGATTCAACTCATAGTTGACATCTCTTTTGCCTTATAGTATGATCACAAAAATTATGAGCATAGAAAGATTTAATCGCGCGAAGTCAGTAATGACAAAGCTCCAAAGTTGTGATGATTTTGAACATTTTGGAAGAAATTCCAGAGGGATAAAAATTCAAACTGAAAGTTTAGTCGAAGGCATTGCAAGATTAGCCGTAGAATATCCCCAAGCTCCTTTAATATTAATGGGATCATTGATTCGAATGGTTTCCATTCCTTACGGAACTTATGTCAGAGTGAAAGGTGGAAATGAATGGATTGGTCTGGATGTTCGAGGTGATACCGGCCCTGTACATGAAAATATGTCTCTTGGGGAAATCAGTGAAGCATTTTTAAGAAGATCAGGTGTAAATGTAGATTTTTTCTCTGATGGTCGAAGCGGAATCTATGCCCATAGTGATTTTTTAGAAATAGGTAGTCGAAGTATTGCAGATGTAATAAATGTAGGACTAAAGAGACTTCCAGATGACAAAAGAGTTGAATTAGCGGGTAAATTTGTAGATATTGTAGCTCAAGAAATCGCTATAAGTGGAGAATTTTTAGATCTTTAGGTTTTTATATATTCTTCTCTTTTAGGGCCGGTGGAGATGAGGGAAATCTTAACTCCTAAAAATTCTTCTATAAATTTTATGTAGTCCTGGCAGTTTTGGGGGAGATCATTAAAAGATTTAACATTAGTGATATCTTCTGTCCAGCCGGGGAATTCTTTATAAATCGGAGTTAGCTTTGTAAGTTCCTGATAACCGCAGCTGCTATAAGGAATTTTATTAGATTGCTTCGTCGCTTCGCTTCTCGCAATGACAGAAGGAGGGAGCTCGTATCCTATGCAAACTTTGATATTTTCTAAACCAGATAAAATATCAATTTTGGTAATAGCAATTTCCGTAACTCCGGAAACTGTGCAGGCAAATTTAGTTGCCTCTAAATCCAACCAGCCAACCCTTCTGGCTCTGCCGGTAGTTGTGCCAAACTCGGCACCTTTTTGTTGAAGGTGTTTACCAACTTCATCCGTTAATTCAGTGGGAAATGGGCCAGAACCAACGCGGGAAGTATAAGCTTTGACTACCCCTAAAACTTGGTTAATTTTTTGGATCGGTACTCCTGCGCCGGTATTGATAGCTCCGGGGATAGTATTGGAACCGGTGGAAAATGGGTAAGGAGAGAAATCTACATCCAGCATTACGGCTTGGGCTCCTTCCATTAAAATCTTTTTATCTTCAGCGATAGCTCTTTGTAAGAGTTGGAAAGTATCGGTGATGTATGGTAAAACTATCTCGCGAAGTTCTTTAAGCCGGGTTAATTCTTTTTCGATATCAATGGGTTCAACGCCAAAGGTTTTTAAAATCGCATTTTTAATTTTGGCTTGAAATTTAAATTTTTCCTCAAATAACTCCCAATTTTTTAGTTCATAAATTCTGATGCCATTATAACTAACTTTGTCAGCTAAGGTTGGTCCAATGCCGCGGGCAGTAGTTCCTAATTTGTTTTCGCCCCGGGCATTTTCGTAAGCAATATCTAAAGCTTTGTGGTATGGCAAAATTAGATGACATCGGTCGGAGATAAAAAATCTGTCCTTAAACTCCATGCCATCTTTTGAAAACATTTCAATTTCTGAAACCAAAACTTCCAGATCCACCACAACGCCATTGGCAATGACGCATTTGGTGTTAGGATGTAAGATTCCTGAAGGGATTAAATGCAGTGGGTATTTTTTGCCATTGGCGACAATGGTGTGGCCGGCATTATTGCCGCCATGAAAACGGACCACATAATCAGAATTTTCTGCCAGAAGGTCAACAATTTTCCCTTTACCCTCGTCGCCCCATTGCATTCCGAGAATAACTGAAATGTTGTCTTTCATTTTAAGAGTGTAGCATAAGTCTTTGACATTTGGTAGTGTATTTAATATAATAAATTATGGGAATTAAAAATTACACAATTGTAACTTTAGGTTCTCACTCCGCCCTGCAAATTTTAAAAGGGGCAAAAGACGAAGGGTTCAAAACTGCGGTCGTAGCAACTCCCAACAGAATTCCCCTTTATAAATCTTACCCAAACTTTATTGACGAAATTTTAGAGGTAAAATCCTGGAATGAGTTTCCAAAACTTGAAAGTGAGTTAGTCAAAAGAAATTGTATTGTTATTCCTCATGGATCCTTTGTGGCATATTTGGGAATGGATGAAAATAAAGAAATGAAAGTGCCTTATTTCGGAAACAAGGCAGTTTTAGATTGGGAGGAAAACCGGAAAATGCAAAGGACTTGGATGGAAGAGTCGGGGGTAAAAGTGCCGCATAGATTCAAAAGAGGAGATAAGATAGACCGGCCGGTGATTGTAAAATCCCATGGGGCCTCTGGTGGAAAAGGCTATTTTACAGCCAGAAACCAAAAAGAATTTGATGAAAAATTAAAGAAATATAATGAGGAAAAATTTATGGTTCAAGAATATGTGATCGGAGTACCGCTTTATTTTTCATTTTTCTATTCACCCTTAACAAAAAAAGTAGAAATAATGAGTATTGATAAACGGTATGAAACGAACGTTGATTCCTTAGGTAGGATTCCGGCGAAAAACCAGAGAGGGTTAAATATTGAGCCATCCTTTGAGGTGGTGGCAAATATTCCATTGGCTGTTAGGGAATCAATGTTGGCGGAGGCAGTTTCAATGGCGGAAAGGGTGGTTGAAACTTCCCGGAAACTCATACCGGAGAAAGGCCTTTTTGGACCATTTTGTCTGGAAACAATTATTACATCAAGTGAGGAAATTTATGTAATTGAAATATCAGCTAGGATTGTTGCCGGAACTAATTTTTTCATAAATGGTTCGCCTTATACATATCTTTTGTATGATGAACCGATGTCAACAGGTAGACGGATTGCCAGAGAGATTAAAAATGCAATAAACTTAAATAAATTGAAAGAGGTGTTAGATTGATGAATAATTACACAATTGCTGTTTTAGGTTCTCACTCTGCTTTAGACGTTTGCCGGGGTGCAAAAGATTTAGGATTTAGGACTTTAGTGATTTGCAAAAAGGGAAGAGAAAAAACTTACAAAGATTATTATGCTTCTAATGGCAAATTAGGTTGTGTTGATGAAGTGATTGTGCTGGATGAATTTAAAGATATTTTAAATAAAGAGATCCAAGAAGAACTCCTTAAAAAAAATTGTATTTTTGTTCCCCACCGGTCTTTTGAAGTTTACATCAATGATTACAATGCGATTGAGAAAAAATTTAAAGTGCCGATGTTTGGGAACAGGTTCTTATTAAAAGCGGAAGAACGGGGAGTCAAACCAAACCAATATGATTTATTGGATGCGGCCAAAATCCGCTACCCCAAACAATTTAAAAATCCGGAAAGTATTGACCGGCTTTGTATTGTTAAAGTTTTGGAAAAAGAACGGGGATTTGAAAGGGCATTTTTCTTTGCCGAATCTTTTGAAGAGTATAAAGTGGGAGTAGCTCATGGATTGGGTCTAGGCAAGTTTACTGAGGAGCAGATAAAAGCAGCAGTGATTGAGGAATTTATTGTGGGGGTGCAAGTAAATTTTAATTTCTTTTATTCACCAGTAAACAAACGGCTCGAACTAATTGGGACTGATACCAGAAGGCAAACTAATATTGAGGGTTTAACTAAATTACCATCTATTTACGAAGAAGAGTTAATTAAAAAGATTGGAGTCAAATATGAAGAAGCCGGACATATTGCGGTGACGGTTTTAGAATCACTTTTGGAAGATGCATTCGCAATGGGGGAAAGATTTGTAGAGGCTACTCAAAAAATGGTTAAGACCGGTGTGATTGGTCCATTTGGTTTGCAAACTATGATTACGGCTGGTCCGCCTAAAAAAGAAATAATTGTTTTTGATGTTTCACCCAGAATGCCGGGGAGCCCGGGAATTTTTGCAACTCCGTACGGTAATTATTTATATGGTGAGCATTTATCGATGGGTAAAAGAGTCGCCATGGAAATAAAGGAAGCTTTAGAGAAAGGAGAGTTAGACAAAGTTTTAACTTAACATATTGTCATTCTGAGGCGTAGCCGAAGAATCTCAAGATTTAGTCCAGAGATCCTTCACTAATCGTTCAGGATGACAGAAACATATGAAAACTGATAAACGATTCGCCTTGCTGAGTGTTTATGATAAAACCGGAATTGCTGATTTTGCTAAAGTGCTCCAAAAGTTAGAATATACCATCATTTCCACAGGCGGCACACTAAATGTTCTAGAAGAAAACGGCGTTAAGGTAATACCGATTGATGAAATTACCGGTAACCCTAGGGATTCGTTTGACGGCCGGATGAAAACCATTAGTTTCCAAATTGAGTCAGGTATTTTATTTGATAGAAAAAATTTCAAGCATGTGACAGAAGCTAATAAACTGAATGTGCCGCAAATCGATATGGTGGTTTGTAATCTTTACCCGTTTGAAGAAAAACCCGGTATTGAAACAATTGATGTGGGTGGTCCAACTATGATCAGGGCAGCTGCCAAAAATCATAGCAATGTTTTAGTTGTAGTTAGCCCGGATGATTATGGATTAGTAGCTGATGCTTTGGAGAAAGGAAAGGTAACTGATAAATTAAGAAAGGAATTAGCATCAAGAGCCTTTTACCATTTATCGTTTTATGATTCCCAAATTGGCAACTTTTTCTCTGATAAAAAATTTCCTAAGGAATTAACAGTACCACTTAGAAGATTAAGCGTTTTGCGGTATGGGGAAAACCCGCACCAGGCCGGTGCTTTATATTTAATGCCAAAGGCTAATTCTCCTTTAGGTAAATTGAAACATCTTTGGGGTAGGGAATTATCCGGTACAAATATCGGAGATATCTATACCGGCTTGGAAACTGTTAGGCAATTTAGCGAACCGGCGGCAGCAGTGATGAAACATTTGAGTCCTTGCGGGATAGCTACCGGTAAGACGGCCGAAGAAGCATTAGACAGAGCAGTAAAAGCAGATCCGGTTTCCGCCTTTGGCGGGGTAGTTGTTTTGAATAAACCAATGGACTTGAAGGCGGCCAAAATTATTGCCACTTTTAAAAACGAAAAAGAAGGTAATACGGATATCGTGGCAGTGCCGGAAATTTCTGCAGATGCTTTGGAGCTTTTGAAAAAAGTTAGAAAAACTATGGGAGTTTATACCTTTGGTAAGATTCCTGCAAACAGGACTGAAAATTGGGATTTGAAATATTTTGCCGGGGCAGTACTGTTGCAGGATTATGATGATAATGTAGAAAAAAGTTTTGCTAGTTGGAAAGTCGTGACTAAGAAAAAGCCAACTCAAAAACAGCTGGAGCTAATGCATTTTGGTTTTAAGGCAGTAAAGGCGGTTAAATCAAATTCTGTTTTGGTGGTGGATAAAAATATCCCAATGACGCGAGGAATTGGTTCCGGACAAACTTCCCGGATTGGAGCTACTAAAATTGCTTTGGAACAAGCCGGGGATTTGGCCAAAAGTGGTATTCTAATAAGTGACAGCTTTTTTCCGTTTGATGATAGCGTTAAGATGGCGGTGAAATTTGGCATTGGGGTAATCGCGGAACAGGGCGGATCGATAAATGACCAGATGTCCGTGATAGCTGCTGATGAGGCTGGTATTGCAATGGTGTTTACCGGAAGGAGGGCATTCAGACACTAATGGAAAATCAAAAATCAAAAATCAAAAATCAAAAATATGATAGTTATCAAAGCCCATTTTCCTGGAGATATGGCTCAGAAGAAATGAGAGGAATATTCTCTGAGGAAAATAAATACAAACTTTGGAGAAAAGTTTGGGTAGCATTGGCTCGGGCAGAACATAGGGAAGGTTTGGTATCAAAGGAAGAACTGGAAGATTTAGAAAAAAATCAAGATAACATCGATATAGCAAGAATTTGGGAAATTGAAAAAGATACCCGGCATGACGTGGTGGCGGCCATCAGGGAGTTTTCCGAAAAAGCCAAAATCGGCGGGGGAAAAATCCACCTTGGCGCCACATCAATGGATATTTCTGATAATGCAGAAACGATCAGAATCTTAGAAGCATTAGGATTGGTGGAAGATGGGTTAAAAAGACTGCTTAAAACTTTTAGTGCAAAAATAGAGAAATATGCTGATTTTTCTTGTATGGGTTATACGCATTTGCAGCCGGCAGAACCAACTACTTTGGGTTACCGGTTTGCTTTTTATGCTCAAGATCTTTTGATGGATTTAGAGCTTTTGCAATTTGTTAAAGAGAGCTTAAAAAGCAAGGGGGTTAAAGGTGCAGTGGGAACTTCAGCCAGTTATGTAAAATTGCTGGATGAGACAAAAGCCAAAGAAATGGAAAATGGAATAATGGAGGAATTAGGGGTGGAGGCATTTGAAATTACTAATCAGACAGCTCCCCGAAAGATTGAATTTTGGTTGGGAAGTTTACTTTCCTCAATTGCAGAGAGTCTTAATAAATTTGCTTTTGATTTAAGGATTATGCAGTCGCCGGGATTCGGAGAATGGCAGGAATCATTTGGCAGTTCACAGATTGGTTCGTCCGCTATGCCTTTTAAGAAGAATCCCATTAAGGCTGAACAAATTTGTTCATTGGCGAGGCTGGTGGTTAACCTGTCAAAAACTGCCTGGGATAATGCCGCATATATGCTTTTGGAAAGGACACTGGATGATTCAGCTAATAGAAGAGTGGTGACTCCGGAAATGTTTTTGGCAGTGGACGAGATGCTAAATTCTTCTATAAAAATTGTTGATGGATTAATTATTAATGAAAGCAGGATACATAAAAATCTGGAAACCTATTGGCCTTTTTCTGCAACTGAGGGAATTATCCTGGAATCAGTGAAAAAGGGGGCAGACCGGCAACAGATGCATGAGATACTCCGGGAGATTTCCATGAAAGCTTGGGAAACTATTTCCGGAGGTAATCCTAATCCAATGGAGAATTTATTAGAAGAGAACCCTATTATCAGGCTCTACTTAAAACCAATTGAAGTTGAAGAAATTTTAGATGCCAAAAATCATATTGGAAATGCCAAAGAAAAAGCTTTGAAGATTGCTGATATAATTAAAAAATTATGACAAAAGTAATGATCATAACTGGTTCTGATTCTGATTTGCCGGTGATGAAGGAGGTGGCAAAAGTTATGGAGGAATTTGGGGTAAGTTTCGAAATGACAATTTCTTCAGCGCACCGATCACCGGAAAGAACCAAGGAGCTAGTGGAAAATGCCAAAAGCAGCGGAATAAAAGTAATTATTGCCGGGGCGGGAATGGCAGCACATCTTGCCGGCGTATTGGCGGCAGAATTTCCTTTGCCGGTGATTGGAGTACCTCTCCAAAGCGGAGTTTTGCATGGGATAGATGCTTTACTTTCGACAATGCAAATGCCCTCGGGGATTCCGGTAGCAACTGTAGCGATAAACGGAACAAAAAATGCCGGGATTTTGGCAGTGCAAATTTTAGCAACTTCGGATAAAAGTTTGGAAGAAAAGCTGGTGGAATACAAAAAGAAATTAGCTGAAGGTGTTTTAGAAAAGGCAAAAAAATTGGCACAAGAAATGTCGTCCTGAGTGATTAGCCGAAAGATTTCCCACGGACTGGGAAGATTGCCACGTCGCTACGCTCCTCGCAATGACAAGGTATATGGTTGATGAAAAAACTGTTATCGCAAATATTCATAATGTTTTAAAAACTGTAAATCTGTCTGGTTTTGGTAAAAAGCATTCCGGTAAAGTCCGCGATAGCTATGAATTGGACGGTAAGCGGATTATCATTACCACTGATCGCCAATCCGCTTTTGATAAAATTCTCGGTTTCATTCCTTTTAAAGGACAAGTGTTAACAAAACTTTCAGAATTTTGGTTTAAAAAAACAGCAGATATTATCCAAAATCATTTAATTTCCGTCCCTGATCCCAATGTTATGGTAGTAAAAAATTGCCAGGTAATCCCAATTGAAATGGTGGTTCGCGGTTACATTACCGGCGTGACCGATACTTCGATTTGGGGATCATATGAAAAAAGGGAAAGGGTAATTTACGGCATTAAATTTCCGGAGGGTTTGCGAAAAAATCAAAAATTAGCAAGCCCGGTAATCACCCCAACCACCAAAGCGGAAAAAGGACATGATGAAAGGTTAACTGAAAAAGAAATTATCCAAAGAAAAATTGTGACTCCGGCAATTTGGAAACAAATGAAGAAGGTAGCTTTAGAACTTTTTGAAAAGGGACAAAAAGTTTGTGAAAAGGCGGGAATAATTTTGGTGGATACAAAGTATGAGTTTGGCTTGGATGAAAAGGGGAAACTAATTTTAGTTGATGAAATACATACTCCTGATTCTTCCAGGTACTGGGTTAAAAAAACTTATCAGGCAAGATTTAAAAAAGGGTTAGAGCCGGAAAGTTATGACAAAGAACCGTTAAGGATTTGGTTTAAAACTCATGGTTACACCGGCAAAGGAAAAATTCCTCAAATGCCCCCGGAGTTTATTGCCAAAATGAGCAGGCTTTATATGGGAATTTATGAAAAAATCACCGGCCAAAAGATTATCCCGGATACAACTAAAGACGCTGATAATAGAATCAAAAATAATCTGTTAAAATCTGAGTTTGCAAAAGATCGATAAGACAGATATAATTTAATATAAGCTTTATGGCAAGTAGCAACGGTTTTGTATTATTAACAGGAACTGCAAATTTAAAGCTGGCAAGAGATATTGCTAAAGCTTTAGGTAAAGATGCTGACGAAACCGTGACGGTTTTTTCTGACGGCGAAAAAAGAGTTATCATCCCCGAGAATTTACGTAAACGCGATGTTTTCATTATCCAACCAACCTGTCCGCCGGTTGATGCTAATATCGTCGAGCTTCTTTTAATCATTGATGCAGCCAAAAGGTCATCCGCCAATGAAGTTTCTGCAGTTATTCCTTATTTCGGTTATTCAAGACAAGACAGAAAAGACAGGCCTAGGGTCCCGATATCTGCATCTTTAATTGCCAGATTAATAGAATTTGCTGGTGCAGATCGGATTATTTCAGTTGATATCCATAGTGAACAAGAGCCGGGTTTTGTCGAAATCCCCTGGGATGTCTTATATGGAAGCTATGCACTTCTGCCGGAGCTAAAAAAGAATTTTCCTGATGGAGATTTAGTGATAGCATCACCGGATAAAGGCGGGGTTCCTAAGGCCACCTTTTATGCGGATTTACTTAAAGCGTCAGGCGTGGCCATTGTTTATAAGGAAAGAGATGTGATGAAAGCAAACGAGAGTCAGGTGATGGATATGATAGGTGATGTTAAGGGTAAAAATGTATTAATTGTTGATGACATGATTGATACAGCCGGCACTATTTGCAACGCTGCCCAACTAATTAGGGAAAGAGGAGCAAAAAGCGTATCTGCTGCAGCCACTCACGGGATTTTCTCCGGTTCGGCGCCCGAAAGAATCAAGGCTGCTGATTTTGATAAAATTTTTATCACTGATACTGTGCCAATCAGAAAAGAAATGATGGATAATCCGAAGTTGACAGTAGTTTCTATCGCTAATCTTTTAGCAGAAGCTATTAAACGTATTTATCAAGGTGATTCGCTTTCTGAAGAATTAATTCCCAAAGGCCATAAAGAAGAAAGAAACTGAAAATTCTGAGCAACGTCGAAGGATTAACGTAAATCCAAAGTTTCGCCCCCAAAGGTAATATTTTTTGACTTGATAACAACTTGTCTTTTTCCTTCTTCCAAATATCCAGCGTCCAAGCTTTCAAAACCATTTTCCTTGATAATTTCTTGAGCTTTTTCGACATCCTCAGTCGGTAAGAATATTGCATAATCTTGCCCCATGTTATAAGTGCCGTACATTTCCTCATCGGACAAATTGCTGTGTTTCTGAATAAAAGCAAATAATTCCGGGGCGGGATAAACCTTTTCTATCACGTAAACGAAATCTTGAGGCGCCCGCATAACTTTGCGAAGTCCATGGCCGGTTATATTGGAGATGTAATGGATATTCACCCATTGATCAAGTAAGCTCTGGATTAATTTGACATAAATATTAGTTTTGGAAAGAAGTGCTTCGCCGTACAATTGTCCGCTGGGAAGTTTGGTTGCGTATCCATCAGGTAATTCTTTAGCAACTGCTCTGGCCAGCGAAACTCCATTAGCATTAATGCCGTTGCTTTTTAAGAAAATAATTCTGTCTCCTTTTTGTAAATTCCCGGCTTTGATTAACCGGCCATTTTTAATGGTTCCTATGGCTGATCCGGCCAGATCAACAGTTCCTTCCTTAATAATTCCTTTAAGCGTAGGTGTTTCTCCGCCGCCCCAAGCTACTCCTGACTCATTACAAGCATTTTTCCAGCCTTGGATTAAATCTTTCATTCTTTCTTCGTCCTGCAGCCAGCTGTTATCCTCGATGGCCCAATAGGCATGCAACACAAACGGCTTAGCTCCTGAGGTAATAAGGTCGTTTATTATTGTAGCCACGGTATCATGGGCGATAATATCGTAATAAGTTTTCTTGGTGATTGTTCTCATCTCGTCCGCCACTAAGTTTTTTGTCCCCAATCCTTCAATTACCGAAGCCATGAAGGTTTTTTCATCAACTTGCCAAACAAAGGCTGATTCGCCCCGGCTGTCTGATATTTCTTTATAATTAATTGCTGCTAAATTTTTAGCGGTTTGGGCTGCCGCGGTTTGGGCTAATTTTTTAATCGGATCTTTGGTGCCGTAGTTGTCTCCGACTTGAGAATAAGTCAAGCTTGTCGCTGCGCGATAAGTGATAGATTGTTTATTACGAAGTGACAAACTTGTTTTATCTTGTGCCATTTGTGTGATTAATATACCATATTTATTACTCTCAATGAAATTGAAATTGTCCAAAGAAAATAAATTACGCTCCGCAAAACACCACACCCGTTTATTATTAATTTTTCTTCTGGCATGTTCAGTTTTACTTTTAGTTACAGTATTGGATTACCAAGAGCTAATCTATCCGCCTCCTCACGAGAATCAGGTTTCCCCTAAGCAATATATTAACGGTAAAGCGGAAGTAGTTGAGCATGGCCCCAGGGATAAAAAAAGAATAGCATTAACTTTTGATGCCGATATGACTCCGGGGATGTACCTACTTTTAGAAAAGGGGATTGTTAAATCTTGGTATAACAAGCCCATCAAAGAAACATTAGATCGCGAGCGGGTAAAAGCCACGGTATTTTTAGGAGGTCTTTGGACAAAAGCGTATCCCAAGGAAGCGTATAATTTGGCCCATGATTCACTGATAGAAATAGGAAACCATTCTTATAGCCATTATGCATTTACCAAAAACTGCTTTGGATTAAGTGTTTTGAAAGATGGGGGGCATACGGATGATGTAGGGGCTGCGCAAAGAGAAATTTTTAAGGCTACGGGGATTATCCCCAGGTACTTCCGTTTTCCCGGCGGTTGTTTTAATCAGGTTGATGTAGAAGCATTAGCTAAAAGAGGTTTGAAGGTGGTTCATTGGGATGTGATAGCCGGAGATGGATTTAATCAAAATGCCGATTCGATCGTGAGAAAAGTAGAAGGAAATGTGCAAAACGGGTCGATTGTAGTTTTCCATATCCATGATGGTCCTTATGCGCCCAAGACAAATGATGCTCTAATAAGAATT
Source organism: bacterium (assembly GCA_021786105.1). GTDB lineage: Bacteria > Patescibacteriota > Microgenomatia > Daviesbacterales > UBA10151 > UBA10151. Next base: position 70,014 of record JAJYNW010000010.1, read on the forward strand.
ATCCCGGATTTAAAAAAAAGAGGTTTTGAATTTGTGACAATTTCTGAGATGATAGGAGATAGCTAAATGATAAATTGGCCATTAAATCCTTAGTTTACCCTGGCTTAATCACAGCAAACTTTGGTATAATTTTTTTTAAACCTAATGAGTAAACGTCATGTCCGTCATTTTCCCGTCTCCGTAATTTTAATCCTTTTATTTTTGTCGATCGTTTCAACTTTTAAAGCATCAAATTTCAAAAAATCTATTCCTGATGTTGTTGAAATGCCCAAAGACGTTAAGGAGTCGATTAAAAATACCAAACCGCAAAAAGTTTTATATGTACCGATTTTGATGTATCACTATGTTGAGTATGTTAAAGATCAGGGCGATACCATCAGGAAATCACTAAATATCATGCCATATACATTTGATTTAGAAATAAAGACTTTAAAAGATGCCGGTTTTCATTTTATTACTACTGCTGATTTGGCAGAGGCTTTAGATGATAAAAAAACCTTGCCTCCAAAATCTATAATTTTAACTTTTGATGACGGTTACCGGGATTTCTATACGGATGTATTTCCGATTTTGAAAAAATACCAAGCCAAGGCAGTGTCGTATGTCGTGCCCAACTTTTTAGATAAACCAAATAATTTAACAACTAGGCAGCTTAAAGAAATTGCTAAAAGCGGTTTGGTAGAAATCGGAGCGCATACAATGGATCATACTTATTTAGCCGGTTTGCCTTTGCATCGGGTGGAGTATGAAGTTGATCAAAGCAAAAAGACTCTTGAAAAATTATTAGGTATACCGGTGGTATCATTTGCTTATCCATATGGAGCGTTTGATAACCAGGCAATTGGTGTGGTGAAAAAAGCCGGTTTTAAATCTGCCGTCACCACTTTGCCCGGAATTTATACCTTGGATATTAACAGATTTTTCCTTTACCGGATTCGGCCGGGCGGCAGGATAGGAGAGATGCTTTTGGATTTATTTAAATCTGAATCTTTGAAAACAAGTAGCTCCCCAGCACAAATAAAATAGCAGTTAAAACACCTAAGACTGTTAAGTCTAAGGATAATCCAAAGTGAGATGACCCGGTCAAAGTCTGTCTGAGGCCGTCGATGCCAAAAGACAGCGGGTTAACTTTAGAGATCGTCTGCAAAAAAGGAGGAGCGGATTGAAGGGGAAACAGGGCCCCGGACAGGAAAAACAAGGGCATTACCAGAAAATTCATAATCAGTTGAAATCCCTGGAAGTCTTCGAGGGTAGAGGCAATGGCAGTGCCTAAAGCTGTAAAAAGCAGGGCAATTAAAAACATAATAAAAATTGCTCCCGGCACGGCCCATAAATTATTTGGCCTAAAGCCAACTAATAAAGTTAAAATTAAAACAATGACTCCCTGTATGGTAGCAATGGTAGCCCCGCCCAAAGTTCTGCCGATCATGATTTCCAATCTGGAAACCGGGGCAACTAACGTTTCTTTCAAAAATCCAAACTGCCGGTCCCAAATTAGCTCAATTCCGGAAAAGATGGCAGTAAAAAGAATACCTTGGGCAATGACTCCCGGGCCTAAAAATTCGATATAATTTCCGCCGCCGGCTTTTTGGAAAATCGGGCCGAATCCGAAACCAAGCGCCACTAGGAAAAGCAGAGGTTGTCCTAGTGATCCGATTATTCTGGATTTGGATCTAAGGTATCTTTTTATTTGTCTTAACCAAAGAATATAAATTGTTGACATTATCGTCTTCCTGTAAACATTCTTCTTCTCATTCTCAAACGGTCAACTCCGCTGACTTCTTCTTCCCGGATTTTGCGGCCGGTTAAGGATAGGAAGGCTTCTTCCAAAGAGTTGGTTTTGGTTTGTTTCTCAAGTTGATTTGATGTGCCTTGGGCAACAATTTTGCCGTGGTCAATAATGGCAATCCTTTGAGCTACTTTTTCTGCTTCTTCCATATAATGAGTGGTGAAAAAAATGGTAATTTGTTCTGATTTGTTTAAATTTTGGATATATGACCACATTTGATTTCTGGTTTGCGGATCCAAGCCGATGGTCGGTTCATCCAGAAAAAAAACTTTCGGGTGGTGAAGTAGGCCGCGGGCAATTTCCAGTCGTCTTTTCATGCCACCGGAGAAAGTTTTTACCAAATCATTCTTGCGGTCCCAAAGGTCAACTATCTCCAAAAGTTCTTTAATGCGGGATCTCCGTAAAGTACCGGAGACTTTATACAAAATGCCATGGAAATCCATGTTTTCGTATGCGGTTAACTCGTCGTCTAAACTTGGATCTTGGAAAACAATCCCAAAAGATTTTCTGGCTTGGTCTTGTTGGGTTTTTGGGTCAAAGCCATTGACCTCCATGCGGCCGCTGGTGGGAGACAGTAGAGTGGTCAGCATTTTAATGGTGGTGGATTTGCCAGCGCCGTTTGGTCCTAAAAAGGCAAAAATTTCTCCCTTTTTGACTTCAAAACTGATATTATCAACAGCGGTAAAATCGCCGAATTTTTTAGTGAGATCCTTAACTTCAATTGCTAAATCTGTCATTTTTTTTTGCAGAATTATCTTAATCTAATTTCTCTTGATTGGTCAACATAAATTTTTGTACAGTAAAACCACCAATGGTTTTTTGTTCAATCAATTTGCCATGATCTTGAGCCCAGGTTCTGCCTTTATTTTTAAAAACCTCGGGAATCCTGCCGGTTTCAGAAATCAATAAATAAAAGTACTTTTCTTTATTCGTGGCCTTGGGAAGCAAATCGTAGGGGTGGAGCTGGTCTCCGCCTAACCAGCCCGGCACATACCCAAAGTGATTTTTGCCGTACCAATTATACAAATAAGCCCACATGCCGTTATAGTAAAGAGGATAAGTAACGGCGTTGATGGCAAACGGTTCTCCGTTGGATTGTTGATAAGTAAAATCTATGACTTGTAACTGGGAATTAAGGTCTGTGGTTGAATCATAGACATTATCAAACAACTCGTAATTTTTATGGGATCTTGCAAGTATTAAATTAGTATTACCCCAGACAATCAACAAAAGAACCGGCAGGATTAAAATAAGTTTTTTGAGTCTATAAAGTGCATATCCGGTAATTAAGGCGATGGCTCCCGGTAAACCAATCAAAAACCAGGGTTTTTGGTGATATCCCAAAATGAGAGTGACCAGAGGGGAAAATAAATATAGCAATAAAAAATAAATGCCGCGCTTCTCCTCTTTTATTGTTTTGCGCTGAATTAGGGGATAGACAGAAAGGAGAATTACTGTGACTGCAAACAATAGGCCTAAATCCAATCTCTGGGGATAGAGATTTAAAGAAAACTGCTTGCCAAAATCATGAATGAAAAAATTCAAACGTTCCGGGTAAGTAAACCTGGCTTCCGGAGAATTGGCAGACAAAGTTAGAATGGTTTTAACTCCGGAAAAATTTAACTTAATCTCCGTTAAGATCATAGTAGAAACTGATAGAGTAAAAGCTATCAAGCTTAAAATAGTTAGTTTCAAACCGGGGATTTTGGGTTTGAAGATAAGCCAAAAGATTAAAGTTATGGGAATTAAGTAAATAAAAGATATAGAACTTTCTATAGATAATCCTAAGAAAATTGCCGAAAGTACCAACCCCCATTTTTTGTTTTTAAAGTAGCTCCATAAACCAAAATAAAACAAGGGCACCGTGGTAAAGGCTGTGGTTTCATTAAACAATAAACCAGCAAACTTGATGGCTTCAAATGAAACGGCAGCTAAGATAGCCGTTAAAAGGGCGGGAAGTTTTTTCCCAAAAATTGATTTTGATAGGAAAAATAAAATAACTGCAGAGAGTAAATTAAAAAAACTATTCCAGTAAGCGCTTGCTATCAGATCTCCGCCAGAGAAAAAGAAGGGGATAACATTGTAGTAAAAAAATAACACGCCGTGATGAAGTCTGGGATCACCATAGATAGCGCGCCCGATAATTGGCAGTTGGTGATCAACGGTGATCTTGTAGGTATAAAAGGCGTCCTCGATTTGATCAAAATCAAAAACTAAATTAAATCCCCGGATATTTTCGTATCTTAACCAACCACCTAAAGCTAAAAGGCTTAGTAGAATTAGAATGATTACTATTGTATGTTTTTTAAAACCGATTTTAAGCACAGAATTTATTATATACTTTTCTTAAAGGAGACTATAACTTATTTTGTTTCGAGGATCGCTTAGGGAAGATTAAAAAGAGATTAGCTTAATTAAGTTAGCTAGCAGGGATTGTTCTTGCGTTACTAAGTTACCTGATTCCGCTGAAACAAAAGCTGTGACCGGCGTGGAAATAGGTATAAACCCTAATACTTTATATTCTTTCTCACCATTTACTTTATAGACTACCGTTTGATCTTTTACCTCCAGTTTAATTGTTCCGTTGATATTTCCAAGTTTCGCAGATGGAGAGGCATTTGCTATTTGCCCTTGAATTTTGTTGATGATATTGGCGGAAAGAAGTGTTTGGATTGCTTGGTCAGGCAAAACTGTAACAGCTTTTTGACCGTTTGGCGTGGTCACGGTTAGTTGTCGGGTAGCGATATCAACTGATAAGGGAAAATCTATTTCGGCCTTGATATTATTTTTGGTAATTACTGGTTTACCGCTCTCCGTGGAGATTTTAATGCCTTCATTTTCCAACTTATTATCAATATCTTCTTGAGCTTTTTCCATTCCATCATCTTTTAATTCCACTTTTTTTCCATTCTTGTTTTCAGCGTCTATCTTAACTTGTCCGTTTTCTGATTCATATTTCAGTTTCAGCTTATCTTGTTCAATCTCTATCTTAGTTGCGCCATTATCCTCAACTTTGGTTTTTATTTTTTGGCCACTTAATGTTTCTGTTTCTGTTTCACTCTTTTGATTTGATTCTTTTTGTTGCTCCTGTTGTTTTTGTTGGGTTTCTTGCTGTTGTTCGGAGATTTTTTTAGCTGTTTCTTGGGCTTGTTCATTATTCTTATCTGTGTCTTCGCCTAGAACATATTGGGAGGTAGAAGTAGGGAATTGTTGTGTAGTAGTAATATTGGCTGAGGCAATAAGGCCTGTGGCCACTAAAACAGCTATTAAAAGCAGGATATGGCTAAATCCTTCTTCGTTTGAACAGTGGAGCGGTGATTTAGACATTAAAATAACATTAAAGTATTGGCCAATATTTGTCAATTGATTAATGCTAATTTGACAAGACAGCTTGGCAGTGGGATAGTAAAATTAATGAATCAAAAAGGCCTTGCCCCTATCTTTTTGATAGTTGCTGTTTTGGTTGTATCTGTAGTAGCTTTTTTGGGTTTATCAAAGTTTAATGGACAAAGATTTGGTCCCCCTCAAAACAATCCAGGTTGGGGCCAAAAGCCTGGAGGGGCCCAAGATTTTGGCGGGCCTCCTTCTACCATTCAAAAGCAGCGTTGGAACGGCCCAATTCCAAATCCTCCCAAAAATAAAATTACCTATTATAAAGGGCTTTGGGGAGCTGGCTGGTTTTATCCTGAAGAATTTACTGGTTTAAAATTTGATCCCCAAAAATATGAAAAATGGGGAGTAAACATTGTTATGCTTCAGCCTGGTTTTGAGATCAACAGTAATGGTGATGTGCGATATCCTCCTGACTTTCCCACCTATGTAGATATGGATGCCAGGATTGGGGAGCTAGCAACAAAGTTTTATCAGGCAAATGTACATATAGGCTTAACTCTGATTCTTACTTATAAAAAGGAATTTTCAAATGGAGGACAAGGAGATATGTGGGCCGGAGAACCGCAACCTTTTCCCAAGGAAATTGTGGAAAAACCCGGCTACTTTGATAAATTTAACAAGGTGGTTGAGGATATGGCTAAGATTGCCGAAAAATACCATGTTTATATGTTTGCTCCCATGGGAGAAGCGGATGGAATTTTTGGTATGAAGGTGGCACCCTTCCTGACCCAGCAAATGGTACCTTTGGTCAGAAAATATTATACAGGCAAGCTGTATTATAAAGGGGATTTACATAATGGCGAGGGAGATAAGATGAATTTTAAAGGTTATGATGTATTAGGATTTGTCATAGGTCCTTCTGACCGTATTACTAATACAGAAGACTTAAGAAAGTTTTTTGATTCTAGTATGGACAGGGCTGTAGCTTGGGCAAAACGCGACAATATTCCGGAGGTGGTCGTTTCCGAACATGGATATATAGGGAATAATCAAATGGCATCCGCAGAAAATATCGGGTTAGCCTTAGAAGAAGGCAATAAAAAATTAAATGGCGTATTTTTGACAGAACCAATCCCTGATGTTTTTAAAACAGCCCAAGGGGATGAAATAGTAGAGCAAATGAAAAAGTGGTTTTTAGCCAACTAACTTATTAATTTCCCTCGGTACACTTTTGGCTTATTGTTGTATAATAGCTCATTCAAACTAAAGGGAGGTGAGGAGATGTTAAATCGAAGAGTAATTATTCCGGTAGTGGCAGCTGCGGTCGTTACAGCAACTATTATTTTCGGTATTACCCATTCAAGAGTCAAAAATAGTCATCTGTTGTCTGGACTAGTTGGTATGGTAACTCAGCAGTATCATAAATAGTAACCGGTTTGGTATGATGGATAATAAAACTAACGGATGAGTAGAAAATACCACAAAGTCACCCTCTTCCTGCCAATTGCCTATTTTGTAATTGTCAGCATCTTTTTAATCCGGCATGGAACTTGGCTTTCTCCTGACCTTTTTTTCTTAGTTGCGCTTTTTATTACTCTCATTCTGGGCAGAACTAAGCAATTTATACATGATTGGTCTATCCCGATATTACTTTTGCTTAGTTATGATTATCTTCGGGGGTTGGCGCCAAAGCTGACGCAGGCGGCCAATATTTATCCGATGATTAATTTCGACAAAGCGCTTTTTGGAAGCCTGCCGACAAATAGCTTGCAAAGTGCATTATTTTCTGACGGTTTAGTTCACTGGTATGACTATTTAGGAACGGCTTTATATATGTCGCATTTTATAGCCCCCATGATAATCGGTTTCATTTTTTGGTTAAAAGATAAAGAATACTTTCGCCGATTTTTTCTGGCGTTACTGCTACTTTCCTATGCTGCTTTTTTTACTTATGTAATTTTTCCGGCCACGCCGCCCTGGATGGCAGCTCAGCAAGGATTAATTCCGCCGGTTCACAAGGTGATGGATCAGGTGTTTGTTAATCTTCCGCATTCAATTAATCTGCCTTCAGTTTATAAATTTATCGGCGTTAATTTGGTAGCTGCAGTTCCCTCGCTTCATGCAGCTTATCCGTTTCTTATTCTGCTCTTTTTAGTCCGGAAATATAAAGCTAAAGGGTTGTTATTCTTGCCGTATATGCTAGGCGTTTGGTTTTCAATTGTCTATTTTGGGGAACATTATGTTTTTGATATTGTAGTAGGGGTTATATATGCCGTAGTAATTTTTAGTTTAGTAATAAATGCAGAAAAACTTTGGCAAAGATTGATGATGCCATTTTACAAAATTAATTTCAGGTATAATGAGAAAATATGGAATTTGATCCGGAGAAGGATTTAGAAATCTTCAGGCCAGTATTTGGTAAACGGCCGGAAGTGTCCAAAGAAGTTTTGAAGCAGGATTTGAACAGATATTATCTGCCGTACATTCAAAAGTTAATTGAGGTCAAACAAAAAAAAGGCAATTCAATTGGTTTGATCGTTGGTGTTTCTGCCATCCAGGGTACCGGTAAAACTACCCAAGGCGAGATTTTGGAAATTTTACTTAAGCACCTGGGCCATTCTTCAATTTCTTTATCGATTGATGATCATTACCTGACTCATGCCGAATTAAATGAACTTCGCCAAAAAGACCCCCGTTATATTAGACGCGGTGTTACTCATGATATTACTTTAGCCATCCAAAACTTAAAGGACCTGCAAGTTATGCAGAATGGAATGGAAGTAAAGATACCAATATATGACAAAGGGGCAGAGAGCGGAGATGGGGACAGGGTGGGTTGGAAAAGTGTTACCCAAAAACCGGATTTTATTTTTTATGACGGCTGGATGCTGGGGGCCAGGCGGGTGGAAGATGAATCAGTATTTGAGAGTGGTTTACCTGCTTTAGATACTCCGGAGCATATCCAGTTTGCCAAAGATATTAATAAAAAGTTGGATGAATATTTGTCTTTGTGGGATTTGATTGAATTTATGAATGTTTTATATGTGCCGAATTATCAAATTTCTTTAGAATGGAGGGATCAGGCTGAAGAGGTGTTGCGAAAGCAGGGAAAGGGTATGAGCAAAGAGGAAATCCGGGAATTTGTTTACTATTTTTGGCGGTCTGTCCACCCTGCCATCCAGATTAAAAATTTAGCTCATGATTCTGCCCATGCCCAGCAAGTCACTGTTATCAATGATGACCATTCGATAAAAGAGGTTCGGAATTGATGAATAAACTTTTTTCCTCAGAAAACAACAAACTTATCTTTATCCTGGTTACCATGTTTTTAAACTTTCTGGGGTTTAGCATTCTTTTTCCCATCCTGCCGTTTATGGTGGAACAATATGTCCCAAATCCACACGAAATTGCTTTATATGTCGGATTACTTTTGTCTGTATATGCCTTTTGCCAATTTTTTGCTGCACCGGGTTTAGGGGCGCTAAGCGACAGATTCGGCAGAAAGCCAATTCTTTTGATTAGTTTATTTGGTTCAGCCATCGGTTATATTTTGTTGGGGATAGGCGGAGCATTGTGGGTATTATTTTTAGGCCGGATTATTGATGGGTTAACGGGCGGGAATATCAGCACTATTTTTCCCAGGGGTTTTTAATCAATAAATTATTGCCAAAACTCGGTGAAATAAGAGTGGCGATATTGGGATTAGTGTTGACTTTTGTTGGATTTGTAATTGTAGCATCAACTGCTTTTTTTGCTTCTGTAATCTTGATTTATTTGGGTTTAATTATTCTCAATATCGGTGATGGTTTGTTTGAACCGGCAGAGGCTAGTTTAATTTCTGCCGCAGTCGGTCCCCAGATGCAGGGTAGGGTTTCGGGAGCAAATCAGGGCATGCAGTCAGTTGCCAGGATCATTGGTCCGTTTTTTGCCGCCTACATTTACCGTTACTTTAGGGGTTTGCCCTATATGTCGGAAGCAGTGCTGGTGAGCTTATCTTTATTGGTATTTATTTTTTCTTTCTCCGTAATTCGAAGGAAAGCTTAAAGAAAACAAAAACAATACTTTATTAATTGAAATAAATTAGGCTACAATAAGATTAGGTATGTCTGAGGGTTACATCAAACACTTTGAAGAGATTGATATTGGTGATGTTCCTGAGGTGGGAGGGAAAAATGCTTCTTTAGGGGAAATGATTCAGAGCTTTAAGGGGACGGATATTAATATTCCGGGCGGATTTGTGGTTACAGCGACTGCTTATAAACACTTCTTGTCGCAAACCGGACTCGCTGATTATATTAAAGAACAACTAAAGGACTTAAATACCAAGAATTTAGAAAACCTGCAAAACCGGGGCAAAAATATCCGGGAAAAAATTAAAAGTACTAATTTACCGGAAGATTTAAAACAAGCCATCAAAGTTGCTTTCGAAAAAGCTGAAAAACAGTACGGTAAGAATACTGCTTTTGCGGTTCGGTCATCTGCTACGGCTGAAGATTTGCCGGAAGCTTCCTTTGCCGGAGAGCAGGAAACCTTCTTAAATATTAGGGGGGTGGAAAATATTATGGAAGGGATTCGGGCTTGTATGGCTTCTTTGTTTACGGACCGGGCAATTTCCTACCGGGTTGATAAGGGGTTTGATCATCTGAAGGTTTATTTATCGGTTGGGGTGCAAAAAATGGTCCGTTCGGATTTGGCTTGTTCCGGAGTGATGTTTACGCTTGATACTGAAACAGGTTTTCCTAATGTGGTTTTGATCAATGGTTCCTGGGGGTTGGGGGAAATGATTGTTCAAGGGGAAGTTATCCCAGATGAGTTTTTGGTCTTTAAAAAAACCTCCTCCATCATCGAGAAAAAGCTGGGAACCAAAATGAGAAAGATGGTTTATGGCCAGGACAGGCCGACTAAAATAGTGGAAACTTCGGATAAAGAAAAAGAATCATTTACTTTAACCGATGCGGAAATTTTAAAGTTGGCTAGTTGGGGGATGAAAATTGAAGAGCATTACAGCAAGAAAAAAGGCAAATGGACGCCAATGGATACCGAGTGGGCTAAAGACGGAGTGGACAGCAAGCTTTACATGATTCAGGCCAGGCCGGAAACAGTGCATGCGGTTAGGGATTTTTCGAAAATCCGCGAATATGTGTTAATAGGTAGCGGTGAAAAAATAGTCAGCGGGTCATCAGTTGGTAATAAAATAGCCAGTGGCCAAGCCAAAGTTATTTTGGATCCCAAAGATATTGAGTCGTTTAAAGAGGGGGAGGTGTTGGTAACAAAGATGACTGACCCCGATTGGGAGCCGATTATGAAAATTGCCTCAGCGATTGTGACTGATCAAGGCGGACGGACTTCTCATGCGGCGATAGTTTCCCGGGAGTTGGGGATTCCGGCAGTTGTTGGCTGTGTTCACGCTACAACGAAAATCAAAAGCGGTGAGGAGATTACAGTTGATTGTTCCGGTACTGAAGGAGTAGTTTATCAAGGGAAATTGCATTTTAAGGTGGTGGAGCACGATGCCTCAAAAATTCCGGAAACTAAAACTCATATTATGATTAACATTGCTACTCCGGAAACCGCTTTTGAAAAATCCTTTCTGCCCAATAAAGGAGTGGGGCTGGCCCGTGAAGAATTTATTATTGCGTCTAATATCGGCATTCATCCGCTAACTTTAATTAATTATGAGAAACTGCCGCCAAAAGTTAAAGCTGCAGTTAATAAAAAAACTGAAGGATATCCTGATAAGAAAAAATTTTATGTTGAAAAACTGGCTTACGGCATTGCCAAAATTTCCGCGAGTTTTTATCCCAACCCGGTGATTGTTCGTTTTTCTGATTTTAAAACTAATGAATACAGGTCTTTGTTAGGCGGATATTTATTTGAACCGGTTGAAGAAAATCCGATGATTGGTTGGAGGGGGGCATCCCGCTATTATTCACCCGAGTTTGCCCGAGCTTTCGTTTTGGAAATTGGAGCGATCAAAAAGGTGATCGGGGAAATGGGTTTAAATAATACCATGGTGATGGTGCCGTTTTGTCGGACTGCGGAAGAAGGTAGAAAAGTTATCAAATTAATGGAAGACAATGGTTTGACTAAGAATAAGTTCCCCAAACTTAAAGTTTATGTAATGTGTGAGATTCCGGCCAACGTAATACTGGCTGATAAATTTTTGGATGTGTTTGACGGGATGAGTATCGGCAGCAATGATTTGACTCAACTAACTTTAGGAATTGACCGGGACGGTAATGAAAAAATTAAAGGTATTGCCAATGAAAATGATGAAAGTGTAAAAGGTTTGATTACTCAAGTAATAAAAAAATGTAAAGCCCGGGGCAAATACATTGGCATTTGCGGTCAAGCGCCATCTGATTACCCTGATTTTGTGGAATTTTTAGTCAAAGCCGGTATTGACAGTATTTCCTTAAACCCTGATACTCTTATCCAAACTACTCTCGCTGTCCACAAATTAGAACGAAGTTGAGATGAAGATTGGTCAAGTTAATCTAAAGATAATAAACGACTCCCGTAAAGAGCCAACGCTGGAAGCGGAATTGGTGGTGGATGGAGTACAGGGTGCTGCCAGTGTACCATCAGGCAAAAGCAAAGGTTCTAATGAGGTATTTGTTTTAGATCCTCAAGCAGTCATCCAAAAATTGGATGAGATAAAACCTAAGTTAATTCGGGATTTTAATTCATTGGAAGAATTTGACCAATTTTTGATTCAATTGGATGGAACTCCAAAGAAAGAAAATTTAGGTGGTAATTTAATTTTAGCCCTAAGTATTGCTTTTGTTAGGGCTTGGGCTAAACTGCAAAATCTGGAAACTTTTCAACTGATTTCCAAAATTTCTAAACAAGAGACAAAATTGCCCTTATGTTTTTTTAATTTAATAGAAGGCGGGGTGCATGCTGAAAACTCCTTGCCCTTTCAGGAATACTTATTTATTCCCCAAACAAATTCACCAAAGGAAAGTTTAAATATGGTTGGGGAATTTATTAAAGCATTGGCAGAATATGAACATGAAGAATTTGGCAAATTAAAAATGGGAGATGAGGGTGGATTTACTGTGCCTTCTAAAGATCCGGAAATTGGCCTAAGAATTTTGCAGGAAGTGATGGGCAAAATAACTGGAAATGCAAAATCGGGGCTTGATATTGCTGCTTCAACTTTTTTGGAAAATGATTCATATAATGTTAGCGGAAAGATTATGGATAGAGATGACTTAATCTCTTACTACCAGCTACTTGCTGTTAACTACCAACTACTTTCCATAGAGGATCCTTTCGCGGAAAATGACTGGGAAGGGTTTGAAAAAATCATGACCAATTTAGGTGAAAAAGTTTGGATTGTGGGCGATGATTTAACAACAACTAACGTAGAAAGTATTAAGCTGGCCTATGAGAGAAATGCTGTTAATGCCGTAATTATTAAACCCAATCAAATTGGTTCGGTAACAGAAGCGATCAATGCGGCAGTTTTGGCTAAAAGTTATGGTTGGAAAATTATTGTCTCTCATCGGTCCGGAGAAACTATGGATAATTTTATTGCCGATTTCGCAGCGGGGTTAGGGGCAGACGGATTAAAATCCGGCTGCCCTTTACAGCAGGAAAGGTTAGTTAAATATCGAAGACTGGAGGAGATTGAAAAAATATGGCGTATCTAATTTTGGCAAGACATGGAATAACTGAGTGGAATGCAGCTGGTAAGTGGCAAGGATTAACGGATATTCCCTTAAGCGAAGAAGGCAAAAGGCAGGCCAAAGAAATGGCAGGGTCTTTAAAAGGAATAAGAATTGATTTAGTTTATACCTCTGAGCTTAGCAGGGTTAAGCAGACCTCTGAAGAGATTTGTAATAGTTTAGGTTTGATTTGTCCGGTTGCAGCCAATCCGGCTTTAAATGAACGGGATTATGGAATATATACGGGTAAGAATAAATGGGAGATGGAAAATGAATTGGGACAGGAAAGGTTTACCCGCTTAAGGAGAGGTTGGGATTTTCCGGTGCCGGAGGGTGAAACCTTAAAGGATGTTTATAACAGGGTAGTGCCTTTTTACAGGGAAAAAATCTTGCCGGATTTACAAAAAGGCAAAAATGTTTTAGCGGTGGCGCATGGAAATTCTTTGCGGGCATTGGTTAAATTTCTGGAAAATATTTCCGATGAAAATATTGCTAAACTGGAAATCCCGATCGGCCAAATTTTAGTTTATTCAGTTGATAATAGTGGGAAAATTATTGATAAACAGATTTTAAACTCCTGACTACTTTAAATATTTATCAAAAAAAGATATTGCTTGTGACATGACCTGGGAAAGACTGGGAGTTAAGTTGTGATCAGCGCCGGGGTACTCAATATAATCAACATTTTTGCTGGAGCTTTTCAGTTTGCCACTCAATGATGAGGAAAAGTTGGGTGGCACCGTATCATCAGCAGAGCCTACTTGGATCTGAATAGGAGTTGTAATATCGGTAATGAATTGGGTCGGATCAATTGCATTCCAAAAGGTCGGATTTTCTTTTGGCAAACCCCGCTCTTTGATTATTTGTTGGATAGCATAATATGTATCTAAATCATTGCCCGTAATCGTTTGGGCGGCAAAGCGTTGGTTCCACCAATTTAAGATATCAGTTTCATTTCCCACCACCCCGGAAATAATTTCCGCCGCTTTAAAATCATGGGTTACGACTAACTCATGCAAAGTAACATTGCCGCCCATCGAATGACCAAAAACGCCGATTTTATTAGGATCAGCATCAGGATATTTTTTTATTGATGCCAAGGCATTCATGCTGTCGGTGACATAGCTTGGTGAGATATAAGGCTGCTCAGGTTTTCCTTGTGAGGAGCCGTTGCCCCGGTAATCAGGCTTGAAAACAATATATCCGGCGCTGGCAAGCGGTTCAACCATAACTGCATAACTTTCAGCAGTGGAGTATTGTGCTGGCGGGATATAGCCATGGTTAAAAATGATCACCGGCCAGCCGCCATTTGGTTTTTGTCCTTGGGGAACAGTTAAAAGGGCAAATTGTTTTAAGCCTTCTGATTGATAGGAAACTATATATTGATTGTAAATCGCGCCGGGCGTCAAAGTTTGCTCGATGGTGATATTGCTGCCTGGATAGGATTTTTGTTGCATGGCAGCAATGGTCAGCGGAGACTGGTTGGTGACCGGGGCTGAGGGTGCGGAAGAAGGGGAAACTGTTGGGGACGGAGCGGGTTTTTTAAGCCGGAGGTATAGGCCTAGCCCTAAAAAGATGACGATCAACAAGGTTATTACGGCCGCTAGTTTCATAGTCCAATTATTTCTTCCTTATTTATTACAGTGATTTTACCAAAAACTAGATAAATCTTTTGTAAGATTAAAAACACTATGCCAAATGTCGGAACATCTGTGGTTGCAACTGTCACTGATACTTTTAATAGGATCATTTTGTTTATTCCGCAGTTTATAGCCGGGTTGGTTATTTTAGTGATTGGTTGGGCGTTGGCGGTGATTTTAAAATATGTTGCCAAAAGGCTGTTTGACTGGATCGGGCTGGATAGGTTTTTGACCAGGGTAGGTTTGGAGGAAAAAACCGGGACTCACCACATTTGGACGGAGATTGCTTCCCAGGTGGTTTTCTGGTTTGTCTTTTTAGCTTTTCTGATCCCGGCATTTAATGCCTGGCAGCTTACCAATGTGACGGCTCTTTTAAATCAAATTCTGTTTTACATTCCTAACGTCTTTGCGGCAGTGGTAATTGGGTTTATTGGTTATGTTATTGCCAATATTGCTTATAATTTAGTGAAGAATGCCGCGAGCGGAGCAGGGACTGCGGGCGCTAGCCTGCTTGGTCAGGTGGCCAAATATGCTTTGTATATTTTTACTGCCCTGGTGGTTTTAAATCAGTTGCAAATTGCTTCTAATTTGATCCAGCTGTTTGTAGCAGGATTGGTGGCTATGGCGGCTTTAGCCGGAGGGTTAGCTTTTGGTTTAGGCGGGCAAGACGTTGCCAGGGATATGCTTAATCGGTTGTCCGGTTTAAAAGCAGCCCGTCAAATTGGTGGACAGGCTGGCAGGCAGGCAGTTTATGCCAGCCAGGTTCGTCCGGGCAAAACTTCAAAGCATTCTCAAAACAAAGAAGAAAAGAAAGCATAATTTCTTTAAGTGCGAAGCCACTCGATAATTATTGATTTCAGTTCATCTTCATATCTTCTGAACCAATGATCGGCATTGTCAATTAATTTTGTGGTGACTGCTGGTAGTTGTTGGCTAAGGATTTCTAAGGCAGAAGCAGGGTTTTCCTGGTATTGGGTTTTTGCTCCATACACAGCTAGTATAGGGCAATTAATTCTTTTTAATTCATTTAAATCATCACTAAAATGGAAAAGCTGGCCTTCTGCGGACTTTGGATCCGCCAAACTTAAAAACCGTTGGGCACTCAGCTCCACCCCGAAAGGAATCCAGTCAGGCATGGCTTTTTGGGGATTTCCTGAATCAATATATTCCCGGGCTATTCCTAAAGCCTCTTTGTACCGGCTACCCAAATCCTTTTTGGTTACGGCCGGATCATCAGTCGGTTCCAAAAGAATTAAACCTTTGATATCTGTTTTTGTTTGAGATGCATAGTAAGCTGCTTTTTGGGAACCAGTGCTGTGGCCTTGCAGATAAAGGTTGTTGTAGCCTAGGCTTTGCATAAAATTAACAGCGGATTCGATGTCGATTAAGCAGTCTTCGAAGCGCTCCAAACTTCCGCCCAGTTTGGCATACTCAATATTCGAGCCATTCTTTTTCATAAATTCCTGCACAAATCCAGCTCCCCGGTTATTAAAAGTCAGAAAGGAAAAGCTTTTATCAATTAATCCCTGGGCAATATGCTCCAGGAAAATATTTTCATAAAAATTGCCGGTCCAACCATGGATATGGATGACAGCACTTTTGGTTGGTTGTTCCGTTTCAAATAGCAAACCTTGCAGCTCTAAGTTATCTTTGGTTTGCAGTCTAACTATTTTTGCTTTTAATTTAGCCATTGGGTTTATTATATACATTTTGTTATTATTGGGGTATGTCAGATGTGAGCTTAAATGAAACTTCGTATGTTTGGAAACAAATCGCCCAAAGTTGGGGGACTTATTTTGATTCTCCCAGCCGGCCCTCAAAAATGGAAGTGGACCAATACAAAAAATGGCTGAAAAATATTTCCGAAGGCAAAACCGGACTAAAGGGATTGGTATTAGGGGCTACGCCGGAACTGCGGGATGCACTGGTTGAAAGCAACTTTAATTCCTGCATAATTGATATTAATTGGGAAATGATTTTGGCCATGACTGAACTTTTAAAGACCAAAAATCCCAATGAGGTGATTATCAAAGCCAACTGGTTAAATAACCCTTTACAGAACGGGTATTTTGATGTGGTGTTAGGAGATGCTGTTTTGCCGAATCTGCCGTGGGAAAAAAGGGATGAGTTTTATTGTGAGATTAAAAGATTGTTGAAAACAGGCGGCTATTTTATGAATCGGGCGTTTTTTGTGCCGGAAAAGAAGCCTTTTGCTAATATTGATGAATTACTAAAAGCTTTTGCACAAAAGCCAGCTTCGAATAAAACTGCTTTAGAGTTGGTTTTTGAAATCCAAATTCTGACCCACTCAGAAACTGATCATCTGGGATCAATGGAAAAAGTAGTGGCAGTGGTGGAAAAACTACGGGGCAACAACGGATTCAATTTTGACAGCGAAGAGCTTAATAAAACACTGGATATCGTGTGGGATTACTGGTTAAAGACTGCCCGTCAGAAGATTTGGATTTATCCCTTTGAAAGGGAGGAAGAGGCAGAGTATAAAAAGTATTTTGAAACCGAGGCCAAATTTTGCTCCACCGATCACCCTTACGGCAAAATTACCCCAATGTATCTGCTGAAATCATAACTGCAGCTCAAATACTTTATATTTTGATTTGGCTCCGGAAATAAGCTTCACATTTGATTTACTGGTTTTAAAATAATCTGCCAAAGCTTCACGGGTAGCTTTATTGGCTTTACCCTCCAAAGGCGGCTGGTTAACGTAAACATGCAAGGTTCCCAGTAAATCTTTTTCTATCCTTTCCCGTCTGGCTCCGGGATGAACAATAACGGTAATTTTCATGATTTGATCATACATCAATTTCTTACCAAAATCTTCCGGGATACTGATGGGGGATTATTACAGATTTGTTAAGGTTAAGCTTCAAAATGAAAAGGAGGATTATTTTGGGAATATTTACCAGGCATGGAGATGCTGATAAGGCTTTGTTACGTTTAAGAAAAGAAGGAATAGAAGTCAAAGAGATTTCAGTTATTGTCAGGCAAGACATAGTAAGCAGCTATCGTTCACCCAAAAATGAATCAGAGGGGATTCTGACAGGGAGTGTTTTAGGAGGCTTGGCCGGTCTTTTAATCGGTCTGACCCCGGTGATTTTGCCGGGGATAGGTGCAGTTTTGGTGGTTGGACCACTGACGATGTTAACGACTACCTTAATGGGAGTTTTGGCCGGCGGGTTAATCGGCACGCTGGTGGAAATAGGCGTGCCGGAGCGTTCGGCCAAAATTTTTGAAAAAAGCATCAAAAAAGGGGGAGTTTTACTGGCTGTTACAGCTAATTACAAAAATGAGAAGCAGGTGCGGCAAATTTTGGACATGCATGATGTTAAGGACTTAACTATTATCCCTTCCGCTAGAAAGGTCAGCGGGCAACTGTTGGAACAACAAATCAGTGTAGCTTACCCAAGCAGGATTGCCAAGCCTGTCAGAAGAAAGGAGTAAGGTAAATAGTAATGACGCAACTGGCTGTTCCGGTGGGAAAAGATGACCATACTTTAGGAAATCCTAAAGCTACGGTGATATTGTTGGAGTATGGGGATTTTGAATGCCCTAATTGCGGAGAAGCTTTTCCGGTTGTGCAGGTTGAGGAGCGGATACACCAGAATTTTATTAGCGGTGTTGAAAGTGGGGTTAATGGCACGCCAACCTTTCTTATAAATGGAGGCTGAAAAAACTAGAATTTTAATCTTCCAGAAAGTATAATTTTCAAGCCGGAATTTTTGGATGGATAATAATTATATTGTTGGTTTGAAATTAAAGCCGCAAAGACAAAAGAAAAAGGTATGGGCTTGGATACTATTGCTGATCCTTGTGGCGATTGGTATATCCGGAGTTTTTAAGCGGTCTCCGGAATTGATCAGTCCATTAAGTAGAATAAACAATTCCCTAAGAAATATCGTAGATGAATCTTTAACAGGAGCCAGGGGTACATATGGGATTGCTATAAAAAACTTAAAAAGTGGTGAAAGTTATTATTTTAATGAGCATAGAGTTTTTGAAACCGGAAGTCTTTATAAATTATGGATTATGGCCACGGTTTTTAAACAAATTCAAGACGGTGGGTTAACCGAAGACCAAGTTTTGAGTGAGGATATCGCCGCTTTAAATGAAAAATTTAACATCGATCCTGATTCGGCAGAGCTTAAGGAAGGGACAGTAACTTTGACAGTACATGATGCGTTATTGCAGATGATTGCTATTTCCCATAACTATGCAGCTTTGCTCCTGACTGAAAAAGTTAAATTATCTTCTGTGGCTGCTTTTTTGAAAGAAAATGGCTTTAGTGAATCATCTGTTGGAACTGATGGCGACCCGCCGAAATCTACCCCTGCCGATATCGCCCTTTTTTATGAAAGGCTATACAAAGGTGAATTAGCTAATCAGCAATATACACAGGAGATGGCTGATTTATTAAAGAATCAACAATCCGATGATGGGTTACCTAAATATTTGCCGGATGAAGTACCCGTCGCTAACAAAACCGGGGATATTGGTTGGTTTAAGCATGATGCCGGGATCATTTACACCGGTAATGGAGATTACATAATAACCATCATGTCAGAAAGTGATTATCCCCCGGGAGCCCAGGAAAGAATAGCCATGATTTCTAAAGAGGTTTATGAATACTTCACTAAAAAGTAACTAAGCAACTTCATATCTCTAAGATCATATATGGTTGGTGGGGTGAGATTCTGGAGAGCAGGGGGAAAGAGACATTGTAAACCGGAACACCTCGGGCAGTTTTACCCTTCGGACTGCCGTGATGAGCATGGCCATGAAAGACTGCTGTTACGCCAAAATTTTCAATCGGTTCAATCAATCGGCTGCTTCCTAACATCGGGTAGATTTCTAAAGATTCACCCACCACTGTTTGACGGATGGGGGAATAGTGAAGCAGGACAACCTTTTTGTCAGTCTCCAGTCTTATTAAGGATTCCTCTAACTTTATGGATTCATTGACTGCTTCATAAACAAATTGTTTAAGGACTCGTTCTCCAAAGGGGTCGGTTTGGTGATTATCAAAACCGCCGCAAAAGCCTTTGACACCGGCAAAACCGATTCCTTTATAAATATAGGGGTGATTTCCTAAAAGAAATAAATGTTCGGCCGAAAGAATTTTTTTAATTTCCTCATGTTGGTTATTTTCGTGATCGTGATTTCCCAATACTCCGACCATCGGTATTTTGCAAAAGCTTAACTCCTCAGCCAACACTTTCGCCTCAGAAACCAAGCCTTCGTTGGTTAAGTCTCCGCAAATTAATAAGATATCAGCCTTCCCGGAGACTTCTTCAAAGACTTGTCTGAAAGCTCCTACGTTTTCTTCTTGAGTATGTAAATCAGCCATGGCGGCAATACGGACTTTGGTCATGCTAAAACTTCAAATCCCAACTCAGTAATATCAAACTTATATTGGGTTCGGGAAAGCAGTGGCCCCCGGCAAATTTTATCCTGGGGGATTGGATTTTGGATTTGGTACTTTACGCGGGAAATGAGTTCTTCCAGGAGCCAGTTGGGGATAATATCCCTTTCTGAAGGGTAAACAAAGCGGAAGTTAAGGATCAGTGATAAAAGTATTTCCCAGTGATTTTCCATGCGGACGAGTAGTCTTTTCCAATTTAACTGCCTGCCGGTTATTAAAATAAGGTGGTTGATATCAGCGCCGTCATAATGATCGCGGTCTTGGATATACGCTTTGCACCAAATTAATTCTTCTTTTGGGATAAGTTTGACCTGGTAGCCCAGAAGCTTAATATAAACGGCATTTTCAAACCAGGAATCGTCAACAGTGATGATATAGTTTGGTGAAGAAAACAATATGTCAACATGATCCTTGGCTTCTATCACCTGCGCCAGCCACCTTTCATCCAATATTTTGATATCTATGCCGGTTTGTTTGAGGATTGCCACAATTTTGGGAAAATCCCCGGCTTTACAAAAAACATCAAGGTCGTTAGTCGGGCGGTTAAAGCTTGTATATTCATATACTGCAAATCCTCCTCCAATCACAAAAGGAACACCGGTTTTGATAATAATACTCAAAATCCTGCCATAAAAATCCCTGGCAGCAGACTGGTTTTTCGGCACGAGGTAACGATAAGACTGTACTGTTATAAGGTTATTAAAATTTGGTAATAATCATGAAAGTAATTTCGGTATCTTCCATAGTTCTTACTCAGTTCTGACTTAGTTATGACTCTTAATTTAAATCCGGCTGTTAGGATGAAAGGTATTTGAAGATGTGAAATTACTTTTTATTGGCGACGTTATGTTAGGTCGATTAGTGAATGAGGTTTTAAAAAAAGAATCTCCCGAATATCCGTGGGGAGATACTTTGGATATTTTTCAGCAGGCTGATTATAGAATCTGTAATTTAGAATGTGTTATCTCTGACAAAGGTCAGCCCTGGACCATTACTCCCAAAGCTTTCCATTTTCGGTCAGACAGCAAGAATATCGCCGTGTTAGAAAAAGCCCGGATTGATATGGTGTCTTTGGCCAATAACCATGTTTTGGATTATGAGGATGAAGCTATGATGGATATGCTGGAAATTTTGGATGACGGAGAGGTGGCCTACGCCGGAGCCGGTATGATTTTTGTTGAGGCTTCTGCCCCGACAATTTTAACAACTCAAAAAGAAAAGCTCAAAATTGGCTTGATTGCTTTTACAGACAACGAGCCGGAATGGGAAGCCTCCGGAGATGATGACCCTGGAGTTTTTTATGTACCAGTGGATTTGGCGGATAAGCGGGCGGAATACTTAATGCATCAGGTTCAGGAAGCAAAAAAAGAGGCAAATTTCTTAATTGTGTCTGCTCATTGGGGACCTAATTGGGGACACCGGCCTCAACCGGAACATATTCCTTTTGCTAAGGCCTTGATTGATGCCGGAGCAGATTTAATTTTTGGTCACTCAGCCCATGTTTTTCAGGGAATTGAGATTTATAAAGGAAAACCAATTCTATATTCCACTGGAGATTTTGTAGATGATTATGCGGTGGATGAAATCGAGAGAAATGATCAGTCGTTTATTTTTGAGGTTGAGGTTGATGAAAAAGGCGGATTAAGAGGGATAAAACTTTACCCGACTGTTATTAGGAATATGCAGGCCAGAATTGCTCAGGAGCCGGAGCTTAAGGATATTGTTTTTAAAATGATTGAGCTTTGTGATGAGTTTAATACCAAAAGTACTTGGTTGGAAAGTGAGCATTGCTTGGAAATACGAACATGAATGGTATTATTGAAGCTAAATTGCTGGATCCATATAAAAATCAGCCAATTGCCTTAAAGGTGGTTTCTGCCGGTGATTTGGAAATTACTCCGCACGCCAGAAAGCCCAGTGATTTCCACATTAAGCGCTTAATTCACTCTATTGAGAAGCTTGGTTTCCTTGTTCCACTAATCGTAGTGGAGGATCCGCAAAAGGCGGGTAAATATCAAATTATCGACGGTCAGCATCGTTTTATCGCTGCTACCATGATGCAGATTAATAAACTGCCGGTAATTGTAGTTCCTTCGTATTTGGCCGAAAGCTTGATGAATTTTAATACGGAAAAAGAGATGAACATTAGGGAAAGGTCAGCTATTGCCTTGTCAATTTACCGGCATTACTTATCTACTAAACCGGGGATGTTGGAAGCGGCGGCGGAAATTATTAATGCTTTAGAACATGCGTATTTAGTGACATTAGGATTAGGGTATGAAAGGACTGAAGATTTATCCGGATCAGCTTTTGAGAGTGTACTGTCCAAATGTGATTTCTTTTTAAGCACTCCCCTCAAAATTGCTCATAAAATCAGGGAAGATAGAGCCCAGTCGGTTTTGACTGCGAATACCCTGATCAAAAATATTTCTGAGCGGCTGCGGGAACTAGGACAGTGGCATCCTTATGTGTACCAGCAGATTGTAACCTGGGCGAACCCTTTTAAAAGGAAAAGGATGACAGTTGAGTTTGATGAACTCTTTCCGCCCCTTTTAGAAAACCTGGAGAAATTAAGTAAAGACCCCAAGCCTTTCATTGAAGAGGTTTTAAAAGAAGAAGAGGAGGGTTAATCTGAAAATAGCCCAAATCGCTACCATCATTGAACGGGTGCCGCCGAAAAAATATGGCGGTTCGGAACGGATTGTTTATACTTTAACAGAGGAGCTAATAAAAAGAGGGCACGAAGTAACTCTTTTTGCCAGCGGCGACTCGCAAACTTCAGCCAAGCTTGTTTCGGTGTACCCAAGATCACTGCGGGAAGCAAAGATAAAGGATATGTATGATTTGAACGACTTGACACTGCTTCATCTCGGTACACCATATACCATGGAAGATCAGTTTGACATTGTCCATGACCATATTGGTGTATTTAGTTTGCCGGTGGCTCAAAAATCCAAAACTCCGGTTTTGATGACTTTGCATGGTCCGTTTACCGCGACTAACAGGCGTCTATACAGTACGTTTCGAAACCCTTATCTGGCGGCAATTTCCCGCTCCCAGGTTAAATTTGCTCCACCGGTCGCCACTGTGGCCGGTGTTGTTTATAACGGGCTGGCCATGGATGGGTATCCGTATTCTTCGGAAAACGACGGGTATTTACTTTTTGTTGGGAGGATTTCAATGGAGAAAGGAACCCATCATGCGATAGAAGTGGCGCAAAATCTTGATCTGCCGCTGATTATTGCTGCAAAGCTGGATCTAACTGACGTAGCTTATTTTAATGAGTATGTCGGGCCGCAGCTTTCCGATGATCGGATCCGCTGGATCGGTGAAGTAGACGAGGTAGAAAGGAATAAACTGATGAGCCGGGCGCTTTGCTTGCTACACCCCATTACCTGGAGGGAGCCGTTTGGATTAACGATGATTGAGGCAATGGCTTGCGGTTGTCCGGTTATTGCCTTCAATAAAGGGTCAATTCTGGAAATCGTTGTTGATGGTAAAACCGGATTTATTGTTGAGGATTTGGAAGGGATGATTGAAGCGGTAAGTAAGGTAGGATCCATTGACCGGTCATTCTGTCGAAGGTATGCGTTGGACAATTTTAATGCCGGTAGAATGACTGACGGATATGAAGATATCTACCGTCGGATATTAGAAAACAAAAAATGAATTTCCAAGGATTACAAAAAGTTGATTATCAACCAAAATCGTTTTTGGAATACACAAAACTGATGCCTGAGGTTGTTAAAGAAATTCAAAGTGTAGCCAAGGATTTGAAGGGGTTAAGGGTAGTTCATCTTAATGCTACGGCAGTGGGCGGAGGAGTGGCGGAAATACTTCGTTCAGAGGTACCTTTGCAAACAGATACAGGGTTGGATGAAAGTTGGTATGTAATTCCTCCGAACATGGAATTTTTTGAAGTGACCAAAAAGATCCATAACTTAATGCAGGGGAAGCCGGGCAGATTAAAAACACAGGAGAAAAAGATCTATATCCAATACAACAAATTTATTGCCCAGGCTCTGAGCGAGCTGCAGCCACAGCCTCAGATTCTGATCATTCATGACCCGCAGCCGGCTGCCTTGATTAGCTTTTTAAGTGAGGAAAGACCAGATTTTGTGATTTGGCGCTGCCACATTGATACTTCTTCTCCTAATCCGGCTATGTGGCAATTCCTGCTACCTTATCTTAAATGTTTTGACCATTTTATTTTTACCCTGCCGGAATATACACATAAAGATTTTCCGCCCCCAAACCAAAGCAGTTTTTTTACTCCGGTGATTGACCCTTTTTCTGCTAAAAATATATTAATGGATAAAGGCCAAGCCAAAGAATATACTAAAAAATTTGGCATAGATATTGTTAAACCACTGGTTACCCAAGTCTCGCGTCTTGATCCCTGGAAAGATCCCTTGGGAGTAATTGATGCCTATCGGTTGGCAAAAAAGGAAATTCCTACTCTGCAACTGGCACTGGTAGCCCAATCAGCCACCGATGACCCGGAAGGGGAAGTTTTGTATACCAAAGTGAGAGATTATATTGGAGGTGAAAAAGGAATTTTTTTGCTGGTAAACCTAAGAAATAACGATAAAGCAGTCAATGCCTTCCAAACCGCCTCAAGTATTATCTTGCAGAAATCGATCCGGGAAGGGTTTGGTCTGACGGTTACTGAAGCGATGTGGAAAGGTGCGGTTGTCATAGGCGGGAATGTGGGCGGCATAAAACTGCAGATTAAAGATGGTGTTAACGGTTTTGTGGTCAACTCGCCTATCGAGGCCGCCCGGAAAATTATATATGTGCTTAATAATCCGCAGGTACAGGAAAAGATCTCCCAAAACGCCCATGAATCCGTCAAAAATAAATTTTTAATGCCACACGCAATTATCAACTATCTCAACTTATTTAAAACATTATTAAACAGATGAAGCTGGATTTATGAGAAGAAGCAATCTTGTTATCAGCAGCGGAAATATTTTTATGATTTCAAATTTTACCGGTGATATTGTGGCTCAGGATTATCAGGGCCTATTTTCTGCTGATGTTAGACACCTGAGCAAACTAGAACTGCTTATTAATAATAGTCCTCTCGAGGCTTTGTCATCTCAGGAGACAGGTTTTCATAGCGCTTCCATAGTTTTAGGCAATTATCCGACCAAAGACCTTTCAAGGTTTGATTTAACTATCATCCGTAAACGTACCATTACTAAAATATTCCACGAAGATATAGAAGTAAAGAATAATACTCAAAAGCAGTTAAGTTTTCTGCTGGGTTTAAAGTTCGATACTGATTTTTCCGATATATTTGAGATTAGAGCCTTAACTCGCGGAGGAAACCAGGAGCATCCTAATAAACGTTTCATTACAAAAAACTTTAGGAAAAAACATCTGCTGATTTTTTCCTATGCCAGAGATGCTTTTAGAAGAACTACCGTCATCCATTTTAGTCAACCAGTTCAGTTAAAAGGCAATATTGTTAATCTTTCCGTTTCGCTTCAACCGAAACAACGGCTTACTTTTTCGTTTTCAATTGCTTTCTTGGCAGGGAGAAAAACAATTACGGTCAGAAGGTTGGAAAAAATAAAAAAAGAAGCAGAGATTTTAAAGGAGTGGCACTGGTCAAAATTGACGCTGCAGACTGACTGGGATGATTTCGAGCAGGCAATTAGCCAAAGTCTAAGCGACCTAGCAGCACTTCGTATCTACCAGGAAGAAATGCCTGGGAAAATTACTTCGCTGCCTGCTGCCGGTATCCCTTGGTTCGTGGCAATTTTTGGCCGGGATAGTTTAATAACTGCTTATCAAACCATAATCTTTGGATTAGAGTTAGCAATTTCAACTCTTAAATTTTTGGCAAAATACCAGGGGAAAGAAGTAAACCCCTTGCGGGATGAGCAGCCGGGAAAAATTTTGCACGAAATGCGCTTTGGCGAGACGGCCTATTTTAGGAATTGGGTGCCGTTTCCTTATTATGGAGCTGTAGATACCACGCCGCTTTTTTTGATACTTTTATCCGAGGTTTACCGATTCGGAGCCTCAGTTGGGTTCATTAAAGAGATGAAGGATTCAGCTCTTAAGGCGCTAAAATGGATTGATGAGTATGGTGATATGGATCAGGATGGCTTTGTGGAGTATCAAAGGGGGTCAGAAAGGGGGCTTAAAAATCAAAACTGGCGCGATTCCTGGGATTCAATGATTTTTAGAAACGGAGAAATAGCCCAAACCCCGATTACCTCAAGTGATGTCCAGGGTTATGTCTATGATGCAAAAATGCGCATTGCCGAGATTGCCAGATCTGTTTGGCAGGACATCTCTCTGGCAGTAAGGCTGGAACAAGAAGCAGCCGAGCTTAAAGGTAGGTTTAACGAAGCCTTTTGGATTAAAAGTAAGGGCTATTTTGCTTTAGGATTGGATAGAAACAAAAGACAGATTGACTCACTTTCTTCTGGTATCGGCCAGTTGCTTTGGAGTGATATTGTAAACGAAGAAAAGATCCCGCGAGTAGTAAGTCTTCTTTTTTCAAATGGGTTATACAGCGGGTGGGGAGTGAGAACTATCAGCAAAGATGATAAAGGATATAATCCGTTGATTTACCATCGGGGAACGGTTTGGCCGCATGATAATAGTTTGATTGCAGCCGGATTGGTTAAGGCCGGACAAAGAGAGAAAGCTTTGCAGATAATTCTTGATACGATTACAGCCAGCTCCTTTTTTAATTACCGATTGCCGGAAGTATTTGCCGGCTTTGACCGGTCTGAAATTCCGTTTCCGGTCCAATACCCCACCGCTGCCAGTCCGCAAGCCTGGTCAGCCGGAGCCCCAATCCTTTTCCTGCGTCTGCTTTTAGGGATAGAGCCTGATATCAAACGTCAAACATTGCGGATAAATCCGATGTTACCGCCAAATATGGATTACCTTACCGTCGATGGTATTTCTGCCTTCAGAAAATATTTTTCCATTAGGGCTGGCAAAGACGGGTCAAAGATTGTACCGCAGTAAAGGATGAATTAAATTTTATCTGCCGTATGTTCCGATAATTTGAGCTGCATCAATAACATGGCCTTCTATTGCTTCCAGGATTTCTTCGGCTGTTGCGCCTGCTTCTAAATCCAATGGTCCGTCTAAAGCATAAAGGGTGAAGATGTATTTGTGAATACCCGAAGGAGGGCAAGGGCCGCTGTATTCTGAGTGTTCAGAATCATTTTTCCCCTCTATTGCTGTTGACGGTACGCTATCTTCGTCAATATGGTCGGTGCCTGGATCCATATTGAATAATAACCAATGATAAAAGGTCTTGCCCGGTGCATCAGGATCAGAAACTATTAAGGCTAAGCTTGCCGCCTCGCTTGGAATATCTTCAAACTTTAAGGGAGGGTTAATATCTTCACCGTCACAAGTATATTTTTGAGGAATTTTTCCATTGTTTTCAAAAACCGGACTGGTTATTTCCATTTTAGTAGTTACTTTTTAAATATACGTTTAAAAGTTAAGATCTGAGACAAAGAAAAGTAAGCTTACTGCAAGAATTATTTGAATCTTACAGATTTTTAACGCCTTTTTGCCCGAAATCTATTAAAAAAGAAGTAGCATGAAAGTGAAAGAGGGCGAGTAAAGTGGCAGGAGAGTCAAAGACAACCACAAACCATGAGGAGATTAAGAAGTGGGTTGAACAGCGGGGTGGCCGTCCAGCTATTGTTAGGGGTACGGAAAAAACCGGAGAGGGAATAGGTCTTTTGCGGATAGATTTTCAGGGAGACGGGGAAGGGCCGGATCCATCACTACGCCCCATATCCTGGGAAGAATTTTTCCAAACATTTGATGGGAAAAATTTAGCCTTTTTATATCAGGATCAAACGGCAGAAGGAAAAGAAAGCAGATTCTTTAAACTAGTCAGCAGAACTTAGGTGATTAGATGTTTTTTCAAAATCGTCAGGAAGCAGGGAAAAAGTTAGCTTCTGAAATCTTTAAATACCGGAAGGAAAATCCTTTTGTTTTAGCCATACCCAAAGGGGGTGTGCCGATTGGTTATGAAATTGCTGAGGTTTTGCTAGCCCCCTTAGAGGTGTTGGTGGTAAGGAAAATTGTTCTATCGGGAGATAAAGATTTTGGGATAGGCGTTATTGCCGAGGGGGGGATAAAAATTTTGGATCAAACTACCATTGAGGTTTTAGGTATTGATGATGTGGAGTTGAAAGATACGATTGATTTGGAAGAAAAAGAACTGGAAAAGCGGGTGGAAATTTACCGGGGCGGGGAGCTGCCGAGTTTAACCGGCAAGACGGTAATTTTGGCAGATGACGGAATGGCTACGAGCATGACAGCCAAAGCAGCAGTTGAAGCGGTTAAGAAGCTAGATCCGAAAAAGATAATTTTTGCCACTCCGGTTTGCGTTTTGGATATGGCGGAGAATCTGCGCCGACTAATAGATGATGTTATTTGTCTGGCAGCGCCGGCTGAATTTATGGCTGAAAAGTTCTGGTATGACAATTTTACCCAAATGTCTGATGAAGAAATATTAAGGTTGCTGGAGGAAAATAGAAAAAGGAATGGTTAATTTAAAATTATTGTTTGCCTTCTTTTCCCTGGATTCTTTTTTTGCTTTCTAAATCCGGCTCATTGCTATGAACGTCGCCGCTGCTGACTCCTGGAGTGTGCATGGCAGACGAATCGCTGTATTCCAAATCATTAGGCTCTTTGGGAGTTTCGGTGCCTTTGTCGTCGGTGTCGTCATACATGACATGCCCGGTTTTCTTGATGTGTTCGTCCAACTCCGTCTCGTTTTTTGCAATAAAACCGCAAACAGGACATTTCCAAGGTTTAGCCATCTTTAACTCCAGCTTAATACTTTTGAATAAAAACCGAATCATTAAAGCGTAAGGAAAAAGTAAGATATTTTTTTCAATCAGTCTTTCATAGTTCTTACTTTGTTTTAACTCTTAATTCAAACCCAATTAGTAGTATATAGAGAATGGAAGAGGCGATCAGGAATAGTTTAGATTGTTACAGAATCTGTGAAGAAACCATTGCTTATTGCTTGAAAATGGGCGGTAGGTACGTAGAGCCTGATCATGTGCAGATTGTGGTCGATTGTGCCCAGATGTGTAATCTTCATGCTTCATTTATGATCAGAAATTCCAATTTTGCGGGCCGGACTGCCGAACTTTGTGCTGATATTTGTGAGAAATGTGCAGCCAGTTGCGAAGCGGTAGACCCGGAAGATACGCAGCTGAAAACCTGTGCTGAGATGTGCAGAAAGTGTGCCGCCTCTTGTAGAAAAGTGGAACAAAGAACAGAAGTAGTATAAGAACCTCTTTAATTCCCCGCAATGTCCCCGTAAATATCCGACACTAACTCCTCTCTAAGGGTGGTCTCATGCCTTTGTTAATATGTGGCCTGTGATAATGATATCTGTCTAAGAACTGGTTAACAACTAGGGTAAGTTGAGGT
>JAJYNW010000019.1 GCA_021786105.1 bacterium
GGATTACCGGAGGCAAATATATTGGCAATATCATTTTTTTGGTAATCCACAAAATACCAAACCGGATATAAATTAAGCGGCCACGACCACCAGGGAGAAGAGTAGGCGTGAGTAGCTTTAAGATTAGTGTGGTACCACCACATTTGTTGTTGGAGTTGAGTAAACTGATCGAAACTATGGCCTAACAAAAAGAAGGGCAAGTAGCAAATTAAATAGACAATCGGAGGAATAATCAGATACAGCAAAATTTGACGGTACTGATAATTTTTGATCAGCAGGGGTATAAAAATCAGGTAGGAATAAACTGCAGCCCATTTGCTGGATAGAGCTAATCCCAAAAGGATTGCCGAGAGGAAGTATTTCCGATCCAGCAAAATAAGCAATGCCGCCAGGGAAAACGTAACATAGTAAATGTCATTCATACCAGTGCGGGATTGGACAAAATTCAGCCCATCCAGAGAAAAAACAAATGCGGCTATTAATGATGCTGTTTGATTGTTAAGTAGTTTAAGACCGAGTAAATACACTAAATAGACGGATAGGATTCCCAATAACGCTCCTGGTAATCGATATGCCCAAGCATCTTCGGTTCGAAATATAGCCATAGATATAGCCATAATTTCTTTTGCCAATGGTGGGTGAGTCCATTCGTAAGCCACCCCCGGCGGCGGGGTATTCCACCATTCCCATGCTTCTTTGTGACCGGCTAAAAATTCTTTGGCAGTAAAAGCGTGATAAACTTCATCAAAAACATACTTGTTAGGATAGTCTAATCTGTATAGCCTTAGAAAGGCTGTAAATAATAAAATCCCAATCAGGATATGTTTTGAATTAAGCTTTTTTAAGAGCAATATCATATTTGATGAGAATAACACTAATTAAAATAAAAATGGCGGTAGAAATCAATGATAAGTTTTTACCATTAGTGTCCAAAAAACTATAGAGGAAAGGGTTATAAAGTACTTTTGGGAGTTTGAGAAAAATCTCATTGTAGTAAACATACACGTAATACAAATCAAGGAAATGTAATAAGCTTAATGCTCCGGTGAGTGTCAATAGTAACCTGGAACGAAAAGTGACGGTTGATAAAATGAGGAATATAAGGGCAGGATAAAGGTATCTCTCGTGTGCGCGGGTTGGCAGAAAGAAGAACCCCATGGCAGCAAGAGCCCCTAAGGTATAAATAGATAATTTATTTCTGAAGTAAAAGTATACTATTGTAACCCAGTAGCTTAAAAATAAGATGTATCCCAAATTTTGGTAAGATATCCCTTGCCAAAGTTTGTTATCAGGCAGCCAGAACCCCACTGCTCCCCACAAGTTATAAGCAAATAGGGAAGTATAAGGATACTCTCCGGCGGTATTGGTAATATGATGGGCGAGATTTACTAATGTTTGATTGGGGAAAAAGGGCAGTGCTAAAATAAAAATTATCAGTAAACCCGGGACGAGCAACTTAAATAAGTTGAGTAATTTGAACTGGTTGATTAGAAAAATAGCCAAAACAGGTATTAAGGCTAATGCTTGAGGTTTGATTAGTAAAGATAGTCCATAAAAAATTGAGCCAAAGATTAAATTATTTTTTTTCAAACTAATTACCGTTATCAGTAAAAATAAAGTTAGAATGCTATCAACTTGTCCCCAGACAGCGCTGTTAAAAATGATTGCCGGGTTAAATAGGATAAAAAGAAACGCCAAAAAAGCCAGTTTCTCTGGAACAACTTTTTTAATTTGATAGAATGCCAAAAGAGCAATTACCAGATCAGAAATAATTGCCGGTATTTTGAGCAAAAGATAAAAATTCCTATCAGGCATTTGCAGGAAATTTTTTAAAAAACCTAATACACTTAGAATATATAAATAACCCGGTGTGTAATCTGTAAAGAAATCCTTGCTGTAAAAAGTGACAAAATTAAAATGACTAAGTCGAATAGCCCAGGCAAACCAGTCGTTAACGTCGATCTGGAATCCAGGCAGCATCGAGAGGCAGAGTCTCAGTGCTAGTCCTAATAATAATGAAGCGACTAGTGCTTTGTCCTGAAAGAAATACTTCACTATTAATATTGTAAGCTTTTTAATAGAATTAGGGGATATGGGAGTTAATTTACTACTTTTAATTTTAGGTTTTATTTTTACATTCTTTATCCCGGGTTTTCTAATCATAGAAACTTTCTTTTCAGAGATGCCAATTATACAAAAATTACCACTACAATTACTTACCAGTGTAATGGTTTCTACCTATGCGGTTTATGTTGTCAGCTTGGGGTTGGGCTTTTCCCGAATTTCTATATTACTGACCATCTTAATATTTTTAGTCTGGTTAGTTATCTTTTTATCCGGCAAAAAATTTAAATTTAACCGAAACTTTTTACGGGAGCATTCAACTGCTTTATTTATATCTCTACTAATTTTTTTCTTATTTTTAGCTGCTCTTTACCCGGCTATTTTCTCTCGTTATCAGAACTATTTTGTAATGTCAGCTGTGAATTGGCAGGATACGGCGATGCATCAGTCAATTATTCAAACCATTTCTCAGGGAAACTTTCCGCCCCAAGCTCCTTATTTTAGCGGGCAGCCGCTTAATTATTATTACTTTATTGATTTTCATTCAGCTATTTTGCAGACTCTTTATTCAGACTTCTTTCCTAGGATTTTAGTTTATGATAATCCGTTTTTTGTCCTAATTTTTTTTCTGTCAATATATGCTTTAAGTTTAACTTTCTTTAGGAATAAAATTGCGGGAATTATATCGGGGCTATTAACTGTTTTTTGCGGTAACTTGTTATATGTTAGATTTTTTCAGGATATTAGTAAGAGTTTAGACGGGTCAAGCAATATTTTGTTAACCATCAGGAGTATAGTTGCCAGCCATAGCTACACTTTGGATTATGGCAAGCTTATTCAGATGGTGCCAATGGCTGATTATTTTTTACAAAATCGGCCGATGATGCTCGGGCTTCCGGCTGTCGGATCGGTAATTTTTGTGTTGGTAAATGGCTTTGAAAAAAATAGTAAAAAATATTTTATACTGGCTGGGTTATTGACCGGGATGCTGGTTAAGTTCCAGTTGTTTGCTTTTGGGGTGAGTATTTTAATTTTTGTTTTAAGCTGGATGGTTTTTGCCGGTAAAAATTTTAGCAAGAAATTATACCAATTAGCCTATTTTTTGGGGCCGCTAATTATTTTTGTGATGTTTACATCACTACTTTCCGGTAGTAATAATTACGTAATTTCTACTCTTCTTACTAACTTTCGTTTTGGCCCTTGGGATGAGACTCAAAACCTTTCTTGGTATTTATTTTTCCCTTTTGCCAATTTTGGAATATTGTTTTCATTGTTTTTGATATTTATTGTTTTGGTAATCCTTAAAAAGATTAATCTGATAAAAAAGGTTACCCTTTTATTAATTATAGGAATTACTCTTTATATTATCCCTCATGTAGTTTTTTTTACCATTTATGATGGCGATATGCTGAAATTTTTCTATTTTGCCTTACTGCCTTTTTCGTTAATTTCTGGTTTATTTTTACAAAGGATCCGGCAGAGTTTCCGTTTTGGGTTGATTATAGTTATTTTGCTGATAGCAGCTTCTTCGTTTAATAGTTTTTTGACTTTGGGCGGAAGTTTCTTTAATAAAAATGAAGGATATTCCTTAGCAGATAACCAGGCTGGGATGTGGATTAGAAGCAATACTGTGCCAAACTCAGTCTTTATGACTATGCCGACAGTCCATTCGGCAGTTTCAGATATTGGCGGAAGATTAAGAGTGCTATCTTATACTGTCTGGCCTTATTCGCATGGTTTTAACAGGGGGGAGGATAATGTGTTTATCCGTCAAGCTAATATTGAAAGCATTTATCAAGACCCCGGAAATACAACTAATGCCAGGAAAGTATTTAGTCTGTATCGTATTAATTATCTCTATTATGGCAGCGAAGAACGGAGGAGGTATCCTTCTGCGAGGGCGGTTTTGAGTCAACAAACTTACCTTCAACTAGTCTATAATTTTTCCGGAATACAAATTTACAAAGTATTATGATTGCTCTTTTGTTATTTGCTGTTACATTTATTATCTACTCAGTTTCAAATTTTGGTCGTGATACGCCCTACAATTATTTTATGCTTTTAGCAGATGCTTTTTTGCATGGGAGATTAAATATTTTACAAAACCTGCCCTGGCTAAATGAATTAGTAAACTGGCAAGGAAGATATTATGTAGTTTTTCCTCCAATGCCAGCCATCCTTTTAATACCGTTTGTTTATGTGTTTGGAGTTTCTTTTCCTCAGCCATTAGCCTCTGTGTTATTTGGTAGCCTTAGTGTAGCCGTATCTTATTTTGTTTTTCTCAATTTCTTTAGAAACAAAGAAATAGCTATTTGGTCAAGTATCCTTTTTGCATTTGGGACTATTTACTGGTTTCATACAGAAGTCGGATCGGCTTGGTATTTTGCCCAAATTCTGTCTAACTTATTTTTATGGATAATGTTATATGAGGTATCTACAAGAAAAAGGCTATTTCTAATAGGCCTTTTTATCGGAGCAGCCTATTTGTCTCGATTGCCAACGATTTTTGCAGCGATTTTTCCTTTGTTGTATCTTCACGAAAAATTTTTTAATTTTCATAATAACAAATTAACAGGTTTTAATTGGAAAAATATTTGTTTATATGTACTTGGGATAATACTAGCATTACTGTTAGATTTTTCATACAACTACTTTAGATTTGGAGTTATCTATGACATTGCTTATCAATTACTGCCCGTATTTAATGAGCCCTGGTATAGGTACGGTTTGGTTAATTGGCGCTATATTCCAGTTCATCTGAACGAGATGCTTACGGCAATGCCCAAATTTATTAATTATCCTCCTTTTGTTATTCCTTCAATGTTTGCAATGGCTGTTTGGTTTACTACCCCTGCCTTTGTTTTAGCTATCTTTGCCAAGTTTAGAACTAAAATTGCCTATGTTTCAGCGATTTCTGCGATTTTTATAGCATTACCCAGCTTAATGCATGGCGGAAACGGCTTTACCCAATTTGGTTATAGACACACCTTGGACTATTTGCCTTTTTTGTTGTTGTTAACAGCCAGCGGAATGGGAGATAGGGTGAGGTGGTGGATGAAAGCTTTAATCGTGCTGAGTGTATTAGTTAACCTTTGGGGTGTAATTATGATTAGTTTTTTTAATATTTGGACAATGTAGAGTCTCTCTTCTTCTATGAAAAAATTATTAGTAATTCTAGGTCCGACGTCCACAGGTAAGACTGATTTAGGACTTAACTGCGCAAAGAAATTTAATGGAGAGCTGATAGCTTGTGATTCAAGGCAGGTTTAT
Source organism: bacterium (assembly GCA_021786105.1). GTDB lineage: Bacteria > Patescibacteriota > Microgenomatia > Daviesbacterales > UBA10151 > UBA10151. Next base: position 5,335 of record JAJYNW010000019.1, read on the forward strand.
AAGAAGTTAGATATAGGTACTGGAAAGCTTCCCTCTAACTTCTTGCCTTTTGCTGGCGCGAAACTTAAAGGATTAGATATTGGAATAGGAAAACTGCCTGGTCATAAGGTGAGGGTGGAGAAAGGTAAGGGATTTTGGGAAATGGATGGAGTAAAAATTTGGATGTATGACGTGGCGGATACTAAAAACCAGTATACAGTTTTTGATTATGTTAGAGATGCCAATCGGGCAATAGATGAAATTCTAAAAAAGGGGAAGCTGCCTATTATAGTAGGAGGGACTGGTTTATATCTTAAGGCCTTACTTGAGGGGTTGCCTAATCTGGATATTCCGATAAATCGGAGTTTAAGAAGAAGATTAGAAAAGCTTTCTAAAGAGGAGTTGCAAAAAGAGTTGCAACAGATTTCATCTGATAAATGGGAGAGCCTAAATGGATCCGACAGGCAAAATCCAAGACGGCTAATAAGGGCAATAGAGCTTGTTAGTATAAATGACATTAATACTACGGCTGTAGGTTTAATGTCAACAGTAGGCGGGAAAAAGCTTCAGACAGACATGTTAAAAATTGGATTAACTGCTCCACGTAAGGTTTTGTACCAAAGAATAGATAAGCGGGTGATTAGTAGAATAGATCAAGGGATGATCGATGAGGCTAAAAGACTTCATAAAGAAGGGTTGAGTTTTGAAAGGATGAGACAGTTGGGGTTGGAATATGGAGTTTTAGCAGATTATTTGGAAGGTAAGATTACCAGTATTGAGGAGTTAATTAAGATTATGCAGGGTAAGATTCACGGGTATGCCAGACGTCAGTTAACATGGTTTAAAAAGGAAGAAAAAGTTTTCTGGTTTGATATAACTGAGGATGGTTGGCAGGGTCGAGTGGAAAGCAGGGTCCGTTCATGGTACTATTCTACTCATGACAAGAAGAATTGATATTTCGTCTAAAACAGTTATTTTTATTGCTGTTTTTGTCCTATTGCTTTGGGTGCTTTTCCAAATCATAGATATTATTTTACTTTTTTTTGTAGCTTTTATTTTGATGTCAGCCCTGGCCCCGCTGGTGCAACGGCTGAGGAAATTGGGAGTGCCAAAAATCCTGGCAGTACTTTTGGTTTTTTTCTTAATGTTAGGGGCAATTGTGGGTTTGATTACTGCTGGCCTAACCCCTCTTCTCAGTCAAACAAGCAATTTAGTGCAGAGATTAGGTGATACCTTAAGCTCGCTTTTGCAGATTAACATAATTGATCATACTGTTATTCAGCAGGAAATGTCCCGGTGGTCTACTCAGTTGGTGACTGTTTCAGTAGACATATTTAAGAACCTAATTAGTTGGGTGAGCGTGTTGGTGGTGACTGTTTATATGTTGCTTGATAAGGAAAAGCTGGAAGAGTATGCCACCTCTTTTTTTGGCGAGAAACAGGAGCATATTAAGAGATTACTTGAAAAGATTGAAGATAAATTAGGGGCTTGGTTAAGAGGTCAGGCAGTTCTTTCGGCAACGGTGGGATTTTTGGTTTATGTAGGTTTGGTGGTTTTAGGGGTTGAATTTGCCCTGCCCTTGGCAATTATTGCCGGGTTGTTGGAGGTGGTGCCGGTAATCGGGCCAATTATTTCCGCAATCCCGGCTATTTTAATTGGTTTGACTGTTTCGCCTTTGTTTGCAGCTTTGGTAGGTGGACTTTATCTGGCAATACAGCAGTTGGAAAGCCATTTAATTGTGCCGCAGCTGATGAGGCGGGCGGTAGGTTTAAACCCTTTGCTTGTGATTTTAGCTGTGTCGGTGGGAGGTAGGTTATTGGGGTTTGCCGGAGCGCTTTTGGCCGTGCCGATCACAGTAGTAATTCTGCTTGTTGTAGAAGAGTGGCTTAATATCCGCACCCCTGTTGAAATTTGATCTCCTTACCCAAGTTTAGTATAATAAGCAGGCCTAGGAAGAAGGATAATCGGGTCGAATTTCGATCAGGAAAGTCCAGACAGCATAAAGCAGGGTGGGGTCGAGTAATCGATCCACGGGTAACCGCTAGTTAGAGCAACAGTGACGAACCGAGGTAAGGCTCGGGTGAAACGAGGCAATCCTCCCCGCTGCAATCCTAGAACCAACAGAGCTGCTTGCTCGTTTGTTGAAATAAGGAGCATCAGATAAATGATTATCAAGTGGATAGATTCAGATAAAATCCACTGAACAGAATCTGGCTTATTCTTTTCCTAGGCAAATCTGGCTTTAGAGCGATTAGCTCGCAAGCTTCGCTTACTAGCTTCCTAGGCACAAAAATTCTCATTAGCGTTTTATCTTTACGTTTCCCATAGTATACTATTTCTAATGCTCGCAAAAATACTCTCGGCTGCCAATATTGGGCTTGATGCCAATTTAGTTACTTGCGAGGTGGATATTTCTCAGCAAGGTTTGCCTTCTTTTACTATTGTAGGGTTAGGCGACAGGGCGGTGGAGGAAAGTAAAGAGCGGGTGCGGGCTGCCTTTAGGAATTCCGGTGCCGATTTTCCCTTACACCGAATTACTGTAAATTTGGCACCGGCTGATATGCCCAAGGAGGGACCGGCTTATGATTTACCGATCGCTTTAGGTTTGCTTTTGGCATCGGGTCAAATAAATTCCAATCCGGAGAAATTAGATTTTTCCAGTACTTTAATAGTTGGAGAGTTATCTTTGGATGGAGCTTTAAGGAAAATAAATGGAGTTTTGCCCTTGGCGATTTTGGCCAAAAACAGCGGGATTAAAAGAATGGTGGTGCCAAAAGAAAACGGGGACGAGGCGGCGATTATTGATGGTTTAGAAGTTTTGGCTCCTGAATTTTTGCAACAGCTGGTCAGGATTTTGCTGGGACAAGAGAATTTAGAATTTGTTTCCAAACCCGTTCTAAATTTAGAAGATAATTTAAATTATGAATATGACTTTTCGCAAATTAAGGGGCAGGAACAGGCTAAAAGAGCTTTAGAAATTTCAGCGGCAGGCGGACACAATATTTTACTGAAAGGCCCGCCAGGTGCCGGTAAAACTATGCTGGCCAGAAGTTTTCCCTCGATCTTGCCGCCGCTAACTTTTAATGAGGCAATTGAGGTGACAAAAATTTATTCTATTGCCGGCTTGCTGGAAAGTAATAGGTCTTTAATTACAACCCGCCCATTCCGTTCGCCACACCATAGTGCGTCATATGTGGGTCTTTTAGGAGGAGGGAACAGTATCAGGCCGGGTGAAATCTCACTGGCGCATCGGGGAGTGTTGTTTTTGGATGAGGTGGCAGAATTTCCCCGCCAAAGTTTGGAAAGTCTCAGGCAGCCACTGGAAGACCGTCATATTACTATTTCCCGGGCATCTGGTTCAGTGTATTTGCCTGCCCAATTTATTTTAGTTGCTGCACAAAATCCCTGCCCATGCGGATTTTTAGGAGATATCAAAAGAAATTGTTCTTGTATGCCGGGAGCTATTGCTAAATATAAACGCAAAATCTCCGGCCCTTTTTTGGACCGGGTTGATATATATTTGGAAGTGCCGCCGGTGGAGGTAGAGAAATTATCTGTTGATTTAAAAGTGGAAAGCTCAGCAGAAATTAGGAAAAGAATTGTGGCAGCCAGGAAATTGCAAGAAAAAAGATTTAAAGGAAAAATTATTACCAATTCAGAGATGGGAAATAAAGAGATTAAAGAATGCTGTACTTTAACTCAGGAAAGCTTAGATCTTTTAAAGATGGCAATTTCTTCGCTAAATTTATCTGCCCGGGGTTATCACCGGGTGTTAAAACTTTCCCGGACTATTGCCGATCTGGCCGGGATGGAAAGTATCCAAGCAGAACACATTGCTGAGGCTTTGCAATACCGGGCAAGGGAGGAGAGTTGATTGAGTTGAATAAGTTTTCTGGTAAACTTATATTATTATATTTTGACTCCGTCGACTAAATGTTGTTTTCTCGTTGAATTGTCGTTTAGATAATTCAACCCATGAAAAATCCCACTCCATCCAATTAGGATTTTGTGGGATCTTTCAAAATGGTGAACCCATTAAATAATGGGATACCAAATTTTTTAGCCTCCAATTTTAAACATAGAGGTGCCACAAGCTGGACAAGTACCTTTTGAGGCTTTTTTGCCATTTTTCATAGTGACTTCTTGTACATTTTGTGCTTCTTGTTTTTGGCGGCATTTAACGCAATACATTTGTGCCATAATCTGATTCACCTCCTTTCTAAAAAAAGTTTATTTTCAAAATATGGTTTTGTAGAAGGAAGAACAAGACAACCTGCGCACCGATTGCTAAAGATGAAAAGATTAAAATTTTAAATAAATCCTGATGAAGATATGTTATATCAGTCGGTTGATTGGTGATTGGTGAGTCGGTATATCGATATGTCGGATTGCTGGTAGAGTCTGCTGATTTGCTGGCTTTCTGACGCTCTGCGTTAGCAGAAGGCAAGCTTTGCTTGTTTACTGAATCTTTTCCATAGACCTGTCTGCGGAGCAGTTGCAGGCGTTTTTCCAGATCTGATTGTTTTTTAGTCTGACGGATGGACATGATTTCGAGAATACTTACGCTCAGTTGAGCCTAGCACGCACGAAGTCTCCTTGTCAAGCATTAAATAAGCACATCCTCACTCACAGTTATCAGATATTTTACGTTTGCGAAGCAAAGGAAAGCTATGCTTACTGCTCGTTTCGGATGGGCATGCCTTTTTGCTTCGCAAAAACGTAAGGCTAAAACTATGAGTTTACTGGGAGAAATATGCATTAAACTGGTCGGGGTTGACAACAATTAATTCTATCAAGTATAGTGAAAGAGTAACATATGTATTCGGATTGGCCCGTCTTAGCCGGGGTGGTAGTGACGGCAGTTTTTGTTTGGCTGGGGTCTTTAAGCTTTTTAGTTTGGCGGCAAAACAAATTTCTAAAAGCGCTTTTTCCCAAGAGCGGAGAAAGAGATATTAGAAAAAAATTTGAAGAATTGGTTAAAGCAGTAGAAGGATTTGATGGTAAACTGACTGATCTGAACGGTAAAGTTACCGAGGTTAATACCCAAGGGATGAGGCATGTACAAAGAGTAGAGCTTGTACGGTTTAATCCTTTTAATGAAACAGGCGGGGATCAAAGTTTTACAGTGTGCTTGTTGGATAATCAGGGGTCAGGGTTAGTGTTGACCAGCTTGCATGCCAGGTCGGGAACCCGGGTGTTTGCCAAGCCGGTGGTAAGAGGTAAAAGCAGTAGGTACGAGTTGTCAAAAGAGGAAGAAGCGGTTATTAAAAAGGCAATGGAAGAAAAAAGCCATGAAGAAAATAGTTAATATATTTCAAAGCTTAACTAACTTACAAAAAACTTTAAGTTTAATCATCTTGGGTGTGGTTTTATATGGTGCCTCAACAAGCATAGCCTATTCTCTGTTTAGTCAAATCAGTCCGGCTCCTGTCAGTAAAGAAACCGAAGCAGCAAAATTACCAACTCCAGTTGGTAGTTTTGCCGAAGATCCAAATGAACCAAAAACCGCAAGCTGCCCCTTAAATGGTACGCTTCATACTAAAAAAGCCGAGGATTTTTGGAGCAAGAGAAGGCCTTTGGCGGTGATGATTGAAAATCACACCGAAGCCAGGCCTCAGTCGGGGTTGAGTTATGCAGATGTAGTGTATGAAGCGGTGGCGGAAGGTGGAATTACCAGGTTTATGGCTTTATTCTACTGTAATCTTTCCGATATTCAGGTTGGACCGGTGAGGTCGGCAAGAACATATTTCTTGGATTGGTTAGGGGAGTATGATGCTCTCTATGCCCACGTTGGCGGAGCAAATAGTCCAGGTCCGGCTGATGCTTTAGGTCAAATTATTAAATATGAAGTGAAAGATATGAATCAATTCAGTATCGGGTTTCCGGTTTATTGGAGGGATTATCAAAGGTTAGGTCATCCGGTGGCTACCGAACATACAATGTATTCCACTACTGCTAAATTGTGGGAAGTGGGAGCAAAGCGCGGTTGGACCGCTACTGATTCAGCCGGGTTAAGATGGGATAAAAGTTTTGTCCCTTGGAAATTTAAGGATGACAAAGCGGGCGGGACAACTGTCAATATTAAGGTTAATTTCTGGGAATCGCAAGGCGGTTATGATGTGACCTGGACTTATGATCAGGCCTCAAATTCCTACAAAAGGCAAAACGGTGGTGCACCACACGTGGACTTAGATAATAATACTCAGTTGAGTCCTAAAGTGGTGGTGGTGCAGTTTGAAAGAGAATCAAATGCTAATGATGGTTATCCAGGGAATGTACACTTGTTGTATGGCACAACCGGTTCGGGCAAGGCGTTAATTTTCCAAGATGGCAATGTGATAGAGGGTAAATGGAACAAGACTTCAAGACTAGCCAGGACTAAGTATACAGATAAAAATGGTAAAGAAATTGAATTTGATAAGGGCCAAATTTGGATCCAAACTGTCCCGGAGGGATCTAAAGTAAGTTATTAAACTTTCTGCCCGGAAAGGAGGTTTTATATGCTTGAGGAACTTTTTGTCTCAAGAGTCCGGGTCAAGATACTACAGCTTTTTTTATCTTCCCCCGGTGCACTCTTTCATGTTCGAGAGATAGTCAGACGTGTTTCTGAAGAGATTAATGCGGTGCGCCGCGAACTTTCCCGGATGGAAAAATACGGAATGGTGGCTTCAGAGTGGCGGGCTAACCGCCGTCTTTACCATTTCCGCAAGGACTATATTTATTACCGGGAGTTACTCGGTCTGGTAGTCAAATCAACCGGTTTGGGTGGGTCAATTATTAAAAGTAAGGCCAAATTAGGTCGGATTAAATATGCAATGATTGCTACTCGTTACTTGAAAAATCAGGCTTCAGAAACTGAGGCTGTTGATTTGCTGATTGTTGGTCAAATTGTTTTGCCGGAACTGCAGGCAATTGTGGCTGATGAACAAGCTAAGAGAGAGAGCGAGATTAACTACTCTTTTATGGATGAGGCGGAATTTAATTTCCGGGTCAAAAGGCGGGATCCCTTTATTTTACGGGTAATTACTCAACCTAAGATTATGCTTTTAGGGGATGAGGATGATTTGTTATCCGGTGTGGTAATCTAGATTCTGCTTAAGGTATAATCTTTTCATGCATTCACGGTGGATTTTGTGGACAATCATAGTTTTAACAATCTTGGCCTTATGGATAAATATTCCTCCCCTTCCGCAAGTTCCTGCTTTAAAAATCTTAGGTAAGCGGGTTGAGCTTTTGGGAAAGTTTCCTCTTAAGCTGGGTTTGGATTTGCAGGGTGGAACCGAATTGATTTTGGAAACCCAGATGGACAAAATTGCCCCGGCTGATCGGGACAGTGCTTTGGAGTCTGCCAAAAATGTCATCGAACGAAGGGTTAATCTGTATGGTATTTCGGATACAGTGGTGCAAACGTCCAAATTAGGAGAGCAAAGACGTATTTTAGTGGAATTACCTGGGTTAAAAGACGCTTCGGCGGCGGCCAATTTAGTGGGAAAAATAGCCAAGTTGGATTTTCGGGAAATGCCAGCTACTCTATCTGCTCAGGAAATAGAAGCCACTAAATCCGGTTTACCGATTATAGCGTTGGCAAAGCCAACTGGTTTGACAGGGGCTGATTTGAAAAGGGCACAAGTTACTTTTGGTTCTAGTAGTGGAGCCAGATCCGGGCCACAAGTATCCATCGAATTTACTGACCAGGGAGCAAAAAAGTTTGCTGACATTACCAGAAGGAATATCGGTAAACCCTTGGCGATATTTTTGGACGACGAGCCTGTTTCTGAGCCAACTGTCTCGCAGGAAATTGATGGCGGTAATGCGGTCATTACCGGACAATTTACTACCCAACAGGCTAAAAATTTGGCTATTGATCTGAATGCCGGAGCTTTGCCAGTACCAATTAAAATTATCCAGCAAAATTCCATTGGTCCGACCTTAGGTCAGCAGTCAGTAAATAAAAGCCTGATAGCCGGGATTATTGGACTAACTATTGTGGCTATTTATATGGCGGCATATTATGGAATTTTGGGGCTGGTGGCAGATACGGCTTTGGTGGTCTATACACTTTTAGTTTTGGCATTTATTAGAACCGGTCTTTTTATCTTACCTCCGGTGACTTTAACTCTGGCCGGAATTGCCGGTTTTATTTTATCAATCGGTATGGCGGTTGATGCCAATATCCTGATTTTTGAGAGAATGAAAGAAGAGATTCGTTGGGGTAAAAGCAAAACTTTGGCTTTGGATCTAGGGTTTAAAAGAGCTTGGTCCTCTATTTGGGCATCGAACGTGTCGTCTTTGATGACGGCCGCTATTTTATATGGTATGGGCACATCTTTAATCCGCGGTTTTGCCATAACTTTGGCAATCGGAGTGCTGTTTTCCATGTTTACCAGTTATGTGGTAACCCGGACATTTTTGCGATTGATAATTAGATAAGTTTGAATATGAAGTTTAAGTCAAAAAAACCACATTACGAATATTTAAGACAAAAATGGGTGGGTCGGCATCGGGCCATTCAAAATAAATTTTGGGAAAAACATGGATCTTCTTTAAAACATTTGGCTCTAGGATCCTTAGGGGGTTTAATGCTGCTTTCTGCGCCTGCTCATCAGGAGCTGCCTGCTCCGCAGTTAACCTTCAGCCGTGATGATGTTTTGAAAGGTTATGATAAAAATGTCTTATTGGCGCAAAGTTTATCTGATAAAATACCTGTTGAAGTCAGATCTTTAGAACCTTTAGAGGAAAGAGATGTTATAGATATTTTATCCCGAAATTTCGGTTTTGAAGTGAAAGCAGAAATGGGAGGTATAAGATTGAATAGAAATTATGGTTTAATTGGAGGAGAACAGCATTTGTACCGTTATCCCGGTGATAATTTATATGCCCATGCGGATTCTGCGTCAGATTGGGCCAAATACGGAGATGCCGGAATTGCTCCTGGCTTAGGTGCCTGGGGATATTTCTCTGCTTCTCAAAAAGAGTTTGGTGATATCGATAAACAAAGGGAGCGTTATTATCTAGCTATTCAGACTTTTTTGACTCCGGGTTTCGCCGAGAATTTTGCCAAATACCGGGATTTTTTTAAATTTAGAAAAATGCTGGTGGTCAATCCCAAAACCGGCCAAGCAGTGGTGGCAGTGATTGGTGATGCCGGCCCGGCCGAATGGACGGGTAAACATTTAGGAGGATCGCCGGAGGTGATGGATGCCTTGGGGCTGGCCGGCGGTCCCCGGAAAGGCCCAGTGTTGTATTTTTTTATTGATGATCCGAAGAATGAAGTACCATTAGGACCGGTTAACGTGAGAAATCAAGCATGAAATATTTCTACTCACATTTGATTGAAATAGAATCGTTGGCGACAGAACTGGATAAGCTGGATCTGTCAAAGGAGCAGAAAGCTCACTTGGCAGATTTGGTCGATTCTAGTTTGCACCATACAGTTTTGGATGCAGTTTTATCTGAACTTACTGAAACAGATAAAAAGGTTTTTCTAAATCATTTAAGGGAAAATGATCATAGCAAAATATGGCATTTTTTAAATGAAAAAGTTGATAATATTGAAGACAAAATTAAAAAAGCGGCAGATGATTTAAAGGATGAATTACATAAGGACTTAAAGGAGGCCTGCCAAGGGTGAGGTTCGCCGGAGGCGACAAAAACTAAATGAGTAATTTAATGCGTTATAAAGTTTTATATTTTGTGGCATCTTTGCTGATTATTTTGCCAGGGCTATATTTCTTAATTACCTCAGGATTAAAATTGGGAATAGATTTTACCGGTGGTGCTTTATTGGAATATAGTTTCCAAAAAAATGTTGATGCAAATGATTTAAAGCAGCAAATCTCTTCAGAAGGAATCGAGGTGGGTCAAATCACCCCTGTTTCTGATAATACCTACATCATCAGGACAAAACCTGTGGATCAAAGTAAGATTAATAAATTGAAAGATGATCTTGGCGGAAAATTTGGCAAAGTGGAAGATAGAAGAGTGGAGTTTGTCGGACCAGTGATTGGGAACGAACTTCGGCAAAAATCACTGATCGGAGTAACTTTGGCCTCTATAGTGATTGTTTTATATATTGCTTTTTCTTTTAGAAAAATACCGAAACCGGCATCGTCTTGGAGATTTGGTATCGCGGCAGTGGTGGCGTTGGTACATGATGTTTTAGTGGTTATCGGTGCATTTGCCATTTTAGGAAAATTTTTCGGGGTGGAGGTGGATACGCTTTTTGTGACGGCACTTCTGACCATCATTGGTTTTTCAGTTCACGACACGATTGTGGTTTTTGACAGGATTCGGGAAAATTTGGCTAAGCATATGGGGCGAAAATTTATTGATGTGGCTAATTTATCAGTTATACAAACTTTGGGCAGATCTTTAAATACCTCTTTGACAGTGGTGTTTGTATTGCTGGCAATGCTTTTGTTTGGCGGGGAAACTATCAGGTGGTTTGTGGTGGCCTTACTGGTAGGAATTATTTCCGGAACTTATTCTTCCATCTTTAATGCCACAGCATTACTGGTTTGGTGGGAAGAAAAATTAGGCCACTAGATCTTTGATTCTATTTAAGAGGTATTCCCTATTATTTTTGGAAGAATCTTCTAAAACTTCTTCAAAAAGTTTTTGCAAAATTTCTCCGACTTTTGGACCTGGTTTAATATTTACAGTTTTCATCGCATCATGGCCATTAATTTTTAAATCAGCAATCGAAAACGGCTTTTTTAAAACTTCCTTAATTCTTTTTTGAAATTCTTCCATTCTCCAGGAAACTGCTTTTTGAGTGCCTCCCCCTAATCTGTCGCCAATTCTTAAAGCCATCATGTCATCAATATTTTCCACCCCCACATTTTTAATAAACCTTCTAATGGCAGAATCGGTTTGCCGTTCGTCAACGGTAAATAAATGCCATCTGACTAATCGGTATAATTTATCAGTTTGTTTTTTTGATAAATTAAATCTTTTTGCAATTCTCAAGACCAGTTTTCCGCCGACCACATCATGGTTATAAAAGGTGACATTGCCGGAAGGATCTGTTTTAACAGTGTTAACTTTACCGATGTCATGCAATAGTGCGGCCAGTCTAACCAGTGAATTATTGGACGGCGCATGCTTCAAAGCTAGTAAGGAATGTTCGCCAATGTCATAAACCCGATCATGTTTTGGTCCTTTTTGCACAATGCCAAAACTTTTTTCCAGTTCCGGCAAAATGATTTGCAAAAGTCCGGCTTCTCTTAGTCTGACTATTCCGGCATAAGGATCTTTGGATGCCAGGATTTTAAACAGCTCGTCTCGGATTCTTTCGTTAGCAATCTCTTTTATCAGTCCGGCGTTTTTTTTGATAGCTTCCAAAGTTTTTGGCTCTATTTGAAACTCCAGTTGGGTGGCAATTCTGATAGCTCTTATTAATCGAAGGGCATCTTCCTGAAAGCGTTTATTTGGATCGTCTACTGCCCGGACGAGTTTATTTTTTATGTCCTCTTGGCCATGAAAGGGGTCAATAAGAATATAATTGTCATTGCGATGGTCTGAAGGACCCGTGGCAATCTCTACTTCTGAACTAAATTGCTTCGCTTCGCCCGCCTTTGGCGTGGTTTCGCTCGCAATGACGGAGGAGGAACCGAACGCCATGGCGTTAATGGTAAAATCCCGTCTGGCTAAATCTTCTTCGATTTTATTGGTCCAACCTACTTCTGTAGGATGCCGGAGATCTTTGTAATCTCCCTCTTTTCTCATGGTGGTAATTTCAAAGATTCCTAGAGGAGTTCCCAGTCCGACGGTGCCGAATTTATTGTCATAAAAACCCTCCGGAAAAATTTTTAAAATCTCTTCCGGCTTGGCATCGGTGGTAAAGTCCCAATCAGAAACTGCTTTATCCATTAAAAGGTCGCGAACTGCCCCTCCGACAATATAAATTTGGAAACCGGCACTGCTGACTTTTTCTAAAATATTTTTTACCTCGTTAGGTAGGGAATAATTCATAAACTTAATTCTACACCTTAGTTTAGTATGGTACAATTTGCTCTACTCATGAAGTGGAAAATAGCTCCCAAAAAATCCAATGATTTAGTTGAACAGTTGCTGATTAACCGTGAGATAAAAACTCCGAAAAAAAAAGAACAATTTTTTCATCCTAAAATTTCTGATTTTGAAAAAGATTTGGAAATCCCAGGAATAAGAAAGGCAACTGACAGGATTTTGTTGGCGATTAAAAAAGAAGAGCTAATAATTGTTTACGGGGATTATGATGTTGACGGAATTTGCGCTTCGGCAATTTTATATAAAGGATTAACTTCGCTTGGGGCAAAAGTTTTACCTTATATTCCCCATCGGGAAAAAGAGGGTTATGGATTATCAAGGTTGGGTTTAGAGTCGGCTAAGGATTCCGGCGCAACAGCGGTGGTTACGGTTGACAATGGGATTGTAGCGGTAGAACAAGCAAAATATGCCAAAGAATTAGGTTTGGATTTAATTATTACTGATCACCATGTTCTGGGTGAGCAAAAACCGGAAGCGTACGCCATAGTTCATTCGGTTAAGATGTGCGGAGCAGCAGTGGCCTGGTGTTTAATTAAGGATCTAATTAAAAAAGAATTAGCCCAAGAACTTTTGCAATTTGTAGCAATTGCGACTGTGTGTGATCTTTTGCCGCTTTTGGATTTAAATAGGGCATTTGTTTTTGAGGGGTTGAGAATTCTAAACAAAACCGGAAATCCGGGTTTGCTGGCATTGATTAATGAATCGGGTATTAGTGCGGGAAATCTTAGGTCTTTTGAAATTGGGTTTTTGATTGGCCCGCGGTTAAATGCTATGGGCAGATTAGAACACGCCATAGATTCTTTGAGATTGCTTTGTACTAAGGATATTATTAAAGCAAAAAGATTAGCAAAACTCTTGTGTGATACTAACGCCAGCCGTCAGCAAATGACCATAGCTGCATTGGAACAGGCTAGATTGTTAATTAATCAGGAAAAAAAGATCCATGTTTTAGCCAGCAAAGAGTGGTCACCGGGAATTATTGGATTGGTAGCCGGGCGGGTCTGCGAAGAAACTTTTCGTCCAGCCATTGCCATCTCAATTGGAGAGGAAATTTCCAAAGGTTCGGCGCGATCAATAGACGGAATCAATATTGTGGAATTAATTCGGGAGCATGCGGATATTTTAGTTGATGTAGGCGGGCATCCGGGGGCGGCCGGATTTTCTATTGCCAGCGAGAATGTCGAAATTTTTAAAAAAAGATTGGAAAGCCATCCATTAGTCTTGCCGGAAAAGGAAAAAATTTTGGAAATTGAGGCCGAGGTGGAAAGTGAAAAACTGACTAAGAGTTTAGTGACAGACTTACAAAAATTTGAGCCATTCGGCATGGATAATAGAAAACCAATTTTTGCTACCAAGAATATGACAATTTCCGATATGAGGACAGTGGGGAATGGCAAACACTTAAAGTTTAAAGCAGATGATGTTGATGCCATTGCCTTTGGTATGGGCGAACAAGTCAGCCAATTAAAATCTGGCCAAATCATCGATTTGGCCTACAACTTAGAACTCGATACCTATAACGGCAACAATAAACTGCAATTAAAGGTTAAAGATATCAAGTTGTCTTAGGACTTTCTTGGGGCCAACCATCTTCAGCTACAATTCCACGATAATTTTTGGGGGCGCATGGATGAAGATCTACTAGCTCACCGTTTGCTCTTTTGCCTACCGCTAAAGAATCCATTAAAAATTTAGGATTCATATTTGTAATACCATGTTTTCTCATATCTTTAAGACTTCTGATTTCAACATCTCCTTTTCCGTATGATGGTCTTATGGTAAATCCATTTCGAATCTCCGCGCCTTCTATTGTATTTGTCATTCAATAAACACCTCCTTCCATAGTTAAATTGAGTTTTTTTCTTCTTCAATAAATCCCTGTCCAAACCATTCTCCTGTTAACTTGTTGAATCCGATAATAGGTAAGGTTTTACCTTTTGCGTTACGGTATTGCCCGTTTTCGTTATAGGCACCTTCTAATGTAACGGGAACGCTAACAGGGATTCGTTTTTTACACTTTCCCCATTCAGGAACTATATTTTCATCAATAAATAACTCAGGTTTTGTTTCAGGTTTGGCCATCTTATCTCCCCTTATATCTTTCAATCACTATATTTGCAGCGCGTTGATCAATTTGAAGTGTTTTGAGTTGATGTGTAATTTCTTTACATTGGGTATCTGAAGCGCCTCTTATTTCTTCGTTTAATCTCCGAATGTCCTTAGTTCTTCTTCTTCGTTCTGCTAGGATTCCTTGAAGTTCTCTATAACCTAAACGGCAGACATCTGGAAATTTTCGGACTACAAGTTCTTGCGCCAAATGTTCGATTGTTTTTGGTCTACGTGGAACAGAAAAATATTCTGTTTGAGTTGACGATCCATTTCCGTATATAGCTTGTTCGGCTGTAGGGTCAAACCAATAGACTCTTTCTCTGTAATTTCTGCTCATAAAAAAACCTCCCGTTTTGGGAGGCTGAAATTCCTTTCTTTTTTAGATAAAATTTATCTAAAAAGACCTCCCAGGCAAGCTCCTCTTAGGAGCACGGTAAGGAGGGTAACTAAAACTAATAAACTTTCAATCAAAATTAAATTCATATTTAACTTTCCCTAATATTTTAATTGGTTATTGACGTCCTTGTCAAGCTTTGATACTATAATTTCTCAATGAAAAGTCATCAACCAACTTTTTCTTTTTACTTTACATATTTTTGGTTTACTTCCCGAAAGGGGGGTTGGTTGATGTCTTAAAGACAAAAAAGTCTTGAAGATAGAAACTTTAAACCTCCCGAAAGGGGGGTATTTTTTTGGAAAAATTATGGCAGTAGAAACACTTGATAGACAGCAAGCGCAAATAGTTATAAAAGAACCAGTGAAGACTTTCGCTAAAGGCATGCAATATCTTGATGCAATTGCGGAATCGATTCGGCAAGGTAAAGAACCAGTAGTTATTGATGATACCCATTATAGATCGGAGAATCCTTCTGCATCCCCACAAGTTATGACTAGAAGAGAACGAAGATTTTGGAGGAATTATTGCAAAGGGAGAATTCGATGAAATTTTTATTGAAAGGAGGTGTTGTTTTAAATGGTAGTAGAAGCAATCGATAGAGCTGGCGCGCTTGAGCAGCTATTAGGTAAAGGCGATCGTTGTGTTGACGTGTTGAAAAATGCTGATCAAAGATGTCAAGAAACATCAGTCGATCCCTGTGGAATTTGTAGAGTCCAGGATATGATTTCTCTTACACGGAATATAGAAACTGCTAAGAATATAGCAGAAATTTGTTGTCCAGCAGGGAAAATGGCTGCAAATTTAGAGCGTAAGTTAGCAGCAATGCCTAAGTAGTTCTTAGGATATTTATTAAAGAAAAAGGAAGGAGGTGTTGGAAAAAATAAAATGGTAGAAAAAATCGATCCAAGCGATCCGGAGGCAAGGCGGATTAGCTGGCAAGATAGATTACCGGAGGAGGTAGTTGTTGAGCCGGAAATAGATCACTCATCAGTTAATGTTATTAATCAAAGAATAAAGAGCAGATGTTGGGAGGAGTTGACTGGTAGTTGTGGTTTATGTATAGATCCTAGTGCAGGAGAGGTTTCCCAGAAATTAGTCGAAGCTTGTCGGATCCTTTGAAGCTTTTGATGGAACGCGGACTAACTGTAGCTGAACGGCCTGACATCCAGTAGTCAAAAGCTTGATAAAAGTATTGCCAAGGGTAGGTTAAGCTGATATTATCAATCCATTGTGAAAGATCGCACTTTAACGTTTTTGCAAAGCAAAAAGGCAAGGTTCCGAATGAAATTTCCTAAAATCAGCAAGGAGGAAATTTCATGAGGGTTCTTATTTTGGATTGTAACGAAAAAATTGGTAAAGAAGTTAAAATTTGCGGATGGGTACATGTCCGTCGTGATCACGGAAAAATTATTTTTTTGGATATTACTGACAGGTCTGGCATTATTCAAGTAGTGGCAGAGGGTAGTAAAGTTCCTGATCTCCGTCCTCAAGATATGGTTTGTGTTACCGGTTCGGTAAAAAAAAGACCCGAGCATTTGTTTAATAAAAATATCCCCACTGGTGAAATAGAAATCTCTGCGGAAAATATTGAAGTTTTATCAAAAGCCGCAGAGCTCCCTTTTGATATGGGCGGGAAAGAGTTGGATTTACAACTTCCGACTTTACTGGACTATCGCTCGCTGACGTTGCGTCATCCCAAAGTCAAAGCTATTTTTAAAATTCAGGCCTGTTTGCTGGATGGGTTTCGGAAAGTAGCTAAAGATTTAGGGTGTACAGAGATTGTGGTGCCGACAATTGTGGCCGGGGCAACCGAAGGCGGAGCTGAGGTTTTTAAGGTAGATTATTTTGGCCATAAAGCTTATATGTCCCAAAGTCCTCAACTTTATAAACAAATGCTGGTACCGGTTTTTGAAAGGGTGTTTACAGTGGCCAAAGCTTACCGGGCCGAGCCATCGGTGACAACCAGGCATTTAACAGAAAGCACACAGATGGATATTGAGTTTGGTTTCATGGAATTTGAAGATTTATTGGATGTTTTGGAGGAGGTGGCGGTGAAAATGCTCAAAATTGCTGAGGAAGAATGTAAAGATGTGTTATCTGAATTTGGTATTGAAAAGGTAGCTTTCGGTAAAATTCCCCGCCTGACTTTACGGGAATCTCAGGAAATAATTTTAAAAGAATTTGGTCGAGATAACAGAAAAGAAAAAGATTTAACTCCGCAGGATGAGGTGGATCTTTGTAAGTGGTCTAAAGAAAAATATGATAGTGATTTTGTTACGATTACTCATTTTCCTACTGTTGCTAAACCTTTTTATACTATGCCGGATCCGAAAAATCCGGAATATTCTTTAAGCTATGATTTGCTGTTTAGGGGGGTTGAGGTGATGAGCGGTTCGCAAAGAATTAATGATTATCAGCAGTTGATTGACAGTATTAAGAGCCGGGGGATGGATCCTGATAATTTCCAGATGTATCTACAGGCTTTTAAATATGGTATGCCGCCGGAAGGAGGGTTTTCGTTTGGCTTGGAAAGAATCACTATGCATGTGTTAAACCTTGCCAATGTTAGGGAAGCGAGTTTGTTCCCAAGGGATATGGAGAGAGTGGATGTAAGATTAAGTAAATTGACCTAATTGATCTAATTTCTAATTATTTAAAAAAGCAAAAAGCTTTACTTATTAGAAATTAGTAATTAGAAATTAGAAATTTTCATGAGATATTATCTTTATTCTGCCGGATTAATTTTGCTTGCAATTATTATTACAATTCTCACACCGTTTTTAGTTGATTTGTCCGAAGATGTATTGATTAGTTGGCAAATTCCGCAAAATAATTCCCAAGTTGCTGGTATCCAAAAATATAATATCCCCCCGGTAGGTAAGAATTTACCATTACCAAATTTTTCTGCTCGAGCGGTTTTAATCAAGGATTTATCAACTGATACTGTGCTTCTCCAAAAGGATGCTAATATTTCTTTGGCAATTGCTTCTACCACCAAAATTATGACAGCTTTAGTGGCTAGCGAATATTTTAAACAAAATGAGGTTTTGACGGTCGGGGATAGTGCCAATACTCCTGGCTCAAGAGTAGGTTTAATCCGGGGAGAAGATTTAACTTTTAGATCAGTGCTTTATGGAATGCTTTTGAATTCCGGTAATGATGCGGCGTTTACCTTAGGAGAAAACTATCCTGGAGGTGTGTTAGGTTTTGTGTCGGCTATGAATAAAAAGGCAATAGGTTTGGGATTAAGGAGTACTCATTTTGACAACCCGGCTGGCTTTGACAGTCCCAGCCATTTTTCTTCAGCTTCTGATTTGGCTAAGATTACTGAGGAAGCTTTGAAAAATCCTACATTAGCCAGGATTTTTGCGACAAAAGAAACGAATATAGTTTCTTTAAATAAAAAATACACTCATCAGTTGCTGAATTTAAATAAATTACTTTCCAGTGTCCAAGGAGTTTTGGGGGTAAAAACCGGTACGACCGAAGAAGCAAAAGAAAGTTTAGTGACTTTAGTGGAAAGAAGCGGACATAGAGTTTTGTTAATTGTATTGGGAAGCAATGATAGATTCGGGGAGACAACTAGGTTGATTGATTGGACTTATCAAAATTTTCAGTGGCCTTGAGATTGATATTGATCAGGGATAGCGCTGACATAAGCTACAAAGTTTGGTCCTTCAAAAACAAAAATAGGTTCAAGATAGGGGCTATAATCTTCCGATAGAAAATAACCTAAATAGACAGAGGTGATGGAAACTTGGGGTTTATCCGGTTCAATAATAACTGCTCCTTTGCCTTTTTTTAAATCATCAAAGGCAGTTTCAGAAGTCTTTAAAAGATAGGTGGCAAAAGTTGAGGAATCAATGGGATAATAAGTAAAATTTAAGGATAAGTAATTATCTAAATTATTAGCTGACGCGTAAACAATAGCGCTGACTAGGGATTTATTGAAATCAGCGGTAAAAATTGGCTTGTTGTTTATTGAGGCAGGCCAGATAGAGACCTGGGCAGCGATGGCTTCTGATCTGGTTTGAGTAGGGATTAAGTTTTCACCGTCAGTTTTCAGAGGGATTATCTTTGTTCGACCATTTTTAAGATTTTCTTTTAAGACACCTAAAGTAGTAAGGGTTTGTTGAAAGTCTGATACCAATTTTGCGTCTTCATCAAGGTTTGTTTTTGCTGATATGGTAGCTTCATTGTTATATGAAAAATTACCATTGTCCAAATCAACCAGTAAGGTTTTGTTCTGATCTTTAAACTTGTATTTTGTTTCGCTTAAAATCTGAGGGGATGAAGTAATTCCTAATTTTTCAGCTAAAGCTCCTGATCTGTCAGGGGAAAGGAAGGTGGCAAAGGTTTGGGTGACAAAATAGACTTTAATAATTTTTTCAAAACCGGTATCTTGTCCGACTTGAGGCAAGCCTCCGGTAGCGGTATCTAAAGAATAGGTAAAGTTTGAGGTAGAAACTGCACTTTTGGGAAAAAGAGGCAGCGGTAGGGGCCCAAATTTGGCATCAGGTTTTTCTTCAACTGGCGGCAAGTGGGCCAGATAGTAAGCGTACCAAATTTTATAACCGATGAAGCTGGTTAGTCCTAATACCAAAGCAATAACAGAGAAAATAATGCCCCGTTTTACTAAAACGGCAGTCTGGGTCAGTGTCATAGATTTTTTTGTCTATTACGTGCTACTGATTGTTATTATACTGAAAATACAGTGTGACTGGTATAATACATTTATGATTAAAACTAGATTTGCCCCATCTCCTACAGGAACGATGCATATTGGAGGAGTTCGTACAGCATTATATGCTTTTTTGCTGGCCCGTAAGAATCAGGGGACATTTAATTTAAGAATTGAAGACACTGATAGAAACCGATATGTTGAAGGGGCGGTTGAAGATATTATTCAAAGTTTGA
Source organism: bacterium (assembly GCA_021786105.1). Taxonomy (GTDB): domain Bacteria; phylum Patescibacteriota; class Microgenomatia; order Daviesbacterales; family UBA10151; genus UBA10151. Next base: position 24,767 of record JAJYNW010000019.1, read on the forward strand.
GATGGCTGGGGTTGAATTTTGATGGAGAGCCGGTTATTCAATCTGAGCGTAAAGAGCTTTATCAAAAATACGCCAAAGAGTTGATTGAGAAAGGTGTGGCTTATGAACAAGACGGCGCCATCTGGTTTACGATGCCAAAGAAGGGACAAGTTAGATTTACTGATTTAATTGGCAAACGGGAAATTAGTTTTGATCTGGCAGAGCAGAAGGATTTTGTTTTGTTAAAGTCGGATGGTTTTCCCACTTATCATTTGGCTCATGTAGTTGATGATCATTTAATGGAAACCAATCCGGTCATCAGAGGTGACGAGTGGTTATCTTCCATTCCCAAGCACATTTTGACATTTCAAGCCTTTGGTTGGGAGATACCAAATTATGCGCACCTGCCGTTAATTGTCGGGACTGATCGGTCAAAATTATCCAAAAGGCATGGGGCCAAAGGGGTGGGAGAGTTTCGCCAGGATGGATTTTTGCCTGAGGCAATTTTAAATTATATGGCTTTGTTAGGTTGGACTCCGCCGGGAGGCAAAGAAATTGTTAGTTTGGACGAGATGATTAGAACTTTTGATTTAAAAAATGTACACTCGACCCCAGCGGTTTTTGATATCACCAAACTGGAATGGATGAATGGGGAATATATCCGAAAGATGTCTGATGAGCGGTTGTCAAAAAGACTGCGAGAGTTTTTGGTTGATCATCCGGCTAAAGATAAAATCGCCCCGGTGGTACCTCTGGTAAAGGAAAGAATTAAAAAGTTATCAGATTTTGTGCCGTTGACTGACTTCCTTTTTGAAAAACCGGAATACGATAGGGAAGTATTCAATAAGATAAAAATAGAAGATAAAAAAGAAGCTTTAGATAAAGTTTTATATAAGATGGAGAGTTTGCAAAAGCCTTGGAAGGCAGAAGAGTTTGAAAAAGCTTTTAGGAAGTTGGCGGAAGATTTAGGGGTAAAAGTGGGGGATATGTTTCAGTTGATTAGGGCAGCGGTTTCCGGACAATTGGTTACTCCGCCGCTTTTTGAGAGTATTAAAATTTTAGGGGAAGAGAAGGCGGTTAAGAGAATAGAGGAAGCGATGAAATTCTTACAGTCTTCTTAATTGTGTATCTCATAGCTTTGTGGTAAAATCCGCTCATGGAAGATCCGAGATGGCTCAGGCTCATGACCATTGGATTAGTTTTAGCAGCCCTAGCAGTTGGATATTTTTTATTTAGCGGGAGGTTAGCTCCCAGTAAAACTGCCAGGATGCAAGCTTCTCCTGCACCTACAGTTTTAGGAAAGAATGCTCAAGTTAGCCCCAGGCCTTCAGTTGTGTCTAGTGCATCGCCTCGTGCAGCTGCTGCTTCGTCTGTCAGTCCATCGCCTACTTCTGCTTTTGAGAGGGCGGTCAGCCGGGCCCAAACTGGATCCCAATCGGTAGAGACATTACCAAGAACAGGTTTTCCAGTAGAACTGGCTGCAGCTTTTTCGATTTCAGCAGTTATTTCCGGTTGGGGTCTCCGCCGATTTCCTCATTAGTTTATAATTCCAAAAATTGGTATAAGAACCGGTAATGAGCTAGGTGATTGTATCCACCCCAAGGACCAATAGTAGTGGAAATATTATCCAGTAGCAAGGGTGGAAAAGCACAGATATCTTTAGCTATCCAGTAATATTGTTTTTGGAGTTTCTGGTAAGGAGTACCATCAGCCATACCTTCTCCAGTATGGCCTCTTTTGGTATTGTAATACCAGACCCAATTTAAAGCCTCTAAGAAGAACTGATTTTTGGTTTTAATGGTAGTCAGCCTTGGTACATAAAACTCTTCATCATCTGTTCTATGCGATCTTTCTACAAAACCATTTTCCTCAGAGTGTCCCTTATGGTTTTGGTGGATAGTTGCCCCTAATGGTTTAAGAAGTTTTCTTAAATCTGTAATCTTTTGTCTGGATTTTCCACCAAACTCTTCACCCCAGTCTACAGTAAAGACTAGCTCTGATCTAATGTTGTGTGCCCTTAACCAGGCAATTACCATTAAGTAAAAGCATAATCCATTAGTAAATGATTTCTCATATGAGTAACACAGGAATCTGATCCTGGTATTAACACATTCTGCTGTCCACTGGTAAGGTGGCAGGTGGTGTTTTTGTAAGTGGTGGTAAACCTCTTGGGGCAGGGCTTTTTTATCCAGAATATCTTTTAAATCAGTCTGGATAATTTCAAAAGGTTCTGCTTTGTACCAGTCATAGAATTGGACCTTTTTACCATTGGCATTAATCACTTTTTCTCCCTTAACCAAATCCTTTTCCCTGGCTCTTTTTAAGATATTTCTCACTGCTGAATTTTTAATCTCAAACCCATGATTGTCTCTTAACTCCTTAGCCACTCTTCTGTAGCCAAAGTGGGTTGAGTTTTTAATGGCAACAGCTTTTTGCTCAATGTTTTCTGCTGATCTGTTATGGACTAATTTTGCTGTATGGGATTTATCAGCTAAGTTACCTTCAGCTTTCTTTTTAATAGCCAACTGCACTACCCTTCTGGTAGTAGAAAACATTCTGGCTGTTTTGGAAATATTACCAGTTTGCTTAAAAACCTCCAGCATGGCAGCTCTTGCTGTTTCAGGGTTTAGTTTGTACAAGCTAGAGTAATTCAAGATTACATCTTGTTGTTGACCAGTTTTCATCAATTCCTCCTTTCAGCTCAGATAATGATTTAATTCCAGCAAGTTTGAGTGCCGTTTTAATATACCTGAACCCCTTAATTCTAACTGAAAGGTGTATATGATCCGCTAGCTCACCTACA
>JAJYNW010000007.1 GCA_021786105.1 bacterium
TCGGTACTTTCGACCAAGGCATCCACCGTATGCATTTTTGTTGAGTATTTTTTGGCTTTTTTGTCCCGCCATAAGCGGGACCAATTTGGCCTTCATACACCATTCTACTCATCGTAGAATGGATTTTCCGTGTTCACATTTCAAAGTGCAAAATTCTGGATTTGCACCCAGATTAAGTAACTTAAGTTTTTAAGCAACCTAATCCGAACACAAATTTTGGTGGACCGTGGCGGACTCGAACCGCCTACCTTCTCATTGCAAATGAGATGTTCTACCAGCTGAACTAACGGCCCAGCAAGTCGACCTCATCACTTTTTGCCTTTGGCAAAAAGCAAGCTCTGCTTATTGCACAATGAGGCGCTCTTCCCGGGAGTCATTTAGACTCCCGTTCGCCTAAAGGCGAACCCAACTGAGCCATGGGCCCAACCCGAATCGCCATATTTAATTGTTAATTTTGAAAGAGGGATACAACGCTGGAATCTTCCCGCACCGAGAAGACCCAGGGTGAGGGAAATTATTTACTTGGTGCGTTGCTTCTCGTCATTTGTGCATTAATCACCATTTGTGAGTTTACCAAAATCACCTTGCCTTGTCAATATTATTGTGTATCAAGAAAACATATAATAAAATATGTCTCCTAGAAATAATCGGGGTAGAACATATGGAAGTACTTTTTGTATGCGAGATGAATTTTGAAAGAAGCCCTGCAGCAGAATACATTGCCAAAGCAGAAGCTGAACAAAGAGGACTACTAACGATTCAATTTTCTTCAGCCGGATTAGAGGATCCTCATTACGGGTTTATGTCTGTTCCTATGAGACGCTCTCTGTACGAATTGGGCTACCCTGATCCCATTTCCCACAAACCCAGGAAGGTAACCCCTGAAATACTTTCGCGCCAGGATTTAATACTCTGCTTTACAAACCACCATGTAGAACTAATTAACAATATAATAGGTGGGCAGGATCCCAGAGTACATACTTTAACAGACTTTACAGGAGAAAAAGGAGACATTCCAGCCCCCCAAGCCTTTATGAAGGATAATGTTCTATCAACAGCTGCGATGTATCTCCCTCCTGCTTGGAAAAGAAACCTCTCGGCAATACTGGGTTATGTGCATAGAGGAGACACAGAAGGAGTAGCCTTAATCCATGATAAGGTAACAAGACAAATAGAGGGGTATGTTTTGCGAGCGTTAGATCGAATTGCTACTCAGGCACAATTCCGCTTAGATTCGCCCAATGTTTAGAACTTGTTCAATCAACCTATTAGAATACCCATATTCATTATCATACCAGGCAAAAAGCTTAACCAAATCCCCGTCCACCACTTGAGTTAAAGGCAAATCAACGATGGCTGACTCCGACCGGCCAATAATGTCTGTGGAAACCAAAGCTCCCTCGCTGACCGCCACAATTCCCTGTAATTTTGGGTCACTGCAAGCCTCTTTGATAGCCTGGTTGACCTCCTCCACCGTAGTTTTTCTTTTCAAAACCATGGTGATATCGGAAATTGACCCCGTAATCACCGGTACCCGCAAAGCCCGGCCATCAAATACGCCTTTTAGACTCGGAATCGCTTCAGTGGTGGCAATAGCTGCCCCGGTGGTAGTGGGAATAATATTGACATAAGCAGCCCTAGCTCTTCTTAAATCATTAGACTTGCCTCCCGGCGGTGGCCCGTCTACCAAATTTTGCTCAGCTGTTACCCCGTGCACCGTAGTCATCAAAGCCTTGGCGACCCCAAATTTTTGATCCATAATGGAAACCACCGGCGCAATACAGTTGGTGGTGCAGGAAGCATTGTTAACCAGTTGCTCACCTTTGTAATTATGGGCATTCACCCCGATTAAAAGGGTTTCCACTCCCTCGCCTTTGGCCGGGGCAGACAGTACCACTTTTTTGGCTCCGGCTGTTAAATGCTGTTTCATTCCCTCGGCATCGGTAAACCGGCCGGTTGATTCAATAACTACATCCACTCCTAATTGGCCCCAGGGCAGCTTGGCCGGTTCTTTTTCAGCCAGTACTGGATATTGTTTACCATCCACTACAATATTACCGACACCTGCACTGAGCGAAGTCGAAGTGTCAGCAGTAACTTCGTGATTCCAAACCCCATAAGCAGAGTCATATTTTAAAAGGTGGGCTAAAACCGCGGGAGAAGTTAAATCATTGATGCCGACAATCTCGATCGCATCGCTATGCTTTTCAATCGCCACTTTAAAAGCATTCCTGCCGATTCTACCAAAGCCGTTAATCCCAACTTTAACCATGAAATTACATTAGAGGAAGTACAGATAAATTTCAAGAGGGATTTTATATATCAGGCTACTATGGACGAACTTTAATCACCCCGAGCTGCTGGAGCTTCTGCCTGAGCGTGGCAAAATCAATACTGTTAACTAAACCATCACCATTCATATCTATCCCCTCTCTAATAGTTTTCTGAATATTCAAACTCGCTCTCCAATCCGTATGCAGTATGGACATATCCACCAAGTCAATCTTGCCGTCTTTATTGCCATCGCCGTTACCTCTCTTACCAGGGGTTGGCGGGCACCAACCTCCTGCCGGTTCGGGTATCTTACAGGAGACAGGTTTGGCATCCAAACAAGCCGGCCTTGGAAGACATTTTTGAACCTGGAAAGTAGCGGTATCTTGACAAGCAGGACCAAACTGACCAGGCGTTGTCACGGTTAAAGTGTAAGTTCCAGGCGTTGAAAGATTTATAAAAGCACCATTGGCAGGATTCATAGTAGCTTGAGTACAAGAACCAGTAGAAGCGAGGGGACAAACTTTTGGACCGGCAACGTTCAAGTTGACATCATTAGCTAACAAACCTGTTTCATTATGGAATCCACCTACCCTAATTTGTTCACCCAAATTGATAGTCTTAGAGCTAGCCCAAGGATCCTGCAAATTCTTTTGCACTCTGGCTTGAGTAGAACCATAAGCGCAACCGGATATAGGCCCGGATATTGGGGTGGGAGCAGGTTTAACCTCTACAGTAATATCATATCCTCTTTTAATAGTTAAGATATTAATGTTGTTTAAGTTACTCAATATTTCTGAGGAATCTGTAAATGACACCGTGCCTTTACCTAAGGCTTTGGCTCTGAAGGTAATGGTAGCCATGAGTCCTGCTGGTCCATTAACTTGAGTTTGGTATCCCGGAGCCGGTACTCCTCCTGTCAAAGAAATCTCTCCGGTATTGTTATCATAAAAATCCTCTACCCAATTGATGGTATTTGGCCCAAAACTTTTCCCTTCCCTAATCTCTTTAACTTCTACCAAATCTTTGGGGAAAGTCATCTTGGCAGTAAATAAATTAGCAGTTTCAATATCTGACCTGGCATATAGTTTTACTTCAAACTCTTCCTGTAAAGCATGCTGGCCATACAAAGCACATAACAAGGCATTGGCTGTACAACCAGAAGGACCAATTAAGGAAAAACTGGTCTCTGGACCGGTGGGTTTGGATAAAGCAGCTTTAGGAAGAAAATTAAAAGGAGTTTTGGCAGTAATTAAATATACACCAACTATTAACCCTACTACCAAAAGCAGCAAAAACAATATATGGGCAATGCCACGCTCAGCTAGTTTAGGCATGTAGATTAAGCAAAACATATAATCCTAACCTTTGTCAATACCTCAGCATTTTCTCAGCATTTGCTTTGGATGAGAAAATCTGGTAAACTATGGGATTATGGTAACTGCTGAAACCCTTGATAACGGTATTTCAAGAAGAGACTTTTTATTACCCTTCGCCCGACACAAAAGACGTCACCCCAAGGTAATAAAACCCCATTCCTCTTTAAACCAACCTAAATCTCCTAAAAGTCCATTAGTCTTAGACAGGCGTCAATTTCTATATCTTGCCGGAGGGACTGCTGCCGCCATAGCACTGGCTGCTGGCGGCATAAATCTTTGGGAATCATCTTATCAGGAAACCCTGGAATCTTTAGTGACCCAAGCCAAAAAAATGGAAGATGAGTATAAAGGCATCGATCTTGCAAATAAGGAAGCACGAAATCAATACTCAAATACCCTAGCAGATATTTTTGTTCGCTATTATCCTTTAGGCATATCTAAACAACAATTGCTTTCCTCTATCGTTTGGATTGACTCGAAAAAAGAATATGAAGAAATATTTGTTAAGAGAAACCAGGACCCTGCTTTCTCACATGATTATATAAGGAAATTAAGTGCTGGGACTCCAGCTTTTACTATGCTCGAAGATCATAAGGTATATATTAGCACCGCAAACGATATTTTCCAAAAAAGAGTCGTCGCAGCTGATAAAAAAATTCCTCCAGACTGGAATCCCTTAAAATCATTGAGGCAAACCTTATCTCATGAGTTCAGTCATCAAATAAGTAAACCTTCGCAAGACCAAACGATCTTTTCCATTGTTGATCCCAACAATATATATACAGATAAAGAAATTAGCGGTTTTCAGATTAAAGCATTTACCACCAAAAAAGAGCATGTGGGTCTCTTTGAATCCATAGATGAAGCATGTGTGGAATTATTATCCAAACATCTCAACACCGATTTATTCCAATCCTTTATATCAGAATACGGTACAGAGTATGGTAGCGATAGCGTCAATAACGTCTCGGCTATTATGACTCGTCTCGAACAAGTGTTAAATGCAGCAGGAATTTCCCGCCTGGAGTTAGCTCACCTTCATCAAACTTCGGATCTTAAAGGATTTGTATTAATGCTTGCTGAACGAGGAGGCATTAATCCTCAAAAGATTGCCAAACCAGACAGAATTATGTTTGGATTTTCCCTATTCGAAGCTCTTATACAAAATAACCAAGCTATTTTACAAAATTATATGAATCGAGCTCGGTCAATCAACCCCACCAACAGCCAAAAGTAGATTAAATGAGCTATTGACTGGTTTTGGAATTGAATCCAAATCACATAGACAATCAGGGAAACCAATAATACATTTCTTCCAACGATCGTTGTATATTTTGTATTTTGTTTAAGCTTCCAAAATAACACCCCCACTAAAATCAACCAGGCCAAAAGACCGGGGAAACCGGAAAACAGCAGTAAATCTAAAAAGTAATTATGAGACCGGTCAATGCTTAATTCTTTCAAACTAATTAAAACAGGCTGAATATTGAGGTTCTCTTCAAACAAAGCATGTTTATTTTCAGTAAAATAGCGGGAAAATGAACTGCCAATATTTTCCAAGCCATACCCCAAAAAAGGTTTTTGCCAGGCAATTTTGGCTGCCTCTGGCCAAATATAGACTCTTTTCTCCACCGATTCTCTTGTCAGATCAGGGTTCCTAGTCTGAAACGGCTGCGAAACCTCATTACCGACTATCCCAGAAGAAAACTTTAAAGCCAAAAAAATACTAATAAAAACTACTCCCAAAACCACCAAACTCGCCCTTAGTTTAATTTTTAACTGGTCAATCAAACCCAAAATCAAAAGCATTAGGGCCAGTAAAATTGTGGATCTGGAGAAACTCACCAGAATCCCAACCAAAGAGATTATTCCGCTCCCCCATCCCAACATCCGCAATTTTTTGTTCTCATTTTTAAACAGGAAATAAGAGAAAGGCAAAGTCAGCACTAAAAACCCGGCATAAAAATTAGGTTGTCCAAAGGTAGAAACCACCCGGCCGGCATAAGTGGGAATCGGTGCCTGGAAAAAATCAATTGCCACCCATTGCCTGATGGCACAAACACTCACCAAACTTCCAGAAAGAACCAAAACAGAAGCATAATCGCGCACACTAATCTTACTTGAGGCCACCAACACCGAAAATAATCCCAAATAAGCATAAATTAACCAGCCTTGGAAATACGGATCACTGCCCAAAAAACTCTGCCTTAAATCCATTCCCAGAATCGAAGCAACCAGCAATATCAAAATAAACACTAACGAGACTATTTTTACCAAGCTCCACTTTAACTCCGGTTTACCCAACAACCAAATAAACCCGGCTAAGCTGGTGCTAAATATAAAAAATATAACTTTGATTTGTTCGTACCCAAAGGCGTTGCTGGCGCCAAGCAGCGGAATTAAAAAGATTACAAATAGGAGTAATGTTTTTACTAAAGAATTATTGTTCAAAACAATATAGTGCTGCATTTGAAGAACACGAATAATCCGGGTTTACACCCCGGGTCCAATAAGCAGTTACAGCATTAATCTCCCCTGCTTGTCCTTTAAACAGAAATAGATTGTTTGTCCAGTTCAAACAGTTGTTATAACCATTATTACCTGATACATCTGTTCCCGTCCAGGCCGCAGCAACATAATTAGTTCTATCTTTGCCTGCCTCATCTAAAACAATTTTATTCTGTAAGGTGCCACCAGTAAGATCTATCCAATTGTTAGCTATAATCGAGCCATCCAATCTCAGGTATGGCACATTAGAGTGTGTCAGTCGCTTCTGGGCTAAGGTAGTAGAATCAGATAGCCAGGCTTTCCAAACTCCACCTAATTTAGCTGCATCAGCCCTGGCCTGACATTTAGCATCTGCCCCAGCCAAACCACCCAAATTTCCATTATACGCACTGCTTGTCACAAAAACTCTTTTATACGAACCAGAAACAGGCATGAGATCAGAATAAGCAGGAACCACAGAAGTTACAACTTCCTGAGCTTTTGACTGAGATTTAGGATATAAAACACTAAATAAACTATCCTTAAAAGGAGCAGCTACAGCTATGAACATAAAAAGCAGCACTCCAAACCCGGAAAGAGCAATAAGAAATTTAGTAGTTCTGTCATTCTGTTTGGATAACTCGGTTAAGGGGTCTTTTTTCTTTGGTGTTTTATTAAAAGGGTTTTCTAAATCATCAAAAAAATTCATTGTAAAACCTCAATTGTGGGCAGCGTTCCCTCGGCCAAAAACTTCAGCATGGCTCCGCCGCCAACTGACACAAATGCTTTCTCCTCAGCTTTTTGCAGTAACCCATATTGACCAAGAGCAGCCACTGAATCTCCCCCACCGATCACTACCTCAGCCGCGGAATCTAAAATCATGTGGGCAATTTTTTCCGTCTGATTATTTTTCGGATCCTCAAATTTACCAACCGGTCCGTTCCAAATAATTTCTGCCGCCCGAGAAATCAAATCACCCCAAGCTTGGGTAGCCTGAGATGAAATATCCAACCCATCTTCCGACAGCATTCCCACCATCACATTTTTCGGCATTTGCAAATTCTGCTCCCGAATCTCGCTAATAAGCTTGCCACCCACCAACACCGCATCAGCCTTACCTGCCAATATGGTGATCACCGGCAGTTTATCAACCACTTTAGCTCCCCCCATAATGGCAATAAACGGCTTTTTAGGATCATCCCTCACCTCAGTCAGCTTCTCTACCTCCTGGGCAAAATGGATGCCGGCGGCATGAGGCAACAGTGTCGGCACTACAGTAGTAGAAGCGCCTTTATTGTAGGAAGAAAATGCCTCGTTTATATACACCTCGCCTAAACCAGCCAGTTTACGGGCAAAATCCATATCACCTTCTGCTTCCCCTGGGAAGAAACGGATATTATCCAAAAGGACAATTTTATTTGTCGAGGCTGCCGCCTGCTCCAAGCTTTCGGCAAAATCCACTGTGATTCCTAAAACTTGCTGCAACCACTCTTGAATCGGCTTAGCACTCATTTCCGGGCTTTTCTGTCCGCCCTCCGGCCGGCCTAAATGACCTACCACCACTACCTTGTCAGCATTTTCCAAACACAACCTAAGAGTATCCAGTCCAGCCCTGAGCTTAAAATCCTCACCTACTCCAAGTTTACCCTGAGCGAGCGAAGCGAGTCGAAGGGCCACATCAATGTCATACCTTAGAAGAACTTTTTTCCCTTTGACAAATTCAGAAGTAACAACCTGCATAAAAATAGATTACCATATTTGTCATTACGAAGCCACGAAATGGCTGTGGCAATCTAGATTAAGAAAGCTTCCCACGTCGCTTCGCTCCTCGGAATAACAATATTAACCAAAGCCAAATTGCTACGCTTACTATACCTATTCCATCAGCCATATTTCTAATGGGAGTATTTTTAAATTCAGCCAGAATTTGATGATTACCATTATCTATATCAAACACTGGCAAACCATAACTTTCCCCCTCAGTTAAATAATTAAACTTAACCGGTTTACCGTCAACTTGAATCTGCCAGCCCGGAAAATAGAATTGGTTAAATCTTAATTTGGCAGAGGCAGTAGTTTCTATTTCTGCTACAACTTGCGCTGACTGATCTTGAATCACCCTAATTTCCCCTATCCCCCTAATAATTTCTAACTTAGCCGAAGGCTCTTTCGGCATCACCCTGCCCCACTTGGGCAAGTGTTCATTATAAGAAGCAGTGGTGGTTTTCAAAGACAGGTAATAATTCTCTCCCGGATCAAAAACCTGATTAATATTCCAGTGATTTCTATTGGCATAAATCACCAAAACCAACAAACAAATAAATATCAATCTTCTGTTAGGCAGATATTTAACCAGCAAAGCGGCAGCCATTGACGCCAAAAGAATAGCCAATGCTTCAAACCTTAAGGGAAATTGAACCAGGCTCAAAAACGGCAGTCTTTCCCAAACCGGCAAACTAATCTTTAACATCAAAAAAATACTTAACAGAAAAAAGGACACTATAAATATCCCAATCACCCTAATTTCTCTTATTCCTCTTTTAGCCCAAAGAAAAGGTATCCAGCATATCATTACGGCAATCTGAACCAGTCCCAACTGGTAAGACATATTCCCGGGCTCCGGGTTTTGCGGATGCGATAATCCATAACCCCAAGGAGACCGCAACAACTGCCAAAGAGACACAAACTGATCTTTATAAAATCCGGCGTAAACTTCATTAAAGCGGATATATTGCTTTTCTAAAATGGCCGGCAGCCAAAACCATGCTGATAACCCCAATCCTAAAATAAACATTAATGCCAATCTTTTACCCAAATTCCACCTATCCTTTGACTGCCAAATTAAAAGTCCGGCAAAAGCTAAAATCAGGCTGGAAAAGATTAAGGCAGTCACATTATGAGCCAAGATTAATAAAGCGAAGAATAAAGCTCCCACCCATACCCATTTTTGGCTTTTCGTTACCTTCACCATACTCCAAACCACAAAGGGCACCAAAGCTCCTCCTAAAGCAGCCCCCACAGCCGCTGCTACATAAACATTTAAAAACCGTAAAGGCGCATATAAGTAAAAAATTGCTCCTAATAATGCCGCCAATCTTAACCCCAAAAAACTTTTAAGGAATAAATACATGCCTAAAACAGACAAAATCATGGAAACAAAAAGCACCGCCTTAACGCTATCCACATACCCCAAACCGGTTTTATGAAAAACCTCCCCCACCAAAGCCGGCAAGGGATAATTAAACAAAAACACCGGATAGCCGTAGCCATTATTTAGCTCCCCTGACCAACGGGGCGGAAATTGACCCTCAGATAAAAGCTTATCCATACTAATTTGCCTGATGACATGGTGAGTTAAATCGTGGCTGGTAAAGCCACCGGGGGCAAGAAGCGCCCTGACTGCAGGGAAGGAAAGAAGCAGAAGCAAAAAGATAATGAAAATCTCCCTTTTCACTTATATCAACTGTCAAAAAAGTTTTTACCGGTCTTTAAAGCCTCCAGGTAAGAATCAATGGTAGCAAATAAAGGTTTCGGCAACTTATCTAAATCATACCACTCCCACCTTTCTGCTTTTTCTGCTTCCAATACTTGCGGCTCACCTGACTCCCACTCCGCCATTAAACCAATATCTACATAATGCTTGCCTGTATATGCTTTCAGGTTAGCAAGTCGCACAAACCTGACATTCTTAATTTCAATCCCGGCTTCTTCCCGGCACTCTCTTCTGGCACAACTTTCAAAAGATTCACCAAATTCTAAATGCCCGCCGGGGAAAGCATATTCCCCTGCTCCGTGCGAACCTTTTCTTTTAGTCAGCAAAACCTTTCCATTTTTGAAAACCATGATACCAATACCGACTTTTATTTGAGGATTATTCGCAGTCATGTTGTGAGGCGCGGGCGGGAATAAGTCTACTCTTCGTTTTACTCAGAGATCTTGTTCCCTTCGCACCTTTCGCTTCGCTCTGAGGCGCGGGCGGGAATCGAACCCGCGCAATCGAGGTTTTGCAGACCCCAGCGTTTCCACTTCGCCACCGCGCCATCGGAGTCCCGATTTATCGGGACGAGATCGCTTGTAAAATTGCGGATGAGCAATTTTAACAAGGGCAGAACATGGATATTCTAACACAATATTGATAAGAACCTGCTCGTACTTCACTCTATAAATATTATAGTTCGTGCTCGCAGAACCTTGCCTTTTGCTTTCGCAAAAGGTAGAATATGAAACGGCTTTGGGCAATTAGCTCAGTGGTTAGAGCACTTATCTGATAAACAAGTTTGTAAGCTCGCTTGTGGGCGCATAGCTCAGTGGTAGAGCGCGTCTCTGATAAAGACGAGGCCTTTGGTTCGATCCCAAATGCGCCCACCGCAAACGCAGTTTACAAGCTTCGCTTATAAGTAAGGGGTCGATGGTTCGATTCCATCATTGCCCACACCTAAATTTTCCATCAAAAAAGCTCCGTACAGGAGCTTTTTTTGTTTTAACGTCAAAAGAGTGGTGGGAATGAGATTTAATTTCTTAGACTGTAAGAAATCATGCTCCCATTAAGCATTCTTGCCTGCCATTCAACAGGCGCTTGGTTAGCCGTGAGGCTAACCCTGGATCAAATCCGCGCTTTACTCTGTCGCCAGAGGCGACGCGAGAATCATCAGATCTGACCAAAACTCCAGAAAGGAGGTGATCCATCCCCAGCTTCGGCTAGGGATACCTTGTTACGACTTAAGCTTCATCGCCGGTTTCACCTTCGGTCGATTACTCGACCTTCGGGTGCCCCCGACTTTGCTGCCTTGACGGGCGGTGTGTACAAGACCCGAGAACGTATTCACCGCGGCACGCTGATCCGCGATTACTAGCAATTCCGACTTCATGGGGTCGGGTTGCAGACCCCAATCTGAACTGAGGCGAAATTTCAGAGATTAGCTTGCTATTGCTAGCTTGCAACTCATTGTTTTTCGCCATTGTAGTGTGTTTGTAGCCCAGGGTGTAAGAACCGTGCTGACTTGACGTCATCCTCGCCTTCCTTCCCGAAAAATCGGGACCGTTCCGCATGAATTATTTAACATACGGTGAGGGTTGCGCTCGTTTCCGGACTTAACCGAACAGCTCACGCCACGAGCTGACGACAGCCATGCAGCATCTGTGCTAGCCTGCTTGCGCATTTGCCTACTTTCATAGGCATGGAACTCTAGCATGTCAAACCCTGGTGAGGTTTTTCGTTTCGTATCGAATTAAACAACACGCTCCACTGCTTGTGCGGGTCCCCGTCAATTCCTTTGAGTTTTAAGCTTGCGCTCGTACTCCCCAGGCGCTCTGCTTAACGCGTTAGCTGCGACAGCCACTTGCGCGGCTATCTAGCAGAGATAGTTTACGGCTGGGACTACACAGGTCTCTAATCTGTTTCGCTCCCCCAGCTTTCGTGCCTCAGCGTCATGGGTTGGCTAGGTGCCTGCCTACGCCTTTGGTGTTCCCGATGATATCAACGCATTTCACTGCTACACCATCGGTTCCAGCACCCTCTCCAACCATCAAGATCCGCCATATCTTATCCAAAACCCCGATTGAGTCGGGGAATTTCAAATAAGATGTTCGGATCAGCCTACGCAACTCTTTACGCCCAATAAATCCGGATAACGTTTGCACTCTACGCATTACCGAGGCTTCTGGCACGTAGTTAGCAAGTGCTTATTCGTAGGGTACCGTCATAATCTTCCCCTACAAAAGGAGTTTACAACCCGAGGGCCTTCATCCTCCACGCGGCGTCGCTCGATCAGACTTTCGTCCATTGTCGAATATTCCCGGTTGCTGCCACCCGTAGGTGTATGGGCCGTCATAGTGTTTTCTCCGATTCCTCGAAGTATCAGACTATATCTTCACCCCGAAAATTCGGGGGCCAACATGTAATGGAAGTATATTATCCAGATTATCTGGTACCTTCCATATCAGTCGTTACGGGGTTATTAGAAAAGTGTTTTTTGTGATAATGGTTAAATCCCCTAATTTGTAGCGCTAATGCCAAACCTTTCTTAAAAGAATCTTCGTCTTTAAAACGGTCTTTTAAGGTTAAAAGCTGTAAAGCTAAATCTAACTGTTTGAATTTATTCACTACAAATGGTCTTAAACCTTTCAACAAACGCTCAACAAATTTACTATCAGTAATCACATACTCTGATAAGTTTTTAGACGGATAATCAGCTATAGAACCATTTCCAAGCTGTTTGTATATCCAGTCCAATACATGACGGTTTCTAGTGTGCTGAGTAAAACTAACTGCAATCCTAGTTCTCCAGCCAAACTTGTTGTTTGGTTGTTTATCTATTCTTGCTTTAATACACCCATCACCATCTAAAAATCCTGCAATATATGCAAGCGTCGTTGGATTAACTCTTCTAGAACTTCCCACGGTATTATCCCAAACATACACATACTTCTAACGTAACCCAAAGGTTACCCGAAGTCAAGTGTTTTTCGGACTCCACCGTTATTAGTTGGATTTTACTGGTCGATTACTCAACCAGGCGATCAGTTTTGGTCGCAGTCCCATTGTGTCTGGCCGACCTCTCAGTCCAGATACCCGTCGTTGCCTTGGTAGGCCATTACCCCACCAACTAGCTGATAGGACGCAGGCTCATCTAAAAGCGCCTTGCGGCTTTGATCTTGCGATCACATGGGAGATTACCTCACCTTTCGGCAAGCTATATCCCACTTCTAGGTAGATTCCTACGCATTACTCACCCGTCCACCGGTTGGGTCGATTGCTCGACCCCCCCTTGATTTGCATGCCTAAGGCACGCCGCCAACGTTCATCCTGAGCCAGGATCAAACTCTCAAAAAAAGAGTGAATCTGTATCCGGCTCCACTTCCGTGAAGCTTTCAACAAACTTCACTCAAAGAATTGACAAGAAACTCTTGTCAAATTGAACCCACCACTCTTCTACCATTAAAAAACCAGCCTTTCAGCTGGTACTTTATGCCGAAGAGTAGTATATAAAAAAATCTTCGGTTGTTAATGTGCTGAGTAGTATTATTTGTAGCTATCAGTCTTCAGCTATCAGCTTTCAGACTTTCTTGCAATTGTCTGATGACTGACGACTGAGAGCTGACGACTCTTTCTAACTTTCTCCTTCTTGTTTTAACCCGCCAGAAAGCGGCTTAAAACCATTTTGTATTGTAACTCTACGGTCAGCTAATGTCAATCCTGTAAATCTTGTTTGTTAAGCAGCTTTTTGGAAAACTTGGGCCAATTGCGGATGATCTTCGATTCTCGCCTCTTTAGCTGCTGTCGGCTTAATAACAGATATAGTTTGTACAGGCTTTTGCCCCTGAATAACGCGCAGCTTTGTTTTTTTGGCTACTCTGACCTCCTGCTGTTCTTGTGGACTAAACCTTACAAAAAGATATTTCAACACCCTGGCAACTGCCTCACTTCCCACCTCTCTGCCCTCTCTCCCTTTTTTCACCGGAACCTTTTCAGAAATAGTGGCGGCAGTTTTTTCCTTTGCTTCTCTCACCGATCTGAATTTATTAGCCCTTATTGCCTGGATGGTTTCTACCCTTGATCCATCCGGCCCGCGCCTCTTAACGAGCCCGCTTCTCTTATCTGCAGTTTCAGAAGATACGAAAGACACAATTTTTTCTCCTTCAATTTCCCGCTCTTCCTCCTGTTGCCCTTTTTCCGAAGCTTCAGCTTTTATTTCTATACCAGCTAACTCAATAGCTCCTTCAAATTCCACTATCCTATTACTCAAAACTTCCTCATCTATCACATCTTTTAGCTCCAACTTTTCTGTTTCTTCCTCCCAAACTTCTTTTTGATCCTGATTAGCCACTTCTTCAGTCACCACCTCTTCTGCTTCCTGTTCTTCAACAGCCGACTGCGCAGAAACAGCCGGAACAGCTTCAGCGGAAACTACGTTTTCAGTTTGCGTCTGGTTGCTTATTTGGACAACAGGTGTATTCTCTGCCTTGGTAGCCGGCTGCGAGACTGGAGAAACAGCTATCCGGGGTGCCGGATATTCCACAAAATTAGGAACTGCCAAAGGCTCAGTCAACGGCTCAGCTTGCGGCATAATCACTTCTGCCTTTTTAACCGCTTTTGGCTCGACATCGGTAAACCAGTAGGCAGCCTCTTTAATAATCTTTGGTTCGGATGCAGGCTCCTTTTTGGGTCCAACTATCTCCGGCCAGTCAACTGCTATAGCCGCCTCTTTTAATTCCATTACCGGCTTATTTTGAGCCTGAGCCAGAATTGATTCTACTCCTGCCAGCACATCAGCTTCGTTTGATGACGGCTCCTGTTTAAATACAATTTCCCCTGCCGGGTTAAAACCTCCGGATAACTCTGCCGGCCTGACTTCTGAAATCGGTTTTAATGCTCCTCCTACGCTGGGAGGAGTTACTAAATCAGTAATTCCCATTGGTTTAAATCCTTCCAAAGAGGTAATCGGCCCATCGCTAAATATCGATCCGGTTGGAGCTTCTAGAGCTGGTCCCAAGCTGGCTAGTATAGGAGTTGTTCCAAAAGCTGGGCCACTGTCAAACCTCCCTAATCCGCTAGTTGAAAACGGCCCACCCACA
This sequence comes from bacterium, assembly GCA_021786105.1. Lineage (GTDB taxonomy): Bacteria > Patescibacteriota > Microgenomatia > Daviesbacterales > UBA10151 > UBA10151. The sequence continues at coordinate 14,712 of JAJYNW010000007.1, forward strand.
CTTCCACCTTCTATTCCGCCCAAACTTGACCCAATCCCCACAGCAGGCCCAATACTCACACCTGCTCCTATTGCACCACCAATACCTCCCCCGCCGGGTCCTGCACCGCCTCCGCCTGATCCACCCATTTCAACACTCATAGGTCTATAGTATTTCTTCCTTTCTGCGACTACTCTAACCTAACTCAGGCTTGATTGCTTGATAATATCCTGTTATAATCCTGACGCCCATGATCCTAAACAACCCGTACAATTTCCCAGAAGCCAAATTAAGCCCTGATTTTGCCCAGGAAAATCTAAAAAACTTTAAATCTCTGATTGACACAGGTCTTTCTTTTGTAGTGTTATCCATGCCCGGGGTCGGCGTGTCCTATTTTTTAAAATACCTAGCCATGCACGACTTTGCTTTCTTTATTCATGTTGATTTATATGACTTACCTACTTTGTCCCAGCATGAATTTTACAAATTATTGCTTACCGAACTGGACGGTAAACCCGACGAAAAACCCGATGAGCAGTTACTTTTGGAATCTAAAAAAGCCTTACAAGCACTTTCCCAAAAACGAGAAAAAATAGACGTGGACTATTTTCGCTCCACTAAAGATGGAGCAAAAATTGTGATCATTTTTAGTAGATTTGATCAACTGAAAGCTGAATTTGACTGGAACTTCTTGTCAAATATCCAAAGCCTGACTGCTGTTTCGCCGGGCAAAATAGTTTTAATCTTTACCTCCATCAAACCCTTACACGAAATAGCTCCTGATGCCCTCAGCGGCGGTAATTTAAACTTTTACTCTGAGAAGCTATATTTCAAACCCTACTCTAAAAACGACTTAAAAGAACTTCTCCAAATCGAACCAGCCCGCCCCACCCCCAAAGCTGTCTTAGAAAAACTGCTGGAATTGTCAGGCGGCCACAACCAGCTTTTGCATATCCTTCTAAGCTCGCAAAAAGAACAGCTGCTTTTGGACCGATTTGTCCAAATGCAAATGAAGGAGTTTGTAGATTATCTTAATTATTTTCAGCGGAAAACCCTGCAAAAAGTCGCACAGGGCAAAAATATTGACGAGATAGATGAGTATTTATTAGGAGTAGGCCTAATAAAAAAGTCAGGTTCAACATACCAACTGTTTACTCCCCTTTTGTCCGAATATGTCAAAACACATCTGTCAGTTAAATTACCGGCCAAAGAAGCTAAGCTTTTTAAGCTGCTACGGAGAAATATGGGTTCAACCGTGACTAAATATGAAATCTTCCAGGAAGTTTGGGGAGAAAATAACGAAGAAGCCACTGATTGGGCTTTAGATGCTTTAATTTACCGGCTTAGAAAACACCCGTTTATGAAAACCAATAACTACATCATCGAAAGCCACAAAAAGGTGGGTTACACCTTAATTCAAACCTAAACAGTCTTTTCGATCACTCGGTATAAGATTATTCCGAGGGACACCATAACATTTAAGCTAATATTGACCCCAAACATGGGAATTTCTACAATCGCATCCACCATCTCCAGCACTTCTTTGGAGACTCCATAGCTTTCGTGCCCCACTACCAAAGCTATTGGCAATTTGTATTCAAATTTATCATAAGGGACTGATGCAGCACTCTGTTCTATTGCGACCACCATCCCTTTCCTGTCATTCCGAGCTTGCGAGGAATCTCTAGATTTAATCTTGAGATCCTTCGTCGAAGACTCCTCAGGATGACAATTCCATAAACTTCGTACTTTCTCAATCGCCTCTACCGCCGTCTCGCAATATTCCCACTCTACCCACTCAGTGGTATTAATAGAAGCTTTTTTAATCCGGGGATTAGGTGGAGTTTCTGTCCCACCACACAAGTAAACCTTTTTAGCAGCTACCGCATCAGCCAGTCTAAAAATAGAACCTATATTATAGGTATCCAAAACATTATCCAAAACAATATAAATCTCCTGCTTACCTACCGCAGGCTGCCGCTCATCCCTTGTCCATTTTCTTAATTGCTTAGCATTTAACTTCATAAGCCTAATATGATATAACAAAATTATGGTTAAAAAAACTGCCAAGCACTTGAAAAAGGTTGCACAGTTGACTTACCATAAACACGTGGACCCAAATTTAAGCCCCAAACCAAATACTGCTGACTCCGCCGATTCTTCAACCAAACTCAAGTCTTACCTGTTGCCGGCTTTAATATTTGTTTTAGTTTTAACCATAGGGGCAGCCACCATTTACCGTTGGCAAAACCTCTCATCTCCCTCCTCGCAACCTGCTAAATCCCCTACTGAAACCCAACAGCCTACTACCCGTTTCATTAATGGCCATATCACCATTATTAACCAAAACTACCTGGTTATAAAAGACGATAAAAACAAATCTCTCCGGGTTGACCTAAGCCTACCCACCAAAATTAAGATTATTTCTACCGACGTTCCAAAATCCCGGGAACCCTCTGCTTCTCCTTCCGCCAAAGGAACCTCTACTTCCATCACTAAACCCAGCTATGTTTCCGAACCGACTAACGCCCTTACTGCCGACCTTAAACAGGGTGATGCTGTTACTTTTATTTCCCAAACCTTTAACGGCGTTACCACACAGGAAATAACCGTCATCAGATGAAAAAATATACTTTTGGAATTGTGTTTTTAATCTTTTTTGTCTTCATCTCTCCCCGGCTGGCCCATGCCCAAAATATTCTCCTAAACGGCGGCATGGAAGATCCCTGGTATGCCACCGGCGACCCCAATTACGATAACAACCCGAATTCCTGGACTAAATGGGGCAGCAATAACCGGATGCGGGAGACTTACACCAAAATCTCCGGTTGCTGCAGCGACAAGATGAGCGGAGGCGACGGCGGTCATTACCAAACTATGAATGTCATTGTCGGAGCCACCTACAACATTACCGGATACAGCCTGAGAGCCTACGACTTAAGTGCGGATACTATCGGTGTTCAATTTGGCTCGGGAAGCGTTGCCTGGTATGACCTTTACGGATACGATACCAATATTGGTTCCTGGTACAACTTTAATATTACCACCGGGGCAGCCACTGCCTCAACAATGACATTCTACGTCCGCGGGCACAATAATCCCTACGCAGGTAATACAAGTACCCCAAACGACGTGTACTTTGAGAATATCAGCGTCGTCAAAGCTGCCGATCCGGCCACCATCCCCTTAACCTGCACCATTTCCGGACCCACTAGGATGGGCACAAATAGCCAGGATACATTCACCGCCACCACCGGCGACAGCCGGGTTAAAACTATAGAAATATACTACAATTACGGTAATACTAATTTAGGGAGCGACTATCACAAGATTGCCACCTGCCACTCATTCCCCTGTACTGCCACCTTTGACTCTTCCGCGGTACCGGCCGGCACCACTCCGGTCTGGCTGCTCTGCAATGCCTATGTATCCTCTTCCGACGATCCTTTACATGACCCGGCCAATACACCGATTAATACCACCAATGCCTGTACCGGTAACCCCAATTACACTCCTGTCTATACCCAACAGGCTGGCTGGTCTGGTTGTGGGAATCCCAGCCATATGCAGGTTTCCTTAGTCTCCCAAATTACTGGAACAGCAGGTTCTTGTCCGATACCCGGTACAACTGCTACATTGTCTTGGAACGGAGTTCCTTGGGCTACCTATTATGCTGTTCGGGCTTATGATACTGCCTATGGCTGGAATGGCCAATGTAACAGCAGTATGCTCACCGGCAGCACTTGTACTACTGACGCCGCCAGCCCTTTCACTTTCACCAGTGCCCAAAATCAAGCTAGTCTAGTTGGTCACACCTACGGCTGGTGGATACACGCCTGCGACAGCAACGGCTGCATTGAGCCGGTGGGCGGTCCGGTTTTTACCTGTACCGCTGCCGCCACCCCCACCATAGGGGGATTAACAATCGAACCTGACACAAGCCGGGGTGGGGTGGTCGGGACAACTTATGGAGTAAGCGGCTTAACCTCGCAATCAGGCCAAGGCGGAAACAATTATTTCAACACTCTCGCAATTACCCAAAACATAAACAACGGAACAAATGCCGCCCTTTCCGGAGTAGCCCTTGTTAGTAACACTGCTTCACCCACTAATTTATCCAGCCTGATGACTGCCGCTGATGCCGGTAATGGTTTTGTCTTGCTCTATGCCCGTTATGCGGAAACCGTGGCTGGTTACTCCTTTGCCGCCGGGAATTATTATGCTTATTACAAAGGAGGTTGGCAACAAATCTCGCTTAATAACGATCAATACTACCCCACCAGCTCATCCCCTTATGAATTAAGGATTACACCAAAAGGAGGAGGGCCTTCGGGCGTACCCCAATTTTCCGTCACTTTTTATAAAAATATGGGTGGTCATACCTGGAAAACCTATGGCTATGTGTATGATTACTACTACAATACGGAAACAGCTACCTCTGAAAGAGCCTGCGGGGCCGGCATTAACGTACCAACGTCACAATGTTACTGATGATTTTGGATAACAACCGGAAGATATAATCTATAAGTCGGTGTTACTATTGGGGTAGGTGTTGGCAAAATCAAGGGCGCTCCCAATCCTCCATCGGTATAGTAAATATTATAATTTCCATCCACAAAAGCTTTTACGGAAGAAGTACCTTCAATACCAAATCTAAGCTCATAGCCCTCTTGATTATTCATTTTCATCCTCAACATATCTTGCTGACGGCCCATTCCCGATCGTTTATAAGGCTCAATATCAAGACAAACACCATCTTCAATACTGCCAAAAATTGCCCTGGAGCTACCATCTAAAGTGGAAGAACGACCGCCGGCAAATCTGGTCTTTTTATTACCTTGCGTATCAACTAGCACATCAACACCTGTAATTGATAAAGTTCCATTACCGTAATTCATCAAACCTTTACCATCACATTGATTGGCATAATAGAATTCAGTGGCAGTCCCATCCAAAGGATTGTTAATATCAAAATCATAAAGGGTGTTTCTGATGAAGTTGCTGGCGGTAACCCGTAGTTTGCCATTAGTATCAGTATAAACACCGGTTCCGGACAAATAACCTAAATTAATCAAAGTTCCATCAGTCAGCAAGGTTTGAGTAATAATTCTGGCAGAACCAATGTTTGTATCATAATTAATGGTGGAAACAGCCAAACCATATTGCAAATATCGATTGGAAACCACGGTGGCGGTATGATTATTGGTATCCAAAGCGATCATATCCAAATTTTGCAGAGCTCCCACGCTCATATTTACCGGCGTAATTGTGGGAATATTTGTAGCCTGAATGGTGGCAGTTTTGTTAATCGGATCAACTTTGGCCATAAATTGATTAACAACTCCTTCGCTTTCAATGGTAGTCCCAAAAAAATCTCTATCAGTAAAACGGACCAAATCTGAAGGGATACCGCTAAGATCAGAAGGTACCGCAACCTCCTGCCAGTGTCTTCCGGCATCAAAGGAAGCGTACATCTTAGTCTTTTGATACATTGGATCTGATAATCCCCCGGCAAATAAGGTATTGCCGTCAGAGGAAGAAATTAGCGAAGTAACATTCCCGGGCAACTGGGAAATAGGCACAAATTTAGGAGGATATGTTCCAGTGTTAGGATCCCGAACAGCCTCATAATATATATTGTTATCTAAAATAACCCGTTGTTTAATTGTGTTGCCGCTGGCATCCTCAACATAATCGCGGGCGGTGATTTTAATATTGGCCGCCCTTAGTTCCTCCTCGGTCATACACGGGCCAAACTGGTGATCCGTACATTCGTCTTGTGGCACCGCCGCTTCCGCACTTGAGCCTGCCAGCCTGGCATTAATAGATTGCAGCAATTCAGAGTAGGCTTTTTGGGAGGTTTGAAAATCCGCCGGTAAAACCTGTCCCACAGCCATAGTTGCCGCCACAGCTCCCCCTACAGCCAAAGCCGTACCCTTCATGCTTCTGGAAGAAACTGTTTGAGCTTTTAGCTCATCTTGAGAAGCTGGTCCTGGTTGATTTAGCCATGGCATGGTATCTTCATCAATAATAAGCCGTCGGGCCTTAGCTTTTGACCTCTCTACATGCTCCAAAGCCCGATCCAGTGCAGTCGGCTTACTCAACTCAACTGTATAACCTTGGGCTAAAAGAGTTGCTATTATCCCGGCCATCTCCTGCCCACTTCCCACTCTTTTTACAGGTAAACCCAAAGCTTTTTCTTGTTGTTGAACTATACGCTCCCGTAAGTCTAAAGGATTGTTAAATTGCGGAATTTTGAAAAAAGGAGTGATCCCTCTTAATAGAGGCAATCTTGAAGCGCCTGTTAAATTCTGACCACCCAATTCAGGGTTTCCAGTTAATGACATATAAATACCCTGCTCGGTATTATCATTGTCCTTAGATAACAAAGTTATTGCAGGATTACACTTTCTAAGTGTAATCCTATAGTACCATAATATGCACAAGAAGTCAAGTTTGTAAATTCCCTAAAACTTTTATGGGGCAATTAAGGTAACTATTCACCATTACTGACATAAAATGTCATCCTGAACTTGTTTCAGGATCTATATAGATGCTGAAATGAATTCAGCATGACAAATCATGTCAAGACTTGTGAACTGTTATAAATTCAGAGTGGACTTGCAAAATAAATTCCAATGCTGCAATATGGAATTAGTATGCGCTGCCAAAGAAGACGTCTTTTTGTCCTCGTCTTTATCACCTTTTTTGTTGTTATTCTATATCCTGCCCCTACCCATGCTGGCTGGATTTTTGATACCACCGTCCCCTCTTGCGGCGTTAGCCCCATCGCCTCAGGCGCTAATACTGTTCAATTGGGATTTCACGCCTTTACAGTTTGGGCGAGCGATCTAGCCGGCATTGCCTCACTCAGCGTTAGTAACACGACACCTTTACCAACACCTTTACCTGCACCAGTCACTTCCCCCGCTACCTGTCCCTATGGCAGCTGCACTTATCAAACACAAACATATAATTGGACCACACCGCCACCCATAGGCAGCTATAATTTGGCAATCACTGCCATTGACAATGCCGGGAATCCCGGCACTGCCACTTCCTGCCCGCCTTTCAGTTTTACTATTACCAATACATTCCAACCCTGGTTAAAAACCACTGGGGGCGATGTTCATTCCAATACCGGAATATCTGCATCTGGAGGACCGTGATTGACATTTACTGATAACTACGTCTTAATTAAATTATGCAGCTTTCAAAATCTAAATTAATACACAAAACAGCAGTTTTAGGATTATCCTTAGTAATTGCTTTGGGAGGAGTTTCCTTAATTGATAAAAAGTTTCATCTATTTACTACTGCTCAACAAATAGCAGGTGAGGTTGCCGGAGTAGCTATCGTTAATGCTAATAAATTCTTAAGCGTCGGCTTGGCAGGTGCCGCTGGCTCTACCGCCTATCAAAATGTTGATGGGAATGTAGGAATTTCCGGAGTAATAACAGATAGCTGGGATTCTACTATCAATGGTTATACCCAACAACTCTTTTTAAAAAGGCTGCAGAGCGGTTCATTTGACGGCTCATCAATATCGATGGATGTGGGGATGGGCCAGGGACTGGCTAATTTAGTGGGCGGGGCTTCGATCAACTCGGCTGGCAATGGCTATAACTACAATGGCACTAGAGGAGCCAGCAGGATTGAGTTGGGAGATGGAGCTCTATATTTCTTTACTGGCGCTCTGGGTGGCAGCAGCGGACAAGCAGCAGGCACAGCAGTAACTTGGAGCAATGGCGGCAATCCTGCCATGTCGATTAACAATAGCGGTAATGTTGGGATTGGGACAATAAGTCCAGGAGGGCCATTGGATGTTAATGGCCGGGCCAGCGCTACCAGCCTTAAGGTGGCTAGCAGTTTTACAGATCTGATTAATAATTCCCCTTGGTATGGTATCGGGGTACCAAATTTTACTGATCCTTGGGGTAATTCTCCGGTTCAGGTAGCTGGGTATGGCGGAGTACACCTTCAATCCGCTGGTGTAACCCTAACGGTTGCCTCTACAACCGGGGTCGGTATTGGCACCAGAAGTCCTGGCGCCAAATTAGAAGTACATTCCGATAACGACTCTAGTCAAGGAATAAAAATATCCAATACTGGCTATGACAGCGCTGGCTGGGTTGGCGAACCTTATCATGGCAGCCTTTATGCATCAGGGAATGCTTATTGGAATGGTTCTTCTTGGCAAAAATATAACGGCGGCCAAAGCACTTCCCTGCTAGCCGTCATTGGAGACAATTACGCCCAAATGGTCTGGTGCGCTGGTTTTAGCACTGAAGCTGCTAATTCTGATTGCGAAGTCCGGTTCCAACATAACGCTGCCGCCGTCTTTGAGCACGGCACCACCACTGCCACCGTTGATGTTGCCGAATATTATCCAATTACCGACCAAAGCCGTCTTGATCAAGCAGAAGGTGATATTGTAGAAGCTCAAAATGGTTTGAATGTTTCTGTTAAAAGGTCTAACCAGCCATACACTCAATCCTTAATCGGTATTGTTTCCACCAAACCAGGCCTAATCTTAGGTAATGAGGATGCCAAGGATTTAGGCGAACTACCTGATCCTAATAACCCAAATGCTACCCCTCCTCCCACCAAAAATCCCCCTAATGCTAAACCAGTAGCTTTAGCCGGAAGAATTCCCACCAAAGTTACCTCCTTAAACGGGAATATTAATCCCGGCGATTCCATTACCTCCTCTACTCTTTTTGGTATTGGAATGAAAGCTACTAAACCTGGGGCTGTGGTAGCTAAAGCTTTAGAATCTACCGAGAATTGGAACGAACAAAACTGTCCAACCGTCCCCTCCCTAGATTCCATTAACTGGCCAACCGATGATGGAACCAATCCCAATCATCCTTGTTTTAGACTCTCTGACGGAACTTATGTCGGCAAGATTATGGCTTTGGTTAATGTTTCCTGGTATGACCCTAATGTTAACTTAACTTCCACTGCTGGGTTTTCTCTTAATTTGGATCAGCTTTATGATACCTTTGGTAATTTAGTTAGTAGAGTTGGGGCATTTGGAAAGTTAATTGTGGGTAAGATTGAGGCAGGAATTGTGGAAACCCAAAAGTTAATTGTTAATGGAGTAGATATATTGGAGAGGTTAAATAGTTTATCCCAAAAAGTTGATTCTCAACAAAAAGAAATTGATTCACTGAAAAACGAAATACAGCAACTTAAAACCCAGTAACATGTCTAATGGCAAGCTCCCCTTTTCAATAATTGCTTTTTGTTTAATAATAGCCGGTGCCACCCTAGCTATATTTGATCCAAAGCTGGTTATAGCGGAGATTGCCACCACCACAGACTGGATTGGGTTATTCCGTTCCGGCAGCAGCGGCCAAGCCAACTGCGGAAATAATGGGGCCACCAGTTGTGACAAAAAAACCGGCACTGTAAACGGTAACAGCTGGGTTTATGCCAATAGCTGCACTCAAAGCCCGGGCCCGGTTCCCATGTTTGACAGAAGTGGTATCCCCCCCAATCCATCGCCCTGCACTTTCACTGTCAGCCCCCCGCCCGTTCCAGGCAACTACGAGTACCGCATGTATGCCAACGATCAGGAAACTACTGATGCTTTAATCGACACATCAATAATTGTCACAGTGCAAAGTGCCGCTGCCGGTGCCCCCTGTCCAGTTCAAAGCCCCAATCCTCGGGCGGAAGGTCTGATCAGTGCGCCAACTATTTCCAATAATTTCGGCAATCCCGCTGGCCAATGCGTGATTTCCAGTCAGGCTGCCTTTGCACCTTATAAAATCCCTAATTATGCAACTCTCAAATCACTCTATTATACCCAATCAAAACTTACTAAAACCACAATCACAAGCTTACCTGCAAGCTTTTCTGGAAATGGAATATACAACGCCCCTGCAGCTGTAACAATCCCTTCTCCGTCATATACTCCAACAGGCACCGGCACGGAAGTAATCTTTATGGATGCTGACTTAAACATCAATGGCGATATTATTTATCATACAAACGACGGAAATGGGGGCCTGGTTTTTGTAGTGTCTGGAAACGTCTATATTGATAAATCAGTTACGCAAATTGATGCCGTCATCATTTCTTCAGGAACCATCTATACTGCCTATAACCCGACGGTAGACCCACCATCAACCTGCATTAGCCCAAATTTAGTTAATGTAGGCGCAAGCACAAACGCCCTTACCATTAACGGCAGTTTAATTAGTCTGGACCCAGGTTCGATCATGTTCTGCCGCCGTCTAACTGATAACTCAAACCCGGCAGAAATAATTAACCAGCAGGCAAAATACCTGGTTCTTTTAAGGGATTTGTATTCTGATACTTCAGAAAAATGGTCAGAGATTCAATAGTAGCTATCAGTCTTCAGCTATCAGCTTTCAGACTTTCTTGCAATTGTCTGACGACTGATGACTGAAAGCTGACGACTATTTACCAAAATTCCGCTTTTGGTTTTGGTACCACAAAATGGCTTTTTTAAATTCATTTTTATCAAAATCCGGCCATAAAGTATCGGTAAAATAGAGTTCAGAATAAGCACTTTGCCAAAGCAAAAAGTTTGACAATCTGTACTTACCGCCGGTTCTGATCATCAGTTCCGGATCAGGTTGGTCATCAGTATATAAATATTTCCGCAGCTGCTTCTCGCTTACTGATTTCGGAGATATTTTTGATTTAATCATATCTTGAATAGCCAGCAGAATCTCTCTTTTGCCGCCATAGTTAAAGGCAATATTAAGTTTTAAGACCGGATTTTTAACGCGTTTTTTTCCAATCTCTTTGATAATTTGCTTAACAAAACTGGGTAGTCCGACCGGCTCTCCCAATACTTCAATCTCAATCCCCTCTTCCATCATCTTTTTTAATTTAGTCAAATAAATCTTTCTTAGTAAATTAAATAAACCCAGCACTTCCCGTTTACTGCGTTCTTTAACGTTCTCTGTAGACAGAGCATAAACGGTCACAATTTTTACTCCTAATGCCTTAGCCGTCTCAACAGTTTGCTCTAAATTGTTGTAACCTACTTCGTGCCCTTTATGCTCGGATAACTTTCTTTCCCTAGCCCAACGGCGGTTTCCATCCATGATGATGGCGACGTGGCTGGGAATATTGTTTTTTAGATCCAATTTATTGGATCGCAAGCTTCGCTTATCAATTTTTGCTGCCATATTGTTCAGAATTTTAGCTGAAGCAGGATCAAGAATCAACCAAGAAAGTCTTGATTTGTTTTGCTATACTATTTGTCATGGGTTTTAAATATAAAACTTTTGCCTTTTTGTACAGAAAATTTAATTTACCTTTGATGAAGTTTATTGTAAAAAGAATGGGCGGCAATCAGGATGCAGCGGAGGAAGTTTTTTCCCAAACAGTGGAGGCAGCTTTAAAAGGCTGGTACGCTTTTGAGAATAAAAGCAGCTATTTTACCTGGATTTGCCGGATTGCCCTCAATAAAATGGCTGATTATTACCGCCATCAAATCAATGAAAAATCCGTTATTATTGCTCCGGGATTTGAAATCCTTGCTAAAATCGGCAGCACTGAATTAAGTCCGGAAGAAAAAATGGCCCTGGATGAGCTGAAATCGTGTATTTTAGAATGCCTCAAACTACTCCCCCCGGAGAAAAGACAGCTATTGTACCTTCGGTACTGGAAAGAGTTATCACACAAAGAGATTGCTAAGATCATGGGTTTAACCGAAAGAGCCGTAGAAGGCCAGTTGTACCGGGCCAAACAAGCCCTTAAATTGGTAATTGAAGAAAAGTACCCGGATCTTTCCCTAGCCTATCTTTAGTACTTTATAACTCCTCTGTTATATAATTGCCCACATGAAGAAATTAATTGTCGTTAAGCTGGGCGGCAGCGTAATTACCAATAAAGACAGCCAAAAACCGGCAGCCCAACTAAAAGCCATCAAAAGACTGGGCAAAGAAATCGGCCAAATTTACCAACAAAATAAATATAAACTAATTATTGTGCACGGAGCCGGCTCATTTGGTCACCCTTTAGTGAAAAAATATAGTCTACACCTAGGGGTAAAATCGACCGAGCAAAAACAGGCTTTGGGAACAGTTTATAAACAGCTAACCGAATTAAATTACCTAATCCTTGATTCTCTGACAAAAAACGGCACTCCAACCATCAACTTCCCTCCTCATACCGTAATTACCCAAAAAAATGGCAAGTTATTAACTTTTAACTATTCTCAAATTGAAAAAGCTTTGGAAAAAGATTTAGTACCGGTGTTATTTGGAGATATGGTAACAGATACTGCTTTAGGTTATTCCGTCATCTCCGGGGATACTATCGTAGCCTTTCTAGCCAATAAACTAAAAGCCAGTAAGGTAATTTTTCTGTCTGATGTAGATGGAGTATACACCGCTGATCCCCGGCTAAATCCAGCTGCTAAGTTGATTCCGGAAATCAACAATCAGAATTTTAAGGAAGTAATCAAAGGCTTAACCCCCACCCAAAGAAGTGATGTCACCGGAGAAATGATGGGCAAAGTTATTTCACTTAGGCAAAACTTAAAGAACCTACCCGTGGTACTGACGAACGGGCTAAAATCAAAGACTTTGCAGAAGGCTCTGACGCCAGCTGCAACTGGGACAAAGCTTCTTCTAAACTAACGCCTTTTTCTATTTGGTCAAAGATTTCACTCGGTATATGATCAGTAAGCTGCTCATAGCTGTAAACTAGTACCTCTTTACTTTAATTTTAATGTAAGTTAAACTTCTTCTTAGCCATTGCACTGGTAAATTGCCAGTTAATGGTGGCTTTTTCTTTGTTTCTCCTTTCCTGATAGGCCCGTACTTCTCCT
>JAJYNW010000009.1 GCA_021786105.1 bacterium
AGTCCATCTTCCTTTCCGCAGCATACCCTCAAGCTGCTGCTTTTGCTGACTGTTAAGGGTAATGACCTGTATTTGGGCAGTCATACCTTCAGTATCTTACATTGGAATTAAGATATCAAGGTACTAGAGTTTATTAGAACCCTTCTTATGAATAACTATCATTATGGTTAAGGTCTTGTTTACCTTGTTATCGCTAATTCTGGTGGAATAATTCCAAGATGATTTTCAGCATTATGTTCAGCTTTCTCTTCGATTCCTTTCAAAACTTTTGTATGAGTGGTTAATGTTTCTTTTACATCTTCCGTATTTTCAGTTAATCTAACTGTTTGATCCGTATATCTATCTTTTGTTCTAGATTGCCTAATTTTTCGTTAATCGGTTTTAGTTCTTCTTTAATTACTCCACGCAATTTATTTATATCTTCATCAATCATGGTTTTATCTTCTGAAAATTTTAACCAAATCTCAAGATATATCAAATATATCAGTACCGCCAACGGCAGATCATCCCCGTGGCGGACGACGAACACGGCATGGCTCAAGTAGTTATTTACCAACATAAAAAGCCTTTTATCTATCAAGATCAATTATTAAAACTCCAAGAAGAAGCCAAGAAAAACAAAAGAGGATTGTGGGGAGTCTAAAACTCTTATACAGTTAATACTGGTAATCGGCTATTTAGCCTTAGTTTTCTTTGCTCTCGTGAATCAGCTTTAACTGTTGCTTGACCATATAATTGTGTTAAAGCTATTTCCGGAGTTAACCCTCTAACCTCCATTTCCTTTAGCAAAAGCGAGAACTGATCAAATTTGATAGCTTCTTCATATATTTTATTATCCTGCACGATAATTTCCTTATCCTCTGAAGTTGCTTGCCTCTCGACTTCACGCGCCCATGCATCAGCATATTTTTCAGAATTTCGCTCTCTGACTATTGTTGTAAAAATACCTTCTTCTTCGTTATCTCCATACTTCATATAATTAAGACTGTGTGCCTGACCAAACTCATTCACGCCTATCCGTTTCATATACCTTTCATAATCCTGCCAATTATCACCCAACTCTCTCCCTAATTCTGGGTAGGATACTCTTACTATATATTTAAATAATTCCTGCCAATCTTGTGCTCTAGCTACTTTTTCAATTTCACCCTTATTCTGTGCGTCAGCAATTTTAATTACCGAAGAAATTACTTCTTCAAATTGACGAATATACTCCGATTGCTCTTCCGTCTCCTCCTCGTGTTCTAATTCCAAATTCCTGTCTTCTGATTGAAGATAAATACTTTCTGTAACTTTACCTCCAATTAATCCTGCTCTCAATTCCGCAACACCTTGCAAATCTCCCAATACATGCAATTCAGACTCTTGTGGTCTTACTTTAATATTGCTTTTTAATAAATCTACTGCTCCTGAACTATTAGAGACAGTATTTACAAAAACATCAGCTAGTCTAATTCTTTCAGCCCATTGTTTTAAGAATCGTAAACCCCCTCTGATTTTATCCACTGCCTTATCGTAATCTTCTATACCTTGACCTACTTCAAAAGAATCTACTACCAATGCTGGTTTTTCTCCCGACACAGCCAAAACTATTCCTAATTTAGCTATTAGATGATTACCCTCATTAATTCTAAAAAAGTTAAATCCAGGGTTCGAAAGCCATATCGGAACAGTCCAGGCATTTATTCCTGTGTACAAATGATAAGCTGTACAGTCTCCTGTTAAATCTCCTAAGAACAAATCTTCTCTTCGTCTCGATATCAAAGAGTAATCAGAAGCATGAGTGTCCAATTTAAAAACATTACCTAATTGTGCTGCCATTTCTCTTTTAGCAGAATATCTTTCATTAAATCTTTGTTCCGCTGTCTCCAAAAGGACTTCATCTCTTAAAGCATTTTCAAAAACATCAAATCCGCCTTCAAGTACCACACCGTTTTCTTTAAAGAAATTTGCAATCTGCCCTCTTAAAACTCTTTGAGCTTTACCTGATTTTGTTTTCGATACCTCAATCAACTTTCTAAATCTTGCTACAATATCCGGAAATTCTCCTATACCACTTAATATGTCTTGCTGAGCAACTCTTGCGGTATGGATTACTTCGTCTGATAAAAAACGACTCCGTTCAATAGTCAATTCCTCCATTGCCAAACCAACTTCTGCTTGAAGCGCTTTTGCAAAATAAGGTCGCACGCTTTCCATCTCTGCTTGGCCTAATAGAGCCATACTTTCTACAACCTCATCCGGGTTACCAATATTCCAAAACCTTTCCAAAGCAATTCCATATGTAGCACAAAGAGTTCTAAAATTTGGAGTATGTTCCCATAAAGCAATTTTAAAAGTTTTTTGGCTTTTAGTTGTTGCCAAATATGCTTCATGCAGTTCTTTAATACCTGGATCAAAATTTGAATTAAAATCAGGACGCTCTCTCCATCCCAATCTTACTTCGGGATTACCCAATAATTCCTCTGCTTGAAGATGAATACTTCTTACTACATTCCTCTTTTCTTCATCAATATACTGACGATCATCACCCTCAAATTTCCCCACCACATTATTCCACACGGAATTAACTCTTTCTCTAGTTTCTGCACCAGGTATTAAATACGGTCCAACTATAGTACCAGCATTTAATAATGCCGATATTGTTCCGTAAGGATCTGAATTTTCATTCTGAGATGAAATGATATCTATATAATCTTGAGTTAGACGGTCTCTCCTTATTTTCTCAAGATCCACAACTTGTAAAACCTCTAAGGCACAATCCCGACGGTCTTGATCCCATTGCTTATCATCTCTACTTAAACCATTCAGTAACGATCTTACGAGGCTTCTAGTTTCTACTCCATCAAAACTAGCTATTTCGGCAGAAGCATTATCTAAAATAAGTTCTTTTTCGTCTGATCGAGAGAGCAATGTTTGAAGAGTACGCTTATTTCCAAATATACCCTCCAAAAACACGGTCGGACGATCTTTCGGTTTATCTAATTCTGGCATAATTATTTTTGGTTACCCGCTGTTATAATTTTATCCCCATGCATTCGGAGATATAAAGCACCTCTTGTTAATCTATCCAAAGGTACTGGTGGAACTGCAATCAACTCAAGTAAAGAATGTTTTGTAAAAGGATCATTATAATCTGGAAAGCCGGATTCTGCTTCATCAATGCTATGTCTACTTAACTTATTCATCACTCTCTTGGCTACTGAAAAAGCTAGGTGGAAAGTATTATACCCGCCGTTAAATACTGCCCACAGACTACCTGCGTTTAAAGCAACGCTTAATGGATCAGCTCCACTATTTACAGCTGTTGCAACAATAGTAGGAATCAGAGTTAGATCAAACATTCCTAGAAAGCCATAGCTAGTAAGAGTCGATAAATTATATCTTCCATTATTAAGGATTTTTTCATTTTTCAGACACTGAATAGAACCTCTTATGAGAGCATCACGAAAATCCTCAATAAATAAATCATCAAACTTTCTTCTCCCATCATTTGATCTTGCTACCTTATTAGCCAAAGCCTGATCATTTATAGCTACTAACCAAATATCATCTTCTTTTTTAATATCAACTATTCCATCTCCATGCCAAAGTTCCATCCTCGGCAAATTTAAAAATTTTCCCACTCTTACAAAACCAATTTCATCATAATCAAGAGCTCTATCTTGAGGTTTTTGGGTAACTACAATATCACTTCTCATATCACTTACCCTCATAAAGCCATCCGCAACAGGATCATTTAAATGCATTAAGTCATGCCCAACCCCTCTATAACCATCTAGGGAAATTCTATGGGCGTGTTTAAATTCATATCCTTTGGGTTCAACATCCAACATACGAGGAGGCATTATACTAAAACTATGAGCTTTTATCAATTTTTCACAGAGACCTAGGAGGATTAACCGGAGTTTCAATACTTATCCAAATATCATCCTTTATACACCAGTAAACAATTCTGTTATATTCCTTCAAATCTTTACCACTTTTACCATTATTAGTTAGGGCTTCTAACTTTTTAAACATTTCCTGTTTACATTTTAGACATTTCATAATTATTTATTATATTCCTTAAGTTTTTCTTTTAAATCATGTAATTTCATAACTTTTATATTTATGCCTTTAACATAAATTGTCCCAAAATTATTTAAATCAATATTATGTTTTCGAAAATAATATTCATAAGAATCAAAAGAAATATCAAACGGTTTATTATCCAAACCTCTATATATTATTGAGTTTGCATGAATTGAATATGGAGTTTTAATTGGATTGAAATTTAATGTTTTAATTGAAGAAATTATCCTCTCGCAATCTTCTTCTTTTACTATCAAATCTATATCATGTGGTTGTATTTCTTTATTTCCATACAAAAGATCAGCTGTACTTCCATAAACTAAATAATCAATATTTTCATTGTTTAGCAAATTACAAACTTCAGATAATAATTGTAAAATTCCTTCTTTAGTAATTTCTTTCACAATCAAATTGTACATCTTTTAAATCCTAATTTCTGCCTGATATACTTACTGTGATGAAATTAATATTAATTGATGGTGGGCCGGCTTCGGGGAAAAATACTCTTGGAGCTTGACTGGTAGATAAATTTCATAATATTGGGAATAAAGTTATTCTTTTAGATTTAGATAACTACGTCGAGAAATTTAATCCCAAGTGGATTTGGGAGAATAAACAACAAGAAGAAAAAGATCAATTAAATGCCAGGATAAATTTTATTAAGGATATTAGTAAATATCTTGAAGATGATTTTATTGTTATTGCCATTGGTGAAAGGTTTTGAAAAACAAGTTTACACCCGGAGGGTGATTTAGCTTTACACCTTTTCTCTATATACCGCGTACGGGAGTAAAAGCAGATCCACTTGAAACTTCGTTTCAATATGGCTCCTCTTGTATTACTCGCTACGCTCGTAATCGAACAGCTTGCTTCTTGGAGCGAAGCGCGCTGTTCCTTCCTTTAGCCGTTCAAGATACAAAAATCCCCGAACAAGTCGGGGGTGTTTTGTATCTGTACCCCAAATGTTTGAGAATTGGAATCAAATTCTGGCTAATTTGAGATCATGGAAGATACTCTTAGAAAATAGCTTTAGCTCAAACTTAGCAATTAACTACAGCAAGGGATTGGAACATTTCTGTATTTTATAAGGCTTTTATGCTTAAATAAGCATATGGCTGAAGCTAAAGATTTAGGAGAAATAATTGAAGCTTCTTATACTTTCATTGATCATAACAGAAGTCATATTCCATATGGAAAAGGGATAACAGATCAACTAGCTTATGATTATAGTAATAGATATAAATTGCCCTTAAGAATTGCGGTATCTGCTTTTAAATACTTAGAAGGACTTAATATGACAAAAGCGGATTATCAGGATAAATATATTTTAGACGCAGGTTCTGGTTTAGGAGATTTTAAAAGAGCTCTGAAGGGCATGGGAGTAAAGGCAGAAGTTGTAAACCTTGATGATGCAAAAACATGGGGTATATATAACACCGATGTTGTAGGTAAAGTAGAAGCTTTGCCTTTTGCTGATAATTCCTTTGATGTTGCTGTTCTCAATTATGTATTTCCCTTTGTTATAGACGAAACTATTGATCCTAGTTACGCAGCTAATCAATTGCGTGAATTAATAAGAGTCACTAAAAAGGGCGGAATTATTAGATACCGTCCATTGAGAATGTTTGATCCGCAAGTCAGAGAAGGCTCTCAAAGAGTAATGATTGAAGTGACAAAGAGAGCATTAGAGGCTTTAGCAGAAATTTACCAACAAAACCCTGATATGAAAGTTCAAATTACACGGGCAATTGGTGATGATAACACTTACGATGAAATCCTTGAAATAGTAAAATAGCTTGTTACAACAATCTAAAGTACCCCAAATGTTTGAGAATTGGAATCAATTTCTATACGTTACGCACATGGAAGACCTTACTTAATGGAAGCTTCACCCCAGCTTTAGTATTTAACTACCTCTAGGGATTAGAGCTACTGAGAAAGCCTATTAATTACTATCTCGTCAGGAGAAAGACCTTCTGTCTCAGATAAATAAACAATTATTTCAGCCACTTTTTTAGGATCCATGTAAGAAGAAGTGTCGGGTGGTGTTTCAAGTGCGTCATACAAAGGTGTATTAATTCCTCCAGGATGAATGCTTAAAACTCTAATACCATGTTGTTTTGCTTCCAAACGAAGGCTTTGAGTAAAACCATTAAGCCCGAATTTAGTAGCAGCGTATAGAGTAAAATTAGCCCTACCTTCTTTTCCTACATTAGAATTTATATTAATAATAGTGCCATTTTTTTGTGAAACCATTAAAGAATAAAGTTTTTGCGTGAGAATCATTGGTGCTTTCAGATTTATTTCTAAAATTTTATTCAGTTGCTCAGGAGTATTTTTCTCAAATGGTTGGATATAAGTTATTCCGGCGTTATTAATCAAAATATCAACTTGGCCCAAACTATTAACTGCATCACTAGTTTTCTCAATTATTTCCTGTTTTGTTAAATCCCCTTCAATAATTTCAACATTCTCTTTATCCTGAAATTCTTGGAACCCTTCTGAGTTTAATCCATTTAAGACAAGTCTATAATTCTTTTCTAAGTACGCTCTAGCTAGTTCCTTTCCTAGTCCACTTGAAGCACCTGTAATTACAACTACTTTATTCATAAAATGGATTATCTAAGAAGATTATACACAAATATTTATTGGAACCAAAATAGCCTCAATTTTGAAGTATTAAACACATTGGGTATAAAATCTGAAGCTAGTACCCCAAATGTTTCAGAATTGGAATCAAATTCTGAGTTCATTAAGGACATGGAAGATTCTTTTAGAAAATAGCTTCACACCAAACTTGGCCGTTAACTACCTCTAGGGATTAGAACTGTGATATATTCATCTTATGATTTACGTTGCCGGGGATAAACATGGTTTTAACGCCATTAAGATAGTTATCGATTATTTGGAAAAGCATGGTATTAAATACGAGAATTTAGGCATACAAAACCAAAGCGAAGATATTAAGCTAGAAGATATGATCCCATCAGTGGTAAATATGGTTCTGGGAAACAAAAATAGTCAGGCAATTATTTCTTGCGGTACAGGAATTGGAGTTGAGGTAGGCGTTAATAAGTTTAGTGGAATTAGGGCTTGTCTTGCCACAAATGAAAAAGTTGCTGAATGGGCTAGAGTTTATGATAACTGCAATACTTTATGTCTTGTTGGTTGGGACTGCGACAAAAACGAAGTATTTAAAATCCTCGATGCTTGGTTTAGAGCAGAGTATGATGGTAGTAAAGATAGACTAAAAATGTTCGAAGAATTTAACAAATGGCATTAATTCTACTTTAGAGCAAAACATCAGTCTAAAGTACCGCCAGCGGGATAATCACGTATCCGCCAAAGGCGGATTAACGAACAGTCTTGTCCATAACTTCGTCAGGACTACGCAGTCCTATCCCTTTCGGTGCAAAAACAAAAACGCTCCGGATGAACCAGAGCTTTTTTTGTTTGTACCGCGTACGGGAGTCGAACCCGTGATTTCTGGGATGAAAACCCAACGTCCTAGGCCACTAGACGAACGCGGCAAACCCTAAAATTATACCGGAATTAGGCTCACTACTCAAGACGAGCTTTCATTCAGCCCATAGTTTGATTTTCTACTCCAAATGTGATATATTATAAGATATGTTCGAAGGCAGACAAGAATTAGATCAGGAACAATATATTAACCGTTTCCGAGAGGCTCCTTATGGAGAAGCTTTAGAAATGCCTTTATCCACTCTTACGCCTACCCAAACCCCCGATGGACAATACTCTTTATCCAAGGGTGCTATCCAGGCTTGTTACGACAAAAGCAGTATCTTAGTTGTACACGGGAATCATCGGTATTTTGATGCACTTAGTACAGTAGGTTCTGAAAAGCAAGCACTTATTTTAACTGAGAAGGTTAAAAATCCATACCTCGATTATTAAATACTAATTTATTACCTGGCGAAGCAAGCAAACCTAATGAATTATTTGGAAGCAGGCTTCTTTTTCAAGGCTGACGGCATTTCAATGGACGAAAGGTTGCAGTCGAAGCTATAGTAGGCTCTGTCCAATCAGCATTTACTTTATCTAAACTTACCCAATCTATCTCTTCAGGGCTCGAATCCGATTCATTTGTCCCATACTCATTATGAATTCCATTAGAAGATACTCTTGCTAACTCCCGCAACCGACCGCCATTAGGATACCTTCCACTACCTCTAACGTGATGATCCTTTTTTAAGGTAATTCTTCCATCTACGCTAATCCTTTCCCAATAACCTTCTTCCACCTCAGCACAAATCCTTCTCCTGGGGTCTTGAACAAATTTTATAGTTTGTCTTTGCAATTCCGGCAAACGTACTACACCATTCCCGGAACCATTGGAAGCAGTCTCCTCTAACCCACAGGGGTCAATTATGCCATCAACAACACCTTTTTCTAAACGAACATCCGGCGTTACGGGGTACGAAACAAGCTGCGCTTTAAAACTTTCAATCTCTAGCATAATAGAGTATTACTATAAACCCTTATACCTGTCAATACTTAGTTAATAAACCCATGACTCTTCAACCAGGGGAAAATAGTTCTTTGAGCAATTACTGAAAGATTCTTTTTATCTGAATTGGTATCAAAATAGCCTACTTCCACCACCTCTGAGGAAGGTTTTGGAGTACCAACTAATTTCCCTTCATACATCCTGATACGGACCAGAGTATCTTCCTTCCCGTGCGCCACATCCTCAAATTCCGTCAAGAACTTCAGGGAACTCTCATCAATATCACAATCAATCTCTTCCTTAACTTCCCTTTCTAATGCTTCAGTATCCGACTCCCCTTCTTCCGGTTTTCCGCCAAGAGTATAGAAAACATCCGGCTGTTTGCCGGACCTGACTTGCAGCATTTTCTTATCTTTAAACACTGCCAAAGCCACTTTTTGGATAATTTTCATAAAAGTAAGTATATGCTATACTTTTCGGGATGACTACACAAGCGGAATCCCCTCAGCTAATCACCTCTGCCAAATTAGGCATTATTGGTTACGGTATTGTGGGTCAGGCTTTAGCTTATGGATTTTCCCAACCAGACGTCAAAGACAAATACGAAATCAAATACTATGACAAATACAAAGATACCGCCTCTTTGGAAGAAGTAGTTTCTGGTTCTGAATTCATTTTCATCTGCCTCCCCACCCCCATGAAAGAAGATGAATCAGGTATCGATCTTTCCATCATTAAGGAAATGGTCAAGGAAATTACCAAATACACCGATAACACTGACAAAATCATTGTGATTAAATCAACCGTCGTCCCGGGCACCACTGCTTCTCTGGAGACAAAACACCCAAAAAGCAATTTTGCCATGAACCCGGAATTTTTAACTGAGGCAAATTATCTAGAGGATTTCCTCAATGCTGACCGAACTATCATTGGGGCAAACAATGATTTAACTTCCCGGAGACTGGTGGCTTTATACCGCCAAAGGTTTCCGCACATGAAGATT
Source organism: bacterium (assembly GCA_021786105.1). Lineage (GTDB taxonomy): Bacteria > Patescibacteriota > Microgenomatia > Daviesbacterales > UBA10151 > UBA10151. Next base: position 9,549 of record JAJYNW010000009.1, read on the forward strand.
TTTCAAACCGATTCCACCACAGCTGAAATGGTTAAATATATGGCTAATTCATTCCTGGCCACCAAAGTGATTTTTGCCAATGAGATGTTTGCTTTATGCCAGGCTTTAGGCATTAAATATGAAGAAGTTAAAAACATGGTGGTAGCAGACAAGAGAATCTTTGATTCGCATATGGACGTCACCACAGCCAGAGGGTTTGGGGGGAAGTGTTTTCCTAAAGATGTGGTGGCTTTAATCGGCCGGGCTAAGGATTTAGGCGTTGAGCCAAAACTATTAGAAACTACCTGGTCAATAAACAAAAAGATCCGGCAAGTCCGCGACTGGGAAGAAATCCCTTTTGCCGTGACGAGCGCAGCGAGTCATCCTGAGCGAACGAAGTGAGTCGAAGGATCTCAGGAGGTTATATTTTTTATTAATTCGATTTTTGGTTCCTTAGGATTTTCAACAAAATCAACTCCCACAAAATCTAATCTGTATTCTTTATCGCCCCAATTAATTTTTTGGGTATAAAACTTAGCAGTTTTTAAAAGGGCCTTAATTTTCCAAGGAGTCATGGATTCTACCGGTAAGCCATAATCGTGAGACCAGCGTGTTTTCACCTCTACAAAAACTAAAGTATTCCCTTCTCTGGCCACAATATCAATTTCCCCGCCCCTGATCCGATAATTCCTTTCCAATATTTTATAACCCTGTTTTTTAAGATGTTCACAGGCCAAATTCTCACCCTGGTTACCGATTGTTAGAGTAGACATTAATTGTTCGTGGAGGAGACCCAAAAATTACCATTAGTAAACCTTCCTAATAAAATTTGCGCCAACTTATCCGGATCTCCGGAGAAACTGCCTTCCTCATTATTTCCCATGGGAAAAACCCAATTATTATCTCTCATTTCTTTTATTTCCAAAAGTAAAGACCGATCTGTAGGATATTCAGGATTCTCAAAATAAAGGCATTCTTGTCCTGCTGTAGACTCTGCAGACTTCTTACTAATACCGGGTGCACAAATAAAGGAAATTACTCCATTCATACTGATTTTACTAAACCTAGGCAGCTTCCAATTTAAAGATTCAAGCATATCTATAAGTTTTGGATTAAAACTATCCATTCGCCCTTGGCTCCTTAAAGATGACAAATATAAAACAGTATTAGCAATTCCGCAATCTCCGTCTATATTAAAAGCGCAATTTGATGCACACTTATTTTCAATACCCATATATAATAAAAAAGATTTTAATACAACCGGGCAATAAATGCAAGTTGCTATAGGCTTAAATTAAAAATCTTTGTAGGTCAAAGGATTTTCGGTGAATCCTGGCTAAGCCATACTTTTTAATTGCTTCCTGGTGCTGCTTAGTTCCGTAACCCTTGTGTTTGGCAAAACCATATTGAGGGTATTTTTGGTGCAGTTTTTTCATTAACTTATCACGGTAAACTTTGGCAATAATTGAAGCAGCAGACACGGAAGCGCAAATCTTATCCCCGTCTTTAACCGGCTTTTGCCTTTTCCTATTAAGGTGATTGACATAAAAAGCATCTATCAAAACAAAATCAGCTTTCTTGGGAAGAAGCTTTAGAGCCTTTCTAAAAGCCATCTGGGTAGCCTTGCCGATGCCAACCTTATTAATCGCAGTCACGCTAATTTCCGCAATCGACCAGACTAGAGCTTGCTCTTTAATCAGCTCCGCCAGTTTTTCCCTTTGCCTGGGTTTTAAAAGTTTTGAATCAGCAATTCCTTCTGGTAATACAATATCTTGGGGAAACACCACCGCACCTACCACAACCGGCCCGGCAAAACAGCCTCTGCCAACTTCATCAAGACCACAAATGTGAGTATAACCGGAATTCCAAAGTTTTCTCTCAATATCGAGAGTAGGAGTAATCATCAAACTCTAACAGCGCTTTTACCAACCAAATCTCTTAAATAATATAATTTTGATCTTCTGATTTTTCCGACCTTTTTCTTAACCTCCACCTTAACGATGGCTCTGGCATCCAGCGGCCAGGTTCTCTCCACACCAACTCCGCCAGCCCCGATTTTCCGAACAGTAAAGGTTTGGTTTTCACCGCGGCCTCGCAGCCGGATTAAAATCCCTTCAAAAACCTGAATACGGGTTTTGGCGCCTTCCACCACTCTGCTGTGGACTCTAACCGTATCTCCGACATGTATATCTTGTTCACCAATTTTTGCTGAAATCATTAGGAAATATTAACATAAATCAAGCTCAATATTCAAGAAGATGCTCGTAGTGGACATGTTAGACTATTTTAACAGACCCTTCACCCAGGATTTGATCAATTTCCTGAGCCAAAGAAGAATCAGGATTAACGGAAAACGGCAAGTTCATCCTTCTTTCCTCATTACCGCTGTGCAAAAGCAAAACTACCGGCATACTGCCCGGAAACTTCCTTAAAGTCCGGTTAATATTTTGCAGCACTGTCACACCGGTGCCGGCCGACACATAAATTTCCACTGAAGAATCGTATTGCGGCATATCATCAACTACGTTTTCCGGGTCAAATAAATTAATTTTCTCCACAATTACTGACAATTCTTCCTCCCTTTTTTCTACCCTTCCCGCAATTAAGACCACATTATCAGGAATCAAAAATTCTTTGCAGGTTTCATAAGTTTTCGGAAATACCACCATCTCCAAAGAAGAAACATTATCAGAAATCTTAATAAAAGCCATTTCCGCGGCAGTTCTTTTGGTTAAAACCTTCTTCACCGAAGATATTACTCCGCCTATTTTTAAGCTCTTCCCGATGTGCTCATCACCTAACTCAGATAACTTTGTTGAAACATATCTAGTTAATTTTTGTAAAGTCGCTAAATACGGCGGCTCATGCAGATAAAAGCCCAGCAGATCTTTTTCAAATACCAGCAGTTGCTCCAGAGGCATCTCGGCAACCTCGGGCAGCTTAATTTCTATTTTCCCTAAATCCTCTTCACCGTCAAACAAGGATACTTGGCCGGACAGCCTATTTTTATTTTGTTTGTGAGACTCCTCAAGACATTGATCCAAAATCAGGAGTTGAGCAGCCCGATTACCCAAGTGATCCAAAGCTCCGGCCTTAATTAAGCTCTCCAAGGTTTTCCTATTTACCAACCGGTTATCAACCCGGGAACAAAGATCAGCCAATGACACAAATTCACCATCTTTTCTGGCCGAGATTATTGATTCAATAGCCCCAATTCCAACATTCTTAATGGCAGACATTCCAAACCGGATACCCTGATTTAACCGGATATCGAAGTTATTAGTTAATTGCCTTTCCAGCTCCTCTTTACTTAATTCTTTAAGCTTCTCCAGCGTAAAACCAACCTTGGATTTATTCACATCCGGCGGCAAAACTACTATTCCCAGACGCTTACACTCCTCAATCGCCGCGGCAATTTTATCCGCATCCCCTGATTCAGCCGTCATCACTGCCGCCATAAACTCCACCGGAAAATTGGCTTTCATGTAAGCTGTTTGATAAGCAACCATAGCGTATGACGCAGCGTGCGCTTTATTAAAACCATAGGCAGCAAAGGGAGCAATCATGCCAAACAACTCTTCGGCTTTTTCTTTTTTCATACCGTTTTTAATACATCCTTCGATAAACTTACCTTTTTGCTTAGCCATCTCCAACGGGTTTTTCTTACCCATGGCTTTCCTAAACTTATCCGCCTCTTCCCAGGAGTATCCGGCAATATTAATGGCAGTCAAAAGCACGTCATCTTGATAAACCAATAACCCGCGGGAAGCTTCTGTATAATCCTTCATTCGGGGATCAAAAAATTTCACCTTTTTGGGGTTATGTTTTCTGGCAATATATTCCGGGATCACCGCCATCGGGCCGGGACGGTATAAAGCCACCATGGCCTGGATATCAAAAATGCTGGCTGGTTTTAGCTCTGTCACATACCTGGTCATTCCCGAACCCTCAAGCTGGAATATTCCCATGGTTTCCCCTTTGGCCAACAGCTCAAAGGCTTTTTTGTCATCAAGCGGAATTCTATTTAAATCAACGCTTATTCTTCTATTTTCTTTAACAAACTCCACAGCTTTACCAAGAATCGACAAATTCCTGATACCCAAAAGATCCATTTTGACCAAACCAATTCCTCCGTATTCATCTGCCAAAGAGAACATGTCATATTGCGAGACCAATTTGTCTCCCTTAGATTCTCTTTGTAGGGGGGCAAAATTAGTAATATCCTCAGGGGCAATAACAATGCCGGCTGCATGCACCGAAGCATGACGGACTGTACCTTCAATTTTGACAGCCAAATCCAATAATTTCTTAACCTGGGGATCATTTTTATATAAAGCTGACAACTCCGGAACCTCTTTAATACTGGTCCCTAAAGGTTTGTGAAACCCCTGAAAGGGCGGCGGCACCAGTTTGGCAATCCTATCCACCTCTCCGTAAGACAAACCCATTACCCGGCCCACGTCCCGAATTGCCGCCCGGCCCATCATGGTTCCATAAGTGACAATGTGGGCCACCTTATCCTCACCATATTTATCAATCACATATTTAATCACTTCATCCCTCCTATCATCAGCAATATCCGCATCAATATCAGGCAGAGACGGCCGGTAAATCGTCAAAAACCTCTCAAAAGGCAGCAGATAATCAAGCGGGTTTAAATTAGTTACCCCTAGGCAATACAAAACCAATGAAGCTGCGGCCGAACCCCGGGTATTGGTGATAATCCCCCTTTCGTGAGCCCATTCCATAAAATCGGAAACCACCAGAAAATAATCAGCATAGTTTTTCTTCTCAATTACCCCCAGTTCGTATTCCAATCTTTCTTTGGCTTTCTCGATCATCTCAAATTTGTCTTTTGCTCTTTCATAAGTTAACTCCCTTAGGTACTCCATGGAAGATTTACCCGGCGGGGTATCAAAAATAGGAAAGTGGGCTACCCCTAAAGTAATCTGCAAATCCACCATATCGGCAATTTTGACAGTATTTTCTACGGCCTCCGGCAAGTCGCTAAAATCTTCTAGCATTTGCTCTGGGGATTTTAGGAAATAATCAGGAGTATCAATCATTCGAAGCCTCTTGGTTTCCGAAAGGAGTTTACCCATTTGCACGCACAGCAGGGCATCTTGCGCTTCGGCATCTTCTTTTTTGACATAATGACAATCATTGGTGGCCACAACCGGAACACTCAATCTGGGGGACATCTCTTTAATTACCTGGATAGTTTGGTTTTGGATATCTAAAAGCTCCTGCATGTCTTTTTTAACCGCCTCGTCTGTAGCTGCTTCCAATGATTGCTGGTAGGGATGTTTTTGCGCCTCCAGAAAAAAATTACCTTCACCAAAAATCTCCTGGTAGTTCTTAATCACCTCTTCTGCCTTTTTCATATCCTTACTATTAAAAGACCTGATAAATTCCCCGGCCGGACAGCCTGATAAAGCAATCAAACCCTCATGGAATTCTTTCAGAAGTGCCTTATCTACCCGGGGCCGGTAATAGTAACCGTCTCTGTGAGCAATAGTAACCAGTTTCATTAAATTCAAATATCCCTGATAATTTTTAGCCAAAACTGTTAAATGGTATGGCTCAGAATCAACTTTTCCTTCTTTATCTTTGTGAGATCTTTTGGCCACATACATCTCTACCCCGATAATCGGCTTTACTCCGGCCTCTTTACAGGCTTTATAAAATTCTATTGCCCCATACATCACCCCGTGATCAGTAATACCAACCGCCTCCATGCCTAAATTCTTGGCGGTTTTAACCATCTCTGGGATTTTAGATAACCCATCAAGCAGGGAATATTGGGTATGGTTGTGCAGGTGGACAAATTTAGGCATAGGTAATAACTTGGATATTCTACCAGGCTAATGGGTGACTATTTCAAGAGGCAAATCAGCCTTTAAGAAGCTTTTCCAATATTGGTTTTAATTTAGCACTATCTGCCTTACCTTTAGATAGCTTCATCACACCGCCTATTAACACCTGTAACGCTGCTTCCTTGCCCGATTTATAATCAGCCACTGCCTTAGGATTTTCACTAATTGATTGCTCAGCCAGTTTCTCAAGTTCTCCTTCATCTGCTACTATTCCCACTTTTTTACCTTTTATTTCTTCTATTATTTGTGTAGGCAAAATTTCCTCTATATTTATTTTTTTGTTAATAATATGGTTGGCAATTTGAACTGCCTCCACTCCATGCTCTTTACCATGTTTAACAGCTTGCTCAAAATAATTGGCCAACTCTTTTGACTCTGAGAGTATTTTTGCCTGAGCTTCTGTCAATTTATACTCTCTGACAAATCTCTTCTGCTTATCCCATGGCAACTCAGACAAGCTTTCTCTAATTTTTCCAACCTCATCCGGCTTTATTTGCAGTTCCGGCAGGTCCGGTTCGGGAAAATAGCGGTAATCGTGAGCCTCTTCTTTGCTCCTTTGTAAAAATGTACACTTTTTGTCATCATTCCAGCCCCGGGTTTCCTGTGATATTTTTCCCCCCTTTTCCAATGCGGCAATTTGGCGTTTAATTTCATATTCGATCGCCGCCACCATAAACCTAAATGAATTAATATTCTTTAACTCAACTCTGTAATTTGGCAATTCTGTCTGGCCGACAGGACGAACCGAAACATTTGCTTCCAGTCTCATGTCACCGCGCTCCATATCAGCATTAGAAACTCCTAAATAACGGAAAATCTGCTGCAGTTTTTTGGCGTAATCCCGGACCGATTCTACATCCTTAAAATCCGGTTCAGTCACTATCTCCACCAATGGTACTCCTGACCGGTTAAAATCAATCAACGTCTCATTACCCCGATGAGTCAGCTTACCAGTATCCTCTTCCTGATGTGCCCTATTAATTCTAATTGTGACTTCCTGTCCACTATTGTCTGTAACCTGTAACCTACCCCCTACACAAAGCGGCCATCTATATTGGGAAATCTGGTAACCTTTGGGTAAATCAGGATAAAAATAATTTTTTCTCTCAAATCTGGAAACTTCAGAAATAGAACAATTTAAAGCCAAACCAATTTTGATACAATCCTCAATTGCTTCCTTATTAATATATGGCAAAGCTCCTGGCAATCCCAAACAAACCGGGCAAGTGTGAGTATTCGGTTCCTTGCCAAAATAATCAGCACTGCACTTACAAAACATTTTGCTTTTGGTATTCAGTTCAACATGGACTTCCAGGCCCATCACTGGCTCATAATTCATAGCTTTGGTTTTTCCTTTCTCCAATTAGTTGCTTGTTCATATACTTCTCCGACATTTAATATTGTTTCTTCATCCATATACTTTCCCAAAATTTGTAGACCCACCGGGAGATTATCTGAGAAACCGCAAGGAATAGAAATCCCGGGAATACCAGCTATGCTGGCAGGCACAGTATAAACATCTGCCAAATACATAGTCAGCGGATCAGTCACTTTTTCTCCTAAATTCCAGGCCACTGTTGGAGATACCGGCCCTACAACCACATCACACTTTTCAAAAACTCTCTCAAAATCTTGCTTTATCAAAGTCCTTACCTTAGCAGCCTTGGCATAATAATCATCATAATAACCGGAAGACAAGGCGAATGTACCCAACATAATTCTTCGCTTAACCTCGGGTCCAAACAAATCTCTTGTACCGCCATATCTGATCCCGTCATACCGGGCATAATTGGAAGAAATCTCAGAAGTGATTAAAACATAATATGCGGCAATACCATATTCTGTATGAGGCAGATTAACTTCCACCACTTCAGCCCCTAATTCTTCTAATTTTTTTATTGCTTCTTTAACTACTTTCTCTACCCCTGCATCTAATCCCTTCCCAAAATATTCCTTCGGCACCCCAACTTTTAATCCTTTAATTTCAGCTTTCAACCTTCCAGGTTGCAGCGTAAACTTTTCTTTCCTACAATTTGAGTCATAATTATCCTCACCTGAAATCCAGTCTAATACTAATCCTGCATCTTCAACAGATTTAGTCATTGGTCCAATTTGATCAAAAGATGAAGCCATGGCAATTGTTCCGTAGCGGGAAACCCGGCCATAGCTCGGTTTTAAACCCACGATTCCACAAAGGGAGGCCGGCTGTCTTATTGAGCCACCGGTATCTGTTCCCAAAGCAAAGGTACAAAGGTCAGCTAATACAGCTGCTGCTGATCCACTGGATGAACCGCCCGGGACTTTATTTAAATCCCAGGGGTTTTTGGTGGGACCAAATGCCGAATTTTCTCCGGATGAACCCATGGTAAATTCATCACAATTAGCTTTTCCAATCACACTAACCCCTTGTTCCGACAACTTATCAATAACAGTAGCATTATATGGGGGAATAAAATTACTCAATATTTTGGATCCTGCTGTGGTTTTTGTTCCTTTGGTCAAAATACAGTCTTTAATTGCCGCAGGAATACCGCGAGATTTTTTTTGAATTTCTAAAAAAATATTCAGCTTTGGATTTAGGGTATCTATTTTACTCAAATAAGCCTGGTTTAATTCCTCTTCCGAAAATTCTTTTCTTTTTAAAGCCTCTATTGTTTCTGTTAATGTCAATTTTGTGATATTGTTTGTCATGTTGAGCGCCAGCGAAACATCTCTAGATTAAACTTTCTGCTAAATCTTTAGTTTCTGGGTTTATTGTTTTAATTAGATCAATCTTCTTTTGCCTATTCCAACCTTTTAATTTCTTTTCCATAATGATCGCATCTTCAATTTTGTTAAATTCCTCAAAATACATTAGCCTATCTATATTATATTTACTAGTAAACCCTGGTGTTAATTTGTTCTTATGTTCGCTAATCCTCCTTTCTAAATTATCTGTTACTCCTATATATAATGTTCCTGTCTTACTTGCCAAAATATATACAAAATAGCTTTTCAATCTAGAGATTCCTCACTTTGTTCGGAATGACAAGTATCTCTTTAAGCACTACCTTCTACTTCCTCAAAAACTCCTTTTGTCACAAAAAATCCGTTTTCCTTTTTTGGGGCATTCTGCAAAGCTTCATCCTGAGATAGACTGGGGGCAGTTTCATCTTCCCGCATGACATTACTTTGTCCGGAAACATTAAAGGTTGGTTCTACATTGGAGGTATCTACTTGATTTAATTGATCTATATAATCCAAGACCTTGGAGAGTTGTTCAGAATATCTCTCTTCTTCTTCAGTAGTAAGCGGTAAATTAGCCAACTTGGCTACATGCTTAACCTGATCCTTAGTAAGTTTCATATTTACGGTTTAAGAATAAATGATTCTATATCCTCTCTTTTAAGTAAAGTAGATTCCGAGCAATTAGCTACCAAAGCCACACTAACCTTATAAGAAAATCCTACATATTCTACTATTTTACCTTTTTCTTTGGCTTTTTTAATTGCAGGCAGTAAATCAGTATCAGAAGAAACAATAATAATTCTATCAGCTAAATTTTCATATGCGGCAACCAATATATCAACCGCGATATTTACATCAACACCCTTTTCATGAAATTTTCCCTCTGATTTCAAAAGATAACCAAGTGAATATATAACCTTATTCTTTCTCAAGTGAGCTAATAACTTTCGTTGATTGTTAAATAATTTCTGCGTCTTTTCAGTACCGTCTGTCCTTACCTTACCCACATAGTATGTACAATTTACCACTTCGCAATCTTTAGCTAATTGTTTTGCAAAAGCAGAGAAATTGAAACTCAATAAATTATGTAGCTTTAAGTCTTTCAACTTGAAGTAGAAATTACTTCCATCAATAAGGACTATACAACGTTTCTTAATCATGAATTGATTATAACCTAGAAGCTTTAAGATATGAAGTGAGATTCTTTCTCTATAAAAAAATCCTGCGAAGACCTTTCGGTGTCGCAGGAGATTTTAGTATTTAAATATTACCATAATAGGGTATTATACGCAAGACTCAACTGGAACAAATTAGCCAATTTAGCCACATGTTTAACTTGATCCTTAGTTAGCTTCATATGAATTTGATTATACTTTACCTACTGTAAGCTTGACAATGAATAGAAAATACAACCTATAGTTTGACATTTATCCTATATTTCTGTATAATTTACTTTCTATGTCAGCAAATAAACATGAGGTATTAGTAAATCTTCCGGAGGGACAAATTTCGCTATTAATAGATTCCAGGGTAATGGCTCCGTCTCCATATAGTCACTTTTTGGCTGATAACCTACCCAATCTTAATGGAGCAGATGTGGCTGATCTGGGCACAGGTTGCGGCATACAAGCAATAGTAGCCTTAAAAAGGGGTGCAAAACGAGTCTTTTTGCTAGATAGCAATCAAGCTGCTGTAGACAATGCTTTTGAGAATACTGTGCGCAATGGTTTTGCTAATCAAGTAGTCTCACTCGAAGCAGGTGATCAATTGAATCCTCTAGGCAGAACTAAGGTTGATGCAATAATATGTAATCCCTCATCATTACCAATGCCCCTCCCTGATAAGGAGAGCAGTTTTTATTATGCCGGACCAGAAGGAAGATATATGATCCATGAATTACTACTTTATACAAAAATGCACTTAAACGAAGGTGGCCAATTATTGCTGGTGCATACTTCATTGGCTAATTTGCCAAAAACAATGGAGGAATTAGGCTACCAGGGACTCAAGGCTAAATCCTTAGCTCAAAGGATGATCCCATTGAGAGATTTCTATAATAAACACTGGATAGATGAGATTGGTGGAAGAGATACGGGCCTTTATAGCCTAGATAAAGGAACCCCTTACGAAACACTTCATTTACTCAAAATAGAACCTGATTTGCTCTATCGACCACAATCCTCCTGCCTATTTAGAGAAGACTGTGTAATTTATTCACGCGACGGCCGCAGAATGACTGGGCGTTAAACCTACATTTATAACCAACTTAAACCCTCACTAATTCCTCAAAACTTCTTCTAATTCTTTTAAACTATCCCCATCATGAATTGAAACCGGGATACCTTTTCTGCTTTGGCTAGTCCCATAGTTTGCATTCGAGACAAAATTTTGTATAATTAATCTATGCTTTTAGAAAAAGTAACAGGTTTATATCCGTTACCGCGGGAGTTATTCGTTCCATATTTAAAGACTGGCATAACACCACCCTTAGATGTAGATAGAATTACTTCCTCATTTGTGGTTGGATCTCAAAGAAAGACACTTCTTAGAACACCTACCACCGGAGATGCCAGTCTTGTTATTGGTTATGCAAGAGGAAATAAAGTTCACGAAGGAGCCGTTATAAGCTTCCAAATAGAAGACTCTAATTTATCAGTTCTACAAGTTCAAGGCGCCTTAGACAGAAACTCATACCGTATAATAACAGGTCATAGTTAGATTTTCATCATTTGCCGCTGATCAAATTAGAAGAATCAGTTGTTTTTTATCCAGGGATAAATCGATTAATAAAGTAATACTCCCTTTACCCTATTTAAAGGAATTGAAGGCGCTGATTCAGAATATGCTTTTGAAAGATATAAAACAATCGCATCAATATTAGAACTGGAAGAATCGGCACAGGAAAAAGCTTTTATTGGTAAACCAGAAGATCTGTATAAAAATTGTGGTAATTCTTGCGCTACCTGCCTTCCTGGATCTTACCTCTCGTCTCCAAAAGAGCTTTCAATTCACCCCTAATTATTATCTGCCTGAAGCATCTGCCTAAGCTTTTCCAGGCTATCCCAATCATGAATTGAGACCGGGATAATAACTTTTTTAAATTTCTTCAACTCTTTTATTTTTTGTTTTACTTCCTTTTGATCCACCAAATCGGTTTTGGTCAAAACAATAATCTCTTCCTTTTTCAAAAGCTCTTTGTTGTATTTCCCCAACTCATTTTTGACTGTCTGATAATCCCTCGAAACATCTCCCGAATCTGCCGGCACTAGATGCAAAAACAATTTAACCTTTTCTATATGCTTTAAAAACTTTATCCCCAGCCCCTTGCCTTCAGCCGCCCCCTCTATCAAGCCGGGGATATCAGCCATCACTTTTCCTTCCCAGACGCCAAGATTAGGTTCCAAAGTAGTAAAAGGGTAATCGGCAGTTTTGACATTGGCAGAAGTTAATTCATTTAACAAACTACTTTTACCGGCATTTGGCAAACCGATCAATCCGTAGTCTGCAATAAATTTTAACTCCGCTTTCAGATGTCTTTCCTGTCCTTCCAATCCTTTTTGAGCAGTTAAAGGCGTAGTGTTTCTGGGAGACCTCAATTCAAAATTCCCTTTGCCGCCCAACCCCCCTTTACAAATTAAAATTCTTTTATCCAAATCATTAAACTCAAATTTCTCGCCTGTCTGCAAATCTGTCAGCTCTGTTCCAATCGGCATATAAATTTCCAAATCTTTTCCGTCACTGCCTGTTTTTTGAAAATGCCCCCCCATCTCTCCATTCTCTGCCTCTTTAATTTTTGTTTTGGAAAATTGGTTCAATGCGCGTAAATCTGAAGTAACACTAATATAGATATTTCCGCCTTTGCCGCCATTTCCCCCATTTGGGCCTTTCTTTTTGCCAGGATTAAACGAAACTCTGCCTGGTCCCCCATGCCCTGCTTTTAATGTAATCTCCACTTCATCAATTAACATATTAGGATTATAAACTTTTTGGTCAGATAAACCTAGGGACTTTAGATTTATAGTCTAAGTATTTTTTACCAAAATATTTTGTTAAATTTCTCTCCTCTTTTAATATGGCTTTATAAAAATAGAAAATTACAAATGGCACCAAAAAAATTGCCCAACTCCTAAGGGCCAAAGTATATCCCAAAATTACTGAAATCAAACCTATATAGATGGGATTGCGGGAAATCGCAAAGGGACCTCTGTCTAAAATTTCATTTTGCCTTTTTATATCATGCTCCCCCGGCAGGCCCCATTTTGTTTTCATCGCTATCTTGGCCCAGACAGCCAAAAACATCCCTGAGAAAAACAGAATTAGCCCGAAAAAAATCATCAAATTATCTATTCCGGTTTTGGGCCAGGGCAAAAATTCCCGGCTTGCCAGGCCAGCCACCAGTAAAAATAATTCCGCCAGGGAAATTGACAGCGATTTTAAGGTGAAATAATGTCTAATTCTTTCTATTAGGGATCTGGGGTCAGTCAAAATCCAAATCAGGGGAAGAACCAACAAAGCTATTGTTAATGCTAAAGATAGTTTATCCAAAAATCAAACGTTACCTTCCATTTCACGAAGGGCTTTCACACGAACTTCAATTGGGGGATGGGTGTTAAATAAACCAGCCATCCAGCCGGCTGCATCCCGGCCTTTTAAGGGATTCACAATATATAAATGGGCAGTGCCACGATTAGCCGCTTCCAAAGGTTCCTGATCACCGGAAATTTTTTGCAAAGCATTTATCAACCCTTCTGGATAACGAGTCAGCAGCACTCCGGAAGCATCTGCCAACAATTCCCTTCTCCGGGAGACTGCCAGCTGGATTAAAGTGGCGATAATCGGGGCTAAAATTGCTGCCACAATGGCAATGACTACAAAAATAGTATTATTATTTTCCCGATCTCTTCTACCGCCAAACCACATCGACCTCATAAAAAAATCCGAGAGTAAAGCGATGGTGCCTACTAAAACTGACACCACTGTCATTACTAAAGTATCCCTATTGCCAACGTGCGAAAGCTCGTGTGCCGTTACTCCTTCCAGCTCAGTTTTATTAAGTTTTTGTAAAATCCCGGAAGTAAAAGCAATGGCAGCATGCTTAGGGTCACGACCGGTGGCAAAAGCATTCGGAGCGCTGTCATCAATAATATAAATTTTGGGGGTAGGCAGACCAGCGGCTATGCATAAATTTTCTACCAGATGGTAAATTTCTTTATTCTCATCATGTTTTAATTCCTTGGCCCCGGAAATTCCTAAAACAATTTTATCCGACCAATAATAAGACACAAAATTCATGATTCCGGCCATAATCAGAGCAAATCCGGTTAAACCTAGCCCCCCGACTTGCCCGTAACCAAATCCCCGGGCAATCACATAAATTACTCCCACTGTAAAAACAGAAAAGAAAAACATGATTAACCAAGTCTTAAAAACATTTGAAGAAACCTGATCCCAGGCAGTTCTGATAGTTGCCATATATGCAAATTTTAACAGATCCGGGCCAAAGTGTCACACCAACTCTTCTCTTGCTTCAAACCACAACTTTGTTTTATCCCCAGTTTTCCCGTTATAATTCATCACAATTTCTTCATCTTTTTTAATATCTTCTACCGCCATGAATCTAATCAGGTTTTCGTCTGCAACTATTATATATTTGGCGTTTGATTTATAAGAATGATTGAATAATGATCCGTGACCCAAAACAATAGCAGCTGAATTGTGATCATTCCCCCAGGCAAAAAATGCATAATCAATAAGTCTGGTTTTAGCCAAATCAGAAAGTTGTTCTTCAGGAATAACAATAACCGGAGATTCTTCTATCACCTCACCTTTAGATATCTTCTTTTGGGCAAAAACACCCAAACCGGAAATTTTAGAAGACGCAATATAAATATTTTTGGAAGGGTAAATTATATCCAAGAGGTTAAATTAAAACTGAACTTTAATGTCGGCTTTTTCTTCTTCTGTGGCTTTAAAGAATTCTTCTTTCTTAAACCCAAACATATTGGCAATAATTGCCGAGGGCATAGTCTCAATAGTGTTATTCAAATCTAAAACATTAGTGTTATAAAACTGCCGGGATGCGGCCACTTTAGTTTCAGTATCAGAAATTTCTTCCTGAAGTTCCTTAAAATTTTCCGAAGCACGAAGTTGTGGGTAAGCTTCTGCTACAGCAAATAAGGACTTTAAAGCTCCTGAAAGCTGATCATTAGCTTTGGCTTTCTCACCCAAGCTCTGAGCACCCATTAAAACTGATCTAGCTTTGGTTACGTTTTCAAAAACTTCTTTTTCGTGTGTGGCATAACCTTTCACTGTCTCAACTAAATTTGGAATTAAAGAAGACCGTCTTTTGAGCTGAACATCAATTTGCGACCAGGCTTCACGGACGCGGTTTCGCAAAGTCACTAAACCATTGTAAGCGGTTAAAACCCACATGGCCAAAATTAAAACTACACCAACAATGATATAAGTAACAATCATTACTCCTTAATTTTAAACCTTTTAGCAAAGCTTGTCCAGTCTAAAGTATTAACTATATCCTTTTTTGTTGCCCAACCCCGCCGGGCCACTGCCACTCCAAACTTCATGTTACTCATTTGGGAAACTTCATGTGTATCAGTATTAATTATAAATTTCACCCCAAACCTTAATGCTTCCCTCACCAGATCATCCCTTAAATCCAACCTATTTGGGTAAGCATTAATTTCCAGGATTTTATTATTTTTGGCAGCGACTTCGAAAACTTTTTCCCAATCAGCCTCTGATGACTCCCTTTCGTTAATCAACCTGTTGGTGGGGTGTGAAATAATATCCACATAAGGGCTTTCTAAGGCTTTTAAGAGTCTCTTGGTAATTTCTTCTTTTGCGCCCCGATGTCCAGAGTGAATACCGGCAATACAATAATCAAGCATAGCCAAAGCCTCATCAGGCACGCTCAAAGAACCGTCCCCCAATATATCTATTTCGAGACCATTTAGTACTCGAATACCTTTTGTCCTCGATTCTAACTGTTGGATAAATTTTGTCCTCTCTTTTGTCCAGTTTATTGTGTATTCCTTACTGGTGCTGGTAAAACCCGGAGGATGATCAGAAACACCAACATATTCATAACCCAGCTCTTTTGCTCTTTTAACTATCTCCTCTATTGGATTAACACCCGGACCGTGCGACGGACTTTCTATACGATAGCTGGAATGAAGATGAATATCGCCTTTAATATCACGAAGATTAACCAAATCAGGCAATTGATGTTTTAAAGCAGCTTCAATTTCTCCGGTATCTTCTCTTAATTCCGGCGGCGGAATCTGCATTCCTAACATATGATATAACTCTTCCTCTGTCTCTGTTTTGATTAATTCTTCACTCCGAACTTTTTTGACTCCGTATTCACTCAATGAATAACCCTGTTCATTGGCTACTATCCTAAGATGAATATTGTGACTCTTAGAGCCGGTAAAATGCTGCAAAAGCGCCCCGTAACTCTCCGGCTCACCTGCCAATATGTCAGCCTGCACCCCGTTTTGCAGCATTACAGTAGCCTTATTCTCTCCTTTATCCACAATGCGGACAACCCCGGGCATTTGACAGAAATATTCCACTACACTTTTACTCTTTCTGGTACTGGTGGAAAAATCCAAATCCCCCACAGTTGCCGCCATTCTCCGCAAAGACCCCAATGGATGCGCCTGTATCACATCGGGACTTTTTTTAAGGTAGCTTAAAACCTTATCAGCCTGTGCTGCCGCATAAGGCAGAAGCATTCTGTGACCCTGCTGATCCAGGCTCTGTAAACCCAGCATCACTTTTTGAGCAATTTTAGGAGAAAAACCTTTACTAACCAATTCACCTGTTTTGATCTTCTTCCGCAAATCCGCCAGATCTGTCACTCCCATCCTGGCAATATCCTGGGCAGTTTTCGGACCAACACCGGGGATATCCAAAAGATCAAAAACCACTGGCGGAATACCTTTTTGCACACTTTTGAAGTGTTTAACTTTACCCGTAGATAATAGTTCATTCAGATGCTCCTGAAGCTTTGCTCCAATATTAGGTACCTCAGATAGCTTACCTTCCTGCCAAAGATCACCAATCTCAGCAGTTAAACCTTCAATGGTGCTGGCAGCATTTTCATAAGCCCGGATTTGAAAAATATTGCCGATTTTTTTGATGGTATAAGCAGCAGCTACATTACGGAGAATTTTGGCAATTTTAGCATTGGACATTTCCACAAAAGTAGTATATCACTTGGCAGGAATATATTATTTGGCGGGGCCGACGGGAATCGAACCCGCTATCTTCTCCGTGACAGGGAGACGTGATGACCGGTTCACTACGGCCCCAAACGTGAGTATTGTACCAGAATGGTTCCCTTTTTGACAATTTAATACTGAAATCCTTATTTTTTATTTTTTGCAGCTAAAACAAATGCCTGATTCTCTTTTTCTGATAACTTGCCCCCTCCAACATCAAAAAATTTTATCTCTGAAAAATTGAGCCTTTCCAAACTTTCTTGCAATTCTTTCAAGCTATAAAACCTTAATCCCCAGGGGTGATTTTTCGGAGGTTCTTCTGGTTTTTGTTTCCAATAAATAGGAATCTGAAACAATAATTTTCCTTCTTTTTTTAACACTGAGTTAATTTCCTGTAAATATTTTAAAAAAAATTCCCTTGGTAAATGCTGAAAAACCAGAATTGAAAAAACCAAATCAAATTTTTGATTTTTTACCGCTTCTAAATCTTTACCATTAGTCACCAAAAACTTCACATTCTCCCCTTTAACATGTCTTTTAGCCAGCTTAACCATAGAAGGAGAAATATCAATTCCCGTGCATTGCCCAACTTTTTCTGCCAAGGCATATTCCAGTCTGCCTACCCCGCAACCAATATCTAAAACCCGGGTCTTTTTATCAATTACCTGCAATTTTTCCAAAAGTTTTACTAAATCTTTACTTTGTTTGTAAAAAAGTTCCGGATTATTAACTTCCTCAATAGCTGCCTCCCAAGGATGTATTAAACCCGCCAGATACCAATAGAGTTTTTGCGGTAAAAAAGACGAGAGAAGAAAATTAACTTTTTTTAGCATTAGAGAAATTTTAACATAAGCAAGATTTATATTATCAGTATCTAACCTGACCTGACCCACCTGCACTTATTCCAGGAAATTAACTAATTTGCATTTAAGGGGTAGCTTATGGGCAAAATTAATGGACAGGACCTCCTGTTGAGAGAAGGTGAACTGTCCATTAATATTCTAAAATATT
>JAJYNW010000020.1 GCA_021786105.1 bacterium
ATTTTCTCTACAGTCTCGGACTATCTTCAAAAATTCTTCTAAATTTTCCTAGAGACAGATCAAAATCCTACCCTTTAAAAGAAAATTGTCCCATTTATTTCAAATCTGCAGGTGGGTCAGGCCAATTAGAAGCTAGTTGTTAATTTATAGATTGGTAAAATAATGGATATCACCAAAAATGCCACCCCAATTCCCAGAATAATTAAAACAATCGGTTCTATCGCGACAGTTAAGTTCTTAACTAAGTGATCGGACTCTGACTCGAAATACTGAGCCAGCTTGAAAAATATCTCATCCACCTTACCGGTTTCTTCACCCACCTTAACCATCTGGCTGACAATTTTGGGGAAAATATTGGCAGTCAAAAGCGAGGAAAACGGCAAGCCCTTCTCAACCCCGCTGTAAGCCTCCTTGAGGGAATTTTTAAACATAGGATTATCCGTTAAGTCAGATACTATACCTATAGAATCAAGCAAAGGGATCCCGGCGGCGGTTAAAAGTCCAAAAGTACGGTTAAAATTGGTCAAAGTAACAGTCGTAATGATTTTTCCCACAATTGGTGTTTTTAATAACAATCTGCCAAAAAAAAGGTTGCCTTCCGGTGTTTTTCTCCATCTATTAATAACCAAATAACCACCAATAAGTATAAGTAATCCCAGCCACCAAAAATTTGTAAACGCATTAGACATCCAAATTAAGATTTTGGTAGGCAGCGGTAAGTCTATAGTTGACTGGGAATATAAAGTAACCAGCTTAGGAATAACAAACACCATCATAATAACGATAACTGCCGCCATCATTAGTAAAACTACCGCCGGATAGATCATCGCCCCTTTGATTTTTGACTGAAACTCCCGGTCTTTTTCCAGTCCGTCTGCCATTTGCAAAAGGACCGAATCAAGCTTACCTGAAGTTTCACCGGATTTGACCAAATTAACGTAAAGGTGACTAAAAATATCCGGGTATTTGCTTAAAGCTTGCGCTAAAGTAAAACCTCCTTTTATATCCAGGGAAATATCGCCTAAAGCTCTTTTCAGAGTTTTATTGCTGGCCTGCTCTTCCAAAATATCAATCGATTCTGATAAAACCAAACCGCTCGAAACCATGGTGGCCAATTGTCTTGTCATAATCACCAACTCGCTAAAACTGACTCTGTTAATAATACGATCTAAAAATCCCTCGACCGGAGAGCCCTTGATCTCAAGAGAGATCACAATTAACCCTTTTTTCCTGATAATCACACTAGCTGAGTGAAGATCTGTAGATTGGACGCTGCCAATATGATTATTTCCTTGTAAATCCTTAGCGCGGTAGTTAAATTCCATTTGATTACAAAAGCTTGTTTAGTAACTCCGGGCGGAGAGCATATCTCAAACCTACCTCCTTAGAAATTTTCCCCATCTTTATTGAGTCCGCCAGAGATTTTTCCAGTGTTTGCATTCCAAGCTCAGCTGAAGTTTCAATTGTATTATCTATCAAATACGTCTTTCCCTCACGGATAATATTACGAATGGCAGGTGTAGCAAATAAAAGTTCTGATGCCAAAATTCTGCCAGGCTCGATCGTTGGTATTAACCGGAGCGAAATGATTGCCTCCAGGGTTGCCGCCAACTGCAGCCTGATCTGAGGCTGCTGTATTTCCGGAAAAACATCAATAATCCGGTCTACAGATTGCGCAGCCGAATTAGTGTGAAGAGTAGCAAAGACTAAATGTCCGGTTTCTGCAATAGTCATGGCAGAGGCAATAGTTTCCAAATCCCTCATTTCACCGATTAACACCACATCCGGATCTTCCCGAAGAGCAGAACGTAAAGCGTTTCCCCAAGATTTAGTATCACTAAACATTTCCCTTTGCTCAATCAGAGACTTCCCGGATGGATAGACATATTCTATTGGATCTTCAATAGTAATAACGTGAGCTGCCCTAGTTTGGTTAATCTTATTAATAAACGATGCTAAAGTGGTAGATTTACCATGACCGGTAGGCCCGGTCACTAAAATAAAACCCTGCTTTAATTCTACCAGTTTATTGACAACCTGCGGTAAACCCAATTCTTCGATATTAGGTATACGATAGGGGATCAACCTCAAAGCAACCCCGGCGTGACCCTTCTGTTTGTACAGGTTGATCCGAAATCTGGCCTTGGATTCAAATTCAAAAGAAAAATCAAGTTCAAGCGCATCTTTATAAATATCCATCTGGTTATTGGAAAGAAGCGGCCGGATCAAACTTTCGATTTGCTCAGGGGTGATATTCGGCTCGCCCGGCACTGCAATAAGTTCCCCGTGAACCCTAAGGGTTGGGGGAAACCCCACGCTCAAGTGTAAATCCGAAGCATTCCGCTGAATTGTTAGGTCTAATAATTGTTGAGTATTCATTCAAATATTAAATATCAAAAATCAAAATGTGAAATAACATATTAAAATGTAAAAATATTTTTTAATTTTTGATTTATCATTTTGATTTTTAAATTTTAATTTTTAATCTTGAGCAACACGAAGTACTTCCTCTAACGTCGTTACTCCCTCCAAAATCTTCAAATATCCATCCTGTTTTATCGTCACCATTCCCTGCGCGATTGCCTCTTTTTCAATATCGCCAACTGAAGCATGTTCCAATATTAATTTGATAATCTGTTCCGAAATAGGCATCACCTCATAAATACCGACCCTACCCAAGTAACCTGTTTCCAAACAATACGAGCAACCCTTCCCTTTATAAAGCTTAAAAGAAGTTGCTGAAGCAGGAATAAACTTTCCCAAAACTTGTCTGATATTTTCCGCTACTTCAGGCGGAGCGTTAAATTCCACTCTGCAATGCGGGCAAATTTTACGTATAACCCGCTGTCCTAAAACCGCATTTAAGGCTGACGTTAGCAAAAACGGCTCCACTCCCATATCCAAAAGGCGGGGCGGAGCGCCGGCGGCAAAATTGGTATGTAGGGTAGAAAAAACCTGGTGGCCTGTAAGGGCGGCCTGGATGGCCAAATCAGCAGTTTCCGTATCCCGAATTTCTCCTACCATAATAATATTCGGATCCTGACGCAAAAAGCTCCTGAGGGCCGAGGCAAAGGTAAGGCCAACAGTAGTATTAACCTGGACCTGGTTGACACCGGGAATTTGGTATTCAACCGGATCTTCAATCGTAACCACATTCACTCGGGTGGAAGAAATTTTACTTAGCACTGAATAGAGAGTGGTAGTTTTTCCTGAACCGGTAGGACCACATAATAAGATGATTCCGTGAGGCCTAAGCAATTGAGTTTCCAAATTTTTTAGAGTACTGCCCCTGATCCCCAGCTCCAAAAGGGAGGGCGCCCCGGTTGATTTGGGAAGCAACCTTAACACCACCTTCTCACCAAAAACAGTCGGGATAGTAGATACCCGCAGATCAACGATATTTTTCTCAAAGGTAAAGGTAAACCGGCCGTCCTGAGGCAATCTCTTCTCATCAATTTTTAAAACAGACAAGATCTTAATCCGGGAAACCAAAGCATCATGCACCCCCTTTGGTAAAAGAATTTTCTCCTGTAAAATTCCGTCAATCCTGTACCTAACTCTCGTCCGGTCTTCCTGAGGTTCGATATGAATATCAGATGCCCGGCTTTTAATAGCATACTGTAAAAGCTGGTCAATAATATTGGAAACTGGTGCCTCACGCAAAACTTCCGGACCTGTTTGCACTTCTTCCTCCGGCCTCACCGCCTCAACTTCCTTTAGGGCCGAAGTCACCTCAGAAGTCAGATTCTGGGCATATTGATCGGAAATGGCCTTTAGAATATCTTTTTCCTGCGCCAAAAATGGTTTAACCCGAAGACCGGCCCTTTTTTCTACAAACTGGCTGATTTGAATATCCAAAGGATCCGCCATTGCCACCCATAATTCTTCTCCCTTTTTCTCAAATGGAATAATTTTATAGCGACGGGCAGCTGCTTCCGGAACCAAATTTAACACATCTGACACAATGGCCCGGCCTTCAAGCTTAACATAAGGTATGTTTAAAATTTCTGCTTTGGCTTGGGTTATTTTATCAACCGGCACTAAATTCCGCTCTACAAGAATCTTTTCAACGGGCCGGCCGGAGTTAATACTTTCCAGTTTAATCGCGGAAAGCTGATCGGGATTTAGGTATTTCTCCCTAAAAAGGATGTCCTCCAGAGACAGGCCTTGCATACTTTGAGCAGTCGGATCGGGCATATATTCATTATGTTAAAATCCTCTTGTGATTGCAAGGCTCTTAATTTGTCCTGATATTAAGAAGGTAAAAGAAGAAATCCAAAAAAGTTTAGCTTTCAACCTGGAAGGTTACCGCACAAATCATCCAGATTTGTTATACATCCAGACAGGAGAGAAACTGGGGATTGCTGAAGCCAGAAAGATTAAAGAGCATTTTGCTTTAAAGCCTTATTCTGCAAAAGGCCGGGCAGTAGTGTTGGAAGATGCTTCCGAAATGACTGCTGAGGCACAAAATGCCTTATTAAAAACCCTGGAAGAGTTGCCAAAAGAAGCAATACTGATGATAGGAGCAAGTTCTGATGCTAATTTCTTACCAACCATTTTGTCACGCTGCCAAATCACCAAACTGAAAAACCCTACGTCTCATCGTACTCCTACCTCCGAGGTGGGATATATAGAGGATATTGAAAGATTAATTTTATCCGGCAAGGAAGAAAGATTTGTATATATAGAAAAATTGAAGAATAAGGAAGAATTTTTACATTTTCTAGTCTATGCTTTCAGACAACAACTCTGTGCTCCCAAGTCAAATCCTGCAAAGCTGGAAATAGTCAATTTTTTAAAAGAACTTTTACAGGCAGAGGAATGGGCCAAACAAAATGTCAATATTAGGGCAATTTTGGAGTATTTAATGCTGAAAATGCCAAAACTAGAATCTAGTCGCTAGAGTCTAGAATCTAGACTGACCCACCTGCAGATTTGAAATAAATGGGACAATTTTCTTTTAAAGGGTAGGATTTTGATCTGTCTCTAGGAAAATTTAGAAGAATTTTTGAAGATAGTCCGAGACTGTAGAGAAAATATTATTG
>JAJYNW010000008.1 GCA_021786105.1 bacterium
CAATAATATTTTCTCTACAGTCTCGGACTATCTTCAAAAATTCTTCTAAATTTTCCTAGAGACAGATCAAAATCCTACCCTTTAAAAGAAAATTGTCCCATTTATTTCAAATCTGCAGGTGGGTCAGATCAAATTTGTCATTGCGAGCGAATTGAAGCAATCTTGAAGAGTGATTAACTCGCAAGCTTTGCTTATTATTCTTCGAGCATAGCGAATCAAAAAGCTTCCTTGTCATCCCGTATTTAATACGGGATCCATAAATATTAATTAGTAAATTTAAAAGTGGAAATTATATCTGGATTCGGAGAGGGAAAATTAGAAAGTTTCTTTTCATTTAATAAATCAGGATGCCTATAACTTATCTGATAACCCGCCCCATTATGTAAAACAAACATAACTATACTAGAACCGCCGGCCTGCTTACCACCTCCGTCAGAAGATTTAACAGCTTGATCACCATTAAAGGTAATATTAGTTAAATCAAATTGTGTAGATCTAAAAGTATTTGTATATGACGCTATAGAATTTAACACGGTTGGTTCAATTTGGAAAAAATCTGAGTTATAAATTGATGAACAATTACTGCAATGTACATTAACTCCATTATTACGGTCATGGTAAACATTCCAGTCTGACGGATATTTAAATGAAACATTTTGATCAGTATATGTTTTCCAATTGGCAACATCTGCAGAACCGGAGGATTCATTTTTAGAAACCGGAGAAGGAGTTGCTTGAATTTGCCGAGACAATGAAACTGGCTTAATTTGTTTTTGATAAATTACATATCCAGCAATTGCTACAGCAATTAAAATTACTACTAAAAGTGGCGCTAGACCTCTCTGATGCATATTTTCAGCATATCATAAATGATATAATACTGTCATGAAAACAAGAATTGTCAGAAATCCCAAAATTTTGGCCGGCAAACCTGTTATTGCCGGGACTCGAATTCCGGTAGCCCTAATTTTAAATCTGTTAGCTCATGGTCAAACTATTGGGGAAATCGTGGGCGATTATCCGGATTTAACTGCCGCTGACGTCAAAGCGGCGGTAGAATATGCCCAACATACAGTAGAGAAAACCTATTCTCCTGCTACCTCTACTTTACATGAAATTTCTCATAGACGAAGACATTAGCCCTAAACTGGCTGGCTTTTTGCATCGGTTAGGACACTCAGCTATTCATATCAGAGACATTAAAATTAGTTTAGCGGATGATCAAATTCTCGAATTATCAGTCACGCAAGAATCTATTGTGATAACCGAAGATAAGGATTTTGGTGAACTGGTTTTTAAAAATACACAATCTGCCAAAGGCGTGATTTTATTGCGATTGGAGGATCAAACAGTACAAAACACTAAAAGAGCGATTAATTGGCTTTTATCAAATTATTCATCTAATAGGATCCAAAATCATTTTGTAGTCGTCACAGAAAAATCAGGAAAAATTGCGGCAAGAACAAACCGCTTAAAAAAGCTTGCCAGAAGCATCAATTAGTGAATTTAAAGGTGGAAAGAATTTGGTCAACCATGTTTATTTTTGCAGATGAAGTAGCGCTGATTTGCAGTGTTCCATTGTCAAGAAGGCTTACCCAATAGGATACTTCATTTAATTTATTGCCTCGTTGATCAATAAAATTAATTTTGGCTCCAGGTCGTCCGTCAATATTTAAATCTGCGATCTTTTGGACAGAAAGAGACTGTGATAACTTTTGTTTCGTACCAATTGGCGCTGTCACCGGCATATCTATTTGATTTGGTGGGTTATACGAGATATCAATTAGATCATATTTTAAGCTTGGCGAATCTATCCCGTTTTTAATATCCAACTTTTGATCACTAATATAGACATATCTGTTGTCCCCAAGTGTTTGAATATACCAATTTTCTGGATAATTAAATTTATATTTATAAGTTTTATTTGTATAAGTTTTCCAATTGGCAGTTTCAGCAGAACTGGAAGATTCATTTTGAGAAACTGGAGATGGGGAGGATTGAGTTGACTGAGGAACAGGAACAAGCTTAAATTGTTTTTGGTAAATCAAATACCCGCCAACAGCTATCAAAGTTACCAATACCACTATTAATATTGGTGCCAATCCTTTTTGTCTATTCATTATCTTTAATATATCACTTTGTCTTTTTATTCTGCAATTGACACCAAGGGCGTTAAAAAATCGCAGGATTTGCGACTCAGGGGAACCGGAAACTGACTACCACGACAGTGGAGGAATTTCCGAGGGGAACAGTCCCCGAGGAGCAAAGACAAGATTTTAGCCCGACTATCACTTGCAGGAGTTTTGAACACTTTTGCGACCAAAAGTGTTGTTAAAGAAATATTCTCTGGCTTCTTTTTCATCTTTTTTCATTTGCTTGATTAAATCTTTTGCTGAGGCAAATTTTTGATTGCCTCGGATTTTTTTTAAAAGTTTAATAGAAATCCATTTACCGTAAATATTTTTGTCAAAATTCAAAACATAGGTTTCGGCCAAGAATTTTTTTTTATCAAAAGTTTTAGCCGGACCAATAAAAGTGAGTGACGGATATTGTTTATTTCCAATTTTAGTTTGAGAAACATAAATTCCCTCGGGAATATTTTTGGTTAAATTTATATTAGCAGTAGGGAAACCCAACCTTCTGCCTCTTTGATTATGCTTCCTTACCTTCCCCCAACATTTGTACATATTATGGATGATTGGCTACGTTCCGGTTATGCTCATCCAAGGTTTTGGCATAATAGGAATTTCCTTTTGAATCATGATAGTAATAAAGATAAGGGGTAGAAGAATCAGCCTCAGCCACTGCTTTCAAAGATGACAATCCCGGGTTAGAAATTGGAGCAGGCGGCAAACCGGCATGAAGATAAGTATTGTATGGTGAATCTATTTTTAGATCATCCAAAGTCAAACCCCTTTTCCACCAGCTCTTTTCTCCTTTTTGGTAACCCAAAGCATACTGAACTGTCGCATCAGCATTTAACGCCATACCGATATTAAATCTTTTTAAAAGGATTGAGGCCACCATTCTTCTGACATTATCCGAGCGGGCCTCCCGCTCCACAATCGAAGCCAGAATCACCCCCTCTGCCTCGGTTAAACCTTTGGCTTTGATTTTTGAGCGTAAATCATCAGTCAAACGGGTATCAAAAGTTTTTTCCAAAGTTTCGGTAATATATCCGGCGGTTGCCTCTTTAGGAAAAAGATAAGTATCAGGAAACATATAGCCTTCCTTAGCATTTTTCAAAAATTGGCTTTTATCTATTCCCAACTGCTGATTTAACTTTTCCGCCATTTCCTCCACCCGCCAGCCTTCTATCAAAGTCACCCACGAATCTTCGCTACCGGACTGAAGTTTGCTTATCAGATCCGGAACGGACATGGAAGAAGAAAGCTTGTATGAACCGGCTTGAATCTTATCGGCCAGGTTGTTTTGTTTAACGTAAATTTTAAAAGCTAATTCTGATTTGATTAATCCACTGCTTTTCAGCTTTTTGGCAATTTCTGACACTCCGGCTCCCTTATTTATCACAAAAACTTGAGTAGTTGTATCGGCGGATACCGGTGCCAACTGACTATCCCACCAGCCTTTAGCCAAAAAGAACAGCAAAATTAAGATAACAATTAGGGCTAAAATTTTTCTCATAATTCCTACCTTGTCATTGCGAGCGATTAGCGAAGCAATCTTCCACGGAATAGGTAGATTGCCACGTCACTCACTTCGTTCGCTCCTCGCAACGACAGACCGAGAATCCAAATACTCCTGTAAAATTCCTGCGGCAGAATAGGCATCTTCTTCGCGACGACGCCCTTTTCGCCGTACACCTTGCTCAATCATCACCGTCAAAGCTTTCTTGCTGGACAAAGTCTCATCGCTAGTTTCCACCTCAAATCCTTTTTTTCTTAAGGCACTAACAAATCCGGTAACATTTTGACCCATTTTACCTTCCGGCAAACCAACCACGATTTTGTCGAAATTATTATCTTCAATTATTCTTGAAATTTTTTCCACCGCATCGGAGAAACCTTTAACCTCCAACACTTGCCAAGGAGAAGCTAGCTCGCCTTCTGAAATAGCCAGGCCTATTTTCCTCAATCCAAAATCAACGCCTAAATATTTCACTCCAAAAGGTTATATCATTTTTCCTAAAACAACAAGCCTTTTAAAATTTAGCCCAGGGGGCACACAAGTCATTAGGGAAATATATCTGCCTTGAGTATCCGGCGCGACTAGCACTGATAAATTAGATGGGTCAACTATTTTAAATTCGGTAACTTCGTACACAAATTTTGATCCCGGGGTTTCAACGGTAATCTGATCCCCTTTTTTCAAATCGGGCAGTTTGGAAAAAGGCGCGCTTTTAATAGCAAAAAGCGGACTTAAGGCAGAATGACCTGAGATAAACACGTTACCTTTTTCTCCAGGCAAGGCAGATCCAGGCAAATGGGCAAAACCTTTTGATAAATCATTGGTATCCACCAAAACATCCTCCTTATCAATTTTGAGCTTGGGAATAGAAAGATTAAACTTATCATAGTTAGGGTGAGACTCCCGCAGTTTTGAAGAAACAAAAGCTGGGAAGTTATCTTTATTTTGGACAGAAATTCCCAAAACCTGCTCGTTTGATCTGGTCGGACTAATCAGAGCTTGGCTTTGATAACTTTGCCCGAGTGCCCAAAACTGGAATGAAATTATCGGCAAAACCACCTGCATTAGGATAAAAGTTCCGATTGATAAAAAACCGACGGATATCAACTTACCCGGAGCGATCATTTCAGCCCTACCTCGATTTTAATATTCTTGGAAAGCAGGGGCAGGCGTTGAAGTATTGCCGGCAGCTGCGGGGTAATATCAATCTCTGAGCCTAAAATATTATCCACACTTTTGATAATATCTGCCGCCTGGGCCAAAGTTTTGAACTTAATCTGGTTTCTGATTTTGTCCGTATCAATCTTCGGCATTAACTTAGCCTTGAATTTTGCCAAGAATACCAACTTGCCGTCTTTTTCCAATTTTGAAACATCGGCCTGAGTTTCCGTATCAGAAAGATCCAACCGGAAACCATCCGGCACTTGTGTGGTAACCAATTTAGATACAATTGTCTTCAAGTCCGCATCATCAAACGCTGTTCCTTTATAAGTCACAGTCATATTTAAGGAAAACTCGCTCGCCTGATCATTAATATTTTTGCTATAACTTTTCTTGACGGTACTTTCTGATAAAGCTTCTTCTAAAATCTTTTTAGTCGGATATTTCTCCTGTATCTTTTGCTGAGCTTGCTGCCGTAAATTGGAGGATAGCTTGGCCAGCAATCTTTGCTGATCTTCGGACGAAACCACCGTCACGTCTTTAGAAGTGCCGCCGGAAAAATTGCCTTCGGTTTTCGCTACCACTTCTGATTTAGAATAATTACCCACTTTAAGTTCTACAGAAGAAGGAATATTACCATCCGCTCCAATGATTGCGGCGGTTGCTCCTATTGCGTCCGACTGTGATGGCGGAGCAGCAGCGCTTGCTGACTTCGAAGCCACCTCTACACCCTTATCAAGCTTAAATTGCACACCACTATCATTTGTTAATGTTTGACCAGCTTTTAGAACTAGTTGCTGATCGGTTGCATTATATATTCTAACCATCCCTTTTGCCGGATCACCGATTTGCCTTTTACCGGTGGCGGTGTCTTTGGCTGAACCGGATACATCAACATTAACTATCTGGCCGGGAATTATTTTCTTCTCTTCATCAACAGTTTTTTGATTAGGATCAGCTATCACTTGGGCATCTTTTTCCAAAATCTTTGGTTCGACAAAAATCTTAACATCAGCCTTCAGCAAGAATAAATAAGCCACTACCGCCAGAACCATTGCGCCAACAACTCCAAATAATATAATCAATACTGAAGCATTCCTGGGAATAAACCTCTTTAAGTTAAACTTTCTCTTGTGTTCTCCTTTTTGAGGTTGAGGCGGAGTAATTTCTCGTTCAAAATCATCAATTTCAATCGAATCTTCTTCCGGAATTGCTAATTCTCTTTCTTCGCTCAAACTATAAGCGGGCGCTTCTGCTGATTCACCAACCTCTTTATCTGCCACATCTCCCACCATAAACCCAAAGTTATCACCCGCAAGGTGAGGTTTCTCGAAAACCTTCTTTTTCTCTTCAACTTCTTCTTCGGTCTCTTCTTCTGACTCAGTATCTTCCTCATCCTCCAACTTTTCAACCTTTTGTTCTTCTGATTTCAAATCTTCTGATAAATCTTGCTCCGCTGATTCTTTTTGATCTTCCGTCTTCTCCGGACTCCCCTCTTCCAAAATATCCAGTCGTTCTGCAGATTTTTTAATTGGTTGATCGACAAAAACCACATTACCATTTATTTCTGACCCTCCTGCCAAACACACACTCTTAATTTCCAGCTCTTCACCTAAAACTTCGATCTTTGGCACATGCAGGAAAGACAGTTTCGACATCCAAGAAAAAGAGGCTAGCTGGCTTTTCAATCCCACTGCCATCTCTCCATAGATTAAAATCTTAGAAGGCAAAGTTTCTACATCAGTAAAAGTTAATAAGGCTTTTTCTATATCTGCACCAGAAGTCTCTCCTCGCGTCACCACCTTTACTCCATCCAATTTACCAGCCCGCACTACCGTCACTGTTAAATGCTTTTCTTCAAAACCTACCAAAATCGCCGTAGTCGGAACACCTTCTTGTTTTTCCAAAAAATGCACCAAAGCATTACTGGTAGAAACATAGGCCATTGGAGTCAATTCCAACTCTTTGACTAAATGGCGCAAAACCCTTAAGTATTCTTCTTTCAAATTATCATCAACAATCCAAGAATTGGGAACACCGAATAGAATTTTTTGTGGCTCAACTTCTTTTAAACCCAATACCTGATCTAATAATTTGTCAGTTACGGATACAATTTCGTCATTTGAAGAATAGCTTTGAGAAGCAATATCTAAAACTTTTAAATCTTTGCTGCCAACCGTCCACAAAGCAGCAGTTAATTTTTCCGCGCCGATGTTAACGGCGAAAAAGTAATCTGGTTGTTCTTCCTTCTTTCCAAACGGCAAAGAGGCAGTCAGTTTGTTTAAAAAACTCATAAAAATTTTGCCTGGAGGTGGCCTGAAATTATCTTAACATAAAATATGCGAGTTACACAATTTGTGCCCTGATCCGGCGAACACCGGCCGACACCGCTTCTTCTTTAGTAATTTTTATCTTACCAATTATGCCTATATGCTCAACGTGTGGTCCACCGCAAAATTCCAAAGAATAATAACCGGCCCGTTCTCTTTGATCTTTAGCTTTAGGATCCAAAGCAAACCCTGGTCCGATTCCGTAAATACTCACTTCATTACCATATTTTTCATCAAATAAACCAATCGCCCCAATTTCTTTGGCCTCTTGGGGAGACACAATTTTCCGCTCCACTTTTAAGTCCTCCTCAATTCTTTTATTGAGAATATCTTCTGTTTGTTTAATTTCTTCATCTGTCATTTTCCTATCAAAGGAAAAATCAAACCGCAGCCTTTCGGAAGTAATATTGGAGCCCTTTTGAAAAACCTGCGGTCCCAATACATCCCGCAAAGCCTGGTGCAGAAGGTGAGTGGCAGTGTGATATTTAGTCACGGTTTCTGAGTGATCTGCCAAACCACCCTTAAACATGCCTGCTGAAGCAGTCCGGGATAACTCGCGGTGCTTTTCAAACTCTTTTCTAAACTGCTCCCGGTCAATTTCCTGCCCCTTTTGCCTGAATAACTCCTCTGTTACTTCATATGGAAAACCAAAAGTCTGGTATAGATCAAACGCCTTTTTGCCGTCAATTTGATCAATTTTCTCAATTTCTTTCAAACCTTTTTCCAAAGTCTTTTCAAATCTTTGCATCTCCTCATCAATTACTTTTTTAATCATGTTAATATCAACCTCTTCAAAATACCCTGTACCCTGATATGTTTCTACCACAGCTTCCACCAGATCTGACATTTTATTCATGGCTTTTAATTTAAATCCGTCGAGAAAATGCATTTCGACCGCTGCTCTTCTTAATAATCTTCTTAAGATATATCCCTGCAGTTTATTTGAGGGTTCAACACCATCTTTAATTAAAAAGGTTGCCCCTTTTATATGATCGGCAATGATTCTGAAGTTATCTTTTGGTCCTTTGACTCCGTAAACATTGGCAGCCTGTATCAAGCCTTCTATTGATTTAATGATATCTTTAAATAAATCAGTTTGGCAAATATCTGGTTTATCTCCTGCTGCGGCCGTTAATCTTTCCAGCCCCCCGCCAAAATCTACATTCTTTTGATCTAATTCTTTCAAATTTCCATCTGCTTGTTTTTGGTATTGGATAAACACTGAATTGCCAATTTCTAAAAATCTGCCACAATCACAGTTTGGATGACATGGTTGGTCTTTCCATGGAGATTCCTCATGCAAACCCAAATTAATTCCAAAATCATAAAACACTTCCGAGTCGGGACCACCAATTTCTCCAGTTGGCATTTTATCTGGACTTCCAGACCTGCTCCACCAATTCTTACTAACTCCATATTGGAAAATTCTCCCTGCTGAAATTTCCAAGGGACTAGTTTCAGGATTTGTCATATCGACCACTATTGGGGCTATCTTTTCTTTCTCAAAAAGCTTACTCCATTCTGTAACAGAATCAGCATCTAGTCCTAGTTCAAATGTTTTTCCGTCCGGGGTTACTACTTGAGAATTATTATCTCCTCCAAAAACCGTTACAAAAAGCCGTTCCGGTTTAAGCTC
Organism: bacterium; assembly: GCA_021786105.1. GTDB lineage: Bacteria > Patescibacteriota > Microgenomatia > Daviesbacterales > UBA10151 > UBA10151. Next base: position 8,776 of record JAJYNW010000008.1, read on the forward strand.
TAATTCTTTAGTTAAAAATTCCCAAATCCAAGGTAGTTGCTCTTTTTTAAAGTAGTCGCCCAAAGACCAATTTCCTAACATTTCAAAAAAAGTAGTATGGCGGTTATCACCCACCTCCTCAATATCCTCTGCCCGAAAGGAAGGTTGGGAATCCACCAACCTTTTCCCAGCTGGATGAGATTGACCCAACAAATAGGGGACTAATGGCTGCATACCGGAGGAGGTAAAAAGGGTAGATGGGTCATTTTCCGGTACTAACTTTGCCGGGGCAATTTCCTTATGCCTGCGATCAGTAAAAAACTTAATATATTTTTCCCGAATATCCTTGGAACTCATGAAGCTATTTTAACATTAATTACTGTTTGGACGGAGAATTAAATTTGATTGATGAAATAATTGCTTTTTCTAAAGGCACAACTAAACTATTATTTTGATTAAGACTCTCATCTATATAAAGCAAATCTTGATTATTCAGCGGAACAAAAACTCTTTTCCCTACAATCAGTGCTTTTTTATTATTTATCTCTATTTCTTGCATCTTATCAAAACTCCAAGTTACATGATCTGCATAAACAGGACCACTAACACCATCAGTGCCAGGCCTAACTTTGTAAGTACCAGGCATTAATTCTATCGATTTCGGATCTTTAGATAGTAACGCCTGAAGCCAAGCTACGCCAGTTTTGTAACTAGGATGCCTAAAAGGACTTTGCTGAAAATCCTCTGCTTTAACAATCACAAATCCTACGAAATAATTTATATAATTATGTATCTGAGCTGAAGCAATATACGCATCATGAATATCATCAGAAACTTTACATTGCCATTCGGGAGGACACTTAAATAAAAAGCCAGAATGCGTATCAATTTCTTTCCAATTGCTTATATCAATAGGGTCCTTAATTTCTTCAATATAAATTTTCCCCTCGCCACTCTCACATTGCTTAGGATAACTTTCAACAACTTTACTACCCACAGATTTAATACAATCATTAAAAGTAGCAATAAAAGGAATTTCTGCTGGAATAGGTGAGGACTGAGAACTAGAAATAGATTTAAACTGTTTTTGGTAAATTAAATATCCACCAATTATTGCTACAGCTATCAAAATAATTATTAAAATTGGTGCCAGGCCTTTTTGTTTATTTTTCGCAGAAAAACAGTCCCACGGTTTATTCACTAAATTTAGTATAACATTCTTTTTTTGCTTAGAAACAAAGGGCGTTAAAAAATCGCAGGATTTGCGACTCAGGGGAACCACAAACTGACCGAACGATTAAAGAACTTTTTTATAAGAAAATCTTGCAAGCTCACAAGGTTCGCTTGTAGAATCTTTTGGGTTTAGGTCTTATCATTTTTTGTATCATACTGACAGCTCCGGATACAGCTTGGACTTCTGCATTAGTTACCAAATTGCTGGCCGCTGCCACTGGTTTTTCCACATCAGAAGCAATATTTTCCCCGGTTTGCAAAATATGGTTAAACTTGTCCAAGCCCTTTTTTAAATCCCGTAAAATAAAAAATACTTGGATGCCGGTAATCCCGAGAAAAATTGATAAAAGTAAAATTAAAAAGATAAGGGCAATCTGCAAAAAATCCATGGATTCTTAATATATCACACCTGTTATTTTTTCAGAAATACTGTTTTTTCCACTTTAGTCACCTGACCGGATTTGGAAGTAGCAGTAATTTCGATATTGTTAATATTATCAGTCAGCTTAATTTCCTGGACAAATTTTCCGGAAGCATCTACCCCGATCTCCTGATTGTTAATGCTTAATTTGGCCTCCGGATCTGTTCTGCCAATTACCTGAATCGTCTCGGAATTGGTATTTAATTGGTTGGCCGGCTGGGAAACTTCCAGATATGGTCCCCCCACTAAAAAACGGTATTCAAACCAAAGATAAGCAAAAAATATAATTACCATCCCCAAAATTACACTCCCCAAAGCCCGGGCCGGAGTTAACCGAAACTTTTTTTGGTCAACCGGGTTGGTAAAAGTTTCCAAAACCCGGGGCGGATGCTTAAATTCCGAAAACTCCCTTCGGTATATTGCCAGCAGTTTTTCCTGATTTAAACCCAAAAACTTGCCGTAATTTTTAATAAATCCCTGAACAAAAGTAGGCGGGGGAAGTTTGTTGTACTGACCGGCTTCTAAAGCTTCCAGTAATTCTTTACGGATTTTGGTGGCTTTTTCAATTTCATCCAGAGTATAAAACTTATTTTCCCTTTCTTCTTTTAAAACCTGACCAACTGTCCGCATATGATACGGATTTTACCAGAATGACTGATTGACATAAAGGCTTGCGCTTTTTAATATACAACTAATGTCCGACCAGTCTGTATCGTCCGTACAAAATGATAATTCCGCCCCGCTCCCGCCGCCTGTTGGTGACCCGGAAAAAGCCAGCTATTACACCGATAAGCTGACTGAACTTGTCAGTACAGACAAATTGACAGTTATGCGCACTGATCTTGCCAAATTTGACCCTACTTCTTTACAGGACCACTATCGGTTGGATCTAAACGATTACGAAGTAGAGATTAGCCACAATAAACAACCTGATTCAGGCAAAGATTTCTACGTAATGTTATTTAATAACTTAAAGCACATCAGCAACGGCTGCACAGAAAAAGCTATTCTGGCTTATATCCATATATCAGGGGACCAATTTGCCAAGTTTAAAACTGTAGCAGATGACCAAATTGATAGGAAAAGGAAAGAAGCCGAGGAAAAAAGATTCAAAGAAGCCATGGCGCCAATTGATCAAGCTCTGGAGCAGCTGAATACAACCAATTCCCAACCAGCAGCCGATAACACTCAAGCACCAACCAACCACATACCGCCAGTTTTTGCCCAATCCTAAACCTTGAGCTTAAAGCTGCCTTCCCTTAAAACTATCTGCTTACCGTCTTCATATAATTGCACGATAGTGGAAGGTTTTGATTTTAATTTGCCGCCGTCAACATAAAAAGAGATATCATTACCAAAGTATCTTTTCGCCTCTGTTATAGTTTCCGCCGGTTTATTCTTTTCCGAGTTGGCACTGGGTGCTACCAGCGGTCCAGCATTTTCTAAAATTTTCAGCAAAGCTTCATTTTTAGGTATCCTAAAGGCCAAACTTTTTTTACCCCTATGCAAATAGGCAAACTTTTCGGCCGGGCAGGGCAAAATTACGCTGACCGGATTAGGCCAAATCTTTTTCAAAAAATCTTTTTGCTGATTAGTTAAAACTATACCAAATTTCTTCAAATCATTTAAAGAAAAAACTAAAATGATCATCGGTTTGGCAATATTCCTTTTCCGCAATTTATAAATTTCTTCCACTACCGACGGGTTTAACGCCGAACCAACAATGCCATAAATGGTATCCGTCGGCATCACGCCGATTTTACCGTTTTTCAATAAATTGGTAATCTGACCGATATTTTCAAAAGTCAAATCAAGCGTATCCATGTGCTCAATTGTACCAAAAACTACAAAAGTCATTGCGAGCGAACGAAGCGAACGCGGCAATCTTCCCACTAAATATTCCCATTATGTTCACGGTCGTGAATACTTTGGGACAGTTAAAAACTCACTTAACTTGTGTTAAGGAGAAACTTTTGATAGGACACTGAGTTCTTTCTGGATCTGTTGTTGAATCAGAGAAAAAACAAAAAGGGGTTTTAACTCCATTTCTTATAAGAATCCTGCAATCTTGATCTTTGCAACCGCGCCTCCATTTACCTTCCTCAAGCCGTTTCGTAAATTCATCTGTTTCTGCACGAAATTCGCAAGTTTTCATTTGCGGACATTATACATCTACTTTACGTTCTATCAAGAAGAGCTTTGCTGTTGTGCAGCAAAATATTCATCAGCATTTCTGACCAAGACATCCCGGGGTTTGGAACCTTCCCCCGGTCCAATAATGCCGGCCATTTCCAGTTCATCAATAATCCGGGCGGCCCGGGCATAACCAACTTTTAATCTCCGTTGCAATAATGAGGCCGACGCCCGATCGTATTGGCAAATCGTCCTGACTGCTTCTTCAAATAACTCGTCTTGATCACCACCACCGCCATTTCCACCCCTGCCGCCTGCCCGGCCAATCGGCATTTCAGTAACTTCTGCTGTGTATTGCGGCGCAATACCGGTAGATTTGAGGTATTTAATTAAATTATTAATCTCGCCGTCCTGCACAAATACCCCCTGAATACGCATCGGCTTGGAAGCATCCGGCGGCAGGAATAACATGTCTCCCCGTCCCAGCAACTTCTCAGCCCCTGGCCCGTCCAAAATCACCCGGGAATCCACCATGGAAGACACATTAAAGGCAATTCGGCAGGGGATATTGGCTTTAATTAAACCGGTGATGACATCAACCGATGGCCGCTGGGTAGCCACTACCAAATGGATGCCAGTGGCCCGGGCCAGCTGGGCAATCCTGGTAATAGCATCTTCAATTTCCACTGGGGCAAACATCATCAAATCCGCCAGCTCATCAATAATAATCACAATATATGGCAAAGCTTGAAAACCGGACATCTCGTTATAACCAGTGATATTTCTGACCCCCACTGACTGGAATAATTTGTAGCGCCTGTCCATTTCCGCCATGGCCCACTTTAGAGAAGACAAAATCTTTTCCGGCTCGGTAATCACCGGGGTTAATAAGTGGGGGATACCATTATAGCTGGTCAGCTCCACCCTTTTCGGATCAATTAAAATTAATTTCAGTTCGTCCGGTGAATTTCTAAACAGCAAAGAGGTAATAATAGCGTTAAGCATGATTGATTTTCCTGAACCAGTGGTTCCGGCAATCAAACAGTGCGGCATTTTATCAATATCCACAATCATCGGCTTTGAGGAAGTATCACGCCCTAAAGCTACAGCCAGCTTGGATTTGTGACGGGACATTTCATCTGAGGATAAAACGTGTTTAAGTCCCACAATTTCCAGTGAATGATTCGGTACTTCGATACCCACCAAAGATTTGCCCGGAATTGGTGCCTCAATCCTGACCGTACCGGTTGGAGTAGCTAATGCTAAAGCCATATCATGCTGTAAATTGGCAATTTTGGAAATTTTGGTGCCGGCGGAAATCCTCAAAGCATACTGGGTAACAGCCGGTCCGCCGTTAACTTCAGCCACAGTGGCCTGAACGCCAAAAGAATCCAAGGTTTTTTCAATAATAGAGGCACTCTTTTTAACATCTCCCCGGTCAGCAGCTGATCCAACTTTATCAGACAACAGCGAGGCTGGTGGATATTTCCAAACCTTACTTTGCCCGGCCACATTTTGCACTAATACATCAGCAATAATTGGTCCCTGGCCTTTTTGCTGCTGCACTTGCGGTCTGGGAGTCGGCCGGTCATCAACTCCGGATACTTTAATCGGAATATGTTTGGCTTCAAAAGTATTTTGCCTGTTCAAAAGCGGTTTAACAATTCCTGTTAAAGCATTAAAAATCCATCCAAAAATAGCAAAAATTTGCTGCAGGGAAGTATCAAAAAGCACCACTAGTCCGCCGACAAAAACTAATAGCAGTAAAGCTACTGCTCCCAAAGGAGTAACAAAAGAGGAAAGCTGCACCCATAAAGTTTGCCCGATTAAACCCGCCTTCTCCAGCTTTACTGCTCCTATTAAAGATGCAATCGACAACACTACCAGTAAAAAGCCTAATAACACATTAGTTTGGGCAAATTTCCACCGGGCTTTTGTTAGTACTAGTCCTGATAAAAGGAATATCACCGGAGCTGACAGTTTCATTACACCTAAATATTCACCCAAAAAATCCCGCCAAAAAGATATAGTTTCCGAATGAGTAAAAATAGCGGCGCCGGACAAGACTGCCAAAATAAAAGCTACTAATGTACCGATGGCAGTTATTGTTTTTTGTTTTAATTTAAACTTTGGTAATTTATAGATAGATTTTCTTCTAGCCATAACTTTATTGTAGCCTACTCCCTATTATACCACACTATAGGATTGATTATACCTCCACCACCACGGGCAGAATTAGCGGTCTCCTTCCGGTAGCCTGATATAAGAATTTCTCAAGCGATCCTTCAATGACTTTTCTGACAAAACGCCAATCACTTCCCTTGTGAATATGTTTTTGCAGACTATCCCTAACCACTCTTTTAGCATCCTGCAAAACATCTTTGGCCATCTCTTCAAAAACAAATCCCCGCGAAATAATGTCCGCCTCAGACACCGGCTGACCGGTATGCTGGTCTACTGATATTACCACAACCACCACCCCTTCCTCACTCATTTTTTGCCTATCCCGCAATATCACATGCCCGACATCACCAATCCCCAATCCGTCTACATAAACATTCTGCACATCCACCTTGCCGTCTAATTTAATACTGCCGCCCTTCACCTCCACCATATCTCCATCTTCCGCCTCTATCACCTGTTTTTTATCATAACCCATACCTTCAACCATTTTGGCAAAAGCCACCATGTGCCGGAAAGTGCCGCCAATCGGCAGCAGGAATTGAGGTTTAATTAAGTTCACCATTAACCGAAGCTCTTCCAAAGCCGCGTGCCCGGACACATGCAAATCAGAAGTCACGGCCGAATAATAAACATTTATCCCAAGTCTCGATAAAGAATCAATCAACGCGTATTGCGCCGATTCCGTAGAAGGAATCGGATCGGCGGAAAAAATCACGCTGTCTCCTTCCCGAAGCTTCACCTGTTTATGCTCCTCGTTAGCTGCCCTCGACAATGACGAATCGGATTGGCCCTGGGCGCCGGCAATCAAAACTAATACTTTGTTGGGAGCAAATGAGGACAGGGCATCAGAGGCGATTATAATACCGGGGGGAACTTTTAAATATCCCAAGTCCCTGGCCACCTGGAAATTATTTTCAAAAGACCGGCCCACAACAGCCACCTTTCTGCCTAATTTATACGCCACGTTAATAGCCTGCTGCATCCGAGAAACGTTTGAAGAAGTGGTGGTAATCAAAACTTTACCAGACGTTTCTGAGGCGGCTTTTTCAAAAGTATCCTCAATTGATTTTTCTGATTTATTAAAACCCGGCTTATCCACCCTTAAACAGTCAATTAATAAAAGTAGCACCCCTTCATTCCCTAACTCAGCCGCCTTCCCCACATCCGTCACTTGACCAGAAACCGGCGTCCAATCAATCTTAAAATCGGCCTGGTGAATAATTAAACCTTGGGGTGTTCTGATAACTACACCGGTGGAATCAGGCACTGAGTGGGAAACCTGATAAAAAGATACCCGGAAATCCCCTAACTCCAATCTTTGGTCAATTTTAACCTCCATAATTTTATTTTTCGGTAAATTATGCTCAGTAAATTTGGCCCGGATAAAACCGGCAGTTAATTTTTGGGTATAAATCGGCGCTTGCAGCTCCGGCCAAATATAGGGCAAACCGCCAATGTGATCTTCGTGCCCATGAGTAATAATTATTCCCCTAATCTTATCTTTCTTATCCCGAAGATACGTAATATCCGGAATTACCAAATCCACTCCCGGCATCGCTTCATCCGGAAACCCTACTCCGCAGTCAATAATAATGATGTCCTTATCAGTCTCGTAGACATACATGTTTTTGGTCACATCACCCACACCGCCTAAAGGAATAATCCTGAGCGGCTGATTGCTATTTTGCGTATCTAAAAACTTTGGTCTAAATGTTTTCATAATCTCCTTCTGTCATTCTGAGCGAAACGAATAATCTCTCACAAATGTGAGATTATCAGGAATCTTGGCGAGATCCTTCGTCGCTTCACTCCTCAGGATGACAAATACTCACCCAAGTTTTCGCTCGTTATCCTAAATGGACCACTCCCACTCTCCACCTGCTTTCTGGCTACTTTCCGGCAGATTGCCTGCAGAGAGCGGGACAAAGACCGAGTGCCCGAATCAAAACCTAAAGGCCGCAAAATCTGCGGCCAAGCTGCATCATCAATAGTTAATCCGTTTTGATTTATCCCGGCCTCACTGATGGCCTTCGGCAGTAAATAATTTTTGCCAATGGCCAACTTCTCCTCATCCGAGTAAGAAGGCATCACAATCGGCTCCAGCCTATCCAACACAGCAGTGGCAATATTGCCGGTATTGTTAGCCGTTGCTATAAACAACACCTGGGATAAATCATAGGGAAAATCCAAATAATGATCTACAAAAGCCTGGTTTTGGGCCGGATCCAACAACTCCACCAACACCCCCATAATATCCACCCGGTGCTCCGCGGCCACCCGATCTATTTCATCCAGCAAAATTACCGGGTTAGAAACTTTAGTAGTTTGAATAGCTTTGATAATTTGGCCGGGTTCGGCGTCTACCCGCATCCTGGAAGTACCACGGATAGTGGCCGGATCGCCCAAACCGCCAAAAGGAATTCGGGCAATTGGCCGGCCTAAAGATTCAGCAATGGCATAAGCCAAAGAGGTTTTACCGGTCCCCACCAAACCAATAAAAGCCAAAATTGGCGCATGAAAATCATTTACCTGCCTGGTTTGCTGGTGCAAAATTAACACTGATAAATATTCTAAAATCCGGTCTTTCACTGATTGTAAACCATAATGGTTTTTGTCCAAAATTTGTTTGGCCCGGCTTAAATCTAAAATATCCGGGGCAAGTTTGGAAAAAGGCAAAGACAGGACAAAATGAACATAATTAATCAAACTTTCTATCTCAGTGCCGGAGCCGGTAAATTTCAAAAGATTAAGCAATTTTTCTTCAATTTCTTGAGGGAGATTGGCTTGGGTAATATTAATTTTTAACTCTTCAACAACGCTGCGGGCAGAATCCATAATTAGTAACAAACCTTAAAATATAATAATCTAGGTTAGTAATTATATGATTAAACTACAACTATAGTAAATTACATTACAATAAGTGTGTTAGGTTAAATCATATTTATATTGTATATTTTACCTCAAACGCTATAGTTTCCCAAGAGGATAATTATTAGACAGATTTAAAAGGAGCTTCTTGCTCCTGTACACATGTATTGAGCTTTCGCTGTTTTAGTTTTGACGTCAACAACACAAGCTAATCCACAATTACCAGCAACCGGTTTCATTGTTAACCACCACGTTTCAGTATAATCATTGCAATAATCATCCTGATCGGTAAAAGTTCCCTCTTTTAAACAGTCTGATTGCAATGCAATCTGTTTAGCTTGACTTAAAGAAAGTGCCATATTCGTACTTTGACTTTTGCAAGTTTGGTCAGTTTTTGAATTTTGATCTAAAAATTTAAAGCTGCTCACAAAACGATCAATGATAGGTTGATCTGGATAATCTAGACCAACTATCAATGACACTCCATGTCCAACAATATACAAACCAGATAAATTAGGAAAATTAGGATTTGAAAGATCTACAATAGTTGCATCAATGTTTGGAATATTTGCTAATCTTGTTTTAGCTGCCACATTATTCATTTGTTTTACCAAATCCATTGATGTCCGAGCATCTGATTTAAAAATCTTAATATTAAAACCATCGGGAACTCCAGGGATGGGTTTTTTAGGATCGTAATAAGTTGGGGTTAGGTATATAAAATCAAGTTTATCAATAGCAATCTCTGGTGGCGTACCCCAAATATACCAATTTTTTGGATAATCAAAAGAAAATCCATATTTTGTATTTGTATATGTTTTCCAGTTAGCGGCGTCATCTAAAGGCAAAGTTTGTTTTTGTACCTCTGGAGTTAAAGTCTCATTGTTTTCTGTAACTGTAGGTAAAAGACTTTGTGAAGTTGAAGATGGTTTAGGAGCAGACTGGGAAATCGGAGAAACTGAAACTTGAGGATTCAAACGAACACCAGTCCTATAGGGCGGGTTCTGAGTCCGAGATAAATAATATACCCCACCAGCTACTGCTACTAAAACCAGTATTCCAACTAACACATACAATACTGCAAAGCCTTTTTGCTTCATTTAATCAAATTTAAAGGTGGATACTATTTTGTCAAACATAGACTCGTTGATAGTTGGCGAGGCAGATGGATTCCATGGCAAATGAGTAATAATAATAAAGGAACCACCTTTAGGATTAGGGATTATATACTTTGAATAATGCAGTGTCGCAGGTTCACTCCCTCCCAGTGCTCCCCGGTCTTCCTCCACTTTTATCATCTGAATGTTATTAATAGTCACATCCTCTTTTTTACTACTTATTGGGCAATCTTCTTTGCAACCTAAAGTGGGATCTTTATCGCTAGAAGAAATATATATTTGTCCACCTATTCGCGCTTCATTTAGCCTATCATCATAGTAAAAAGACATTGTAGCGGGGTATTTAATAGAAAAGTTTACTAAATCAGAAGTATATGTTTTCCAATTAGAAGTACCTACAGTTTGGTTTTGATCTAAAAACCGAAATGTAGAAAGGATTTGCCTAAATAAATCATCTTGATTTTGGGAACTAATAAGAGCCACATCATATATTCGACCATTTTCTACAAAGAAAGAAGCAGATAATATTCCTAATCCATCTGGCTTACCTTCAGTGTAAAACATAGCTTTTATTCCTTTTATAGATATTTCTTCTTTTTTATTGAATATTCTTCCGTACCAATTTTTCGTGGCAGTTGACTCATGGAATTCTTTCCAATCTTCATATGTACGTAACTTTGGATTTTTAGCTGTTCGTATTTCTAACCTGAAACCTTTTTTTACCCCGACTATATCGCCACCTTCATGTGGATTCTCGTAATTAGGATCAGGAACATAATCAGGTGATGTTATATAGATGTCTAAACCGTCATCCTCACGATTTACATCAATAGATTGTTTGATAACCCAAGTCTCAGGATATTTAAAAGTATAATTTTTACCAGTATAAGTTTTCCAATTAGTAATTTCATCTGAAATTAAGGCAGGTTGTACAGAAGAAACTGGGTGTGGAGTTTGAGAAATAACCTGATTTTGAACTTGAGGTTTAATAACTTGGGATTTACCAAAATAAACAAGTTTGTTACTGGCGTAATAATATGCTCCACCGGCTACCATTGCTATTACCAGTATCCCAACTAAAACCAGAATTGGAGCAAAACCTTTTTGTTTACACTGAGCATAGTCGAAGTACATTAATTTTAGTATAACATCACTAACTCAATTTGAGATATAATACAGATATGAAAAAGGTTCATTCGGTTGTTTGGAAAGAAAATAAATGGTACGTGGCTAAAGCTCTGGAAGTAGAGGTTGCAAGTCAAGGTTTAAACGAAAAAGAAGCGTTGGCTAATCTAAAAGAGGCTTTAGAGTTATACTTTGAAGATCAAGCTAAAGTAGAATTGGCACCTGTAAATAAACCTAAGCTCCAAGATTTAGCCATCCAAGTTCATGCCTAAACTTTATTCTGCCAAAACAATCCTGGCAGCATTACAACGAGCAAATTTTGCTATTATTTCCCAAAAAGGCAGCCATATTAAATTGCACAAAAGAGAAAACAATAAGATTTTAACCGTAATTGTTCCCAATCATAAAGAAATCGCCATTGGAACATTTATGAGCATCTTAAAACAAGCTGATATGACCAGAAAAGAATTGGAGAAATTTATTAGGTAATCACTGGGTAAATTTAAATGTGGAAAGAATTTGGTCAATATATTCTCTGGTTTTCCCTTCAACTTCTGCACCTTCTCCAGCTAAACCATTCAGTTTAAAGGTATAGATAGACTAAATGGTTCGATACCATCTTCTGTAGCAAGACCAGCTTTGTAAGTACGTTCGATTACAACATCCGTTAGTAGCCATTTCGGCCTGGGGTTTGATTTTTCATTAAATTCTTGCATATACACCTTCGTGTTTTCATCTGGAGGATATTTAATACTAAACAAACCTTGAGGATCTTTATATGTTTTCCAGTTGGCCCCGATTAAATCGGGGTTGGCAGTTTCATTGTTTGAATTTTGATCTAAAAATTTAAAGGTTGAAATGATTTTACTGTTCAAACTCTCCGGCTTTCTGTTTGAGGTGGTGCGTATTTGAAGATAGTTATTGTCTTTATAAGGCAAAAAGGTATACCGAGTAAAATAAAAACCGCTAGCAAATTCATATCCTGATAAACCATTAATAACAACAGGTACAGGTTTTTGAAGAGGTGGATTAGTATTACCATTGAGTTCTTTAGTAACAAATCCTGCAACGTTTTACCTTCTAGTGACCCAAAATAAAAAGAGATCTCGCCATCAACCCAATTGCCACTCTCAGAAACCAAAGGGTAACTTGGATCAGGCGTTGGAGTAGGAGTTAACCTGACAGGATCAACTATATCAACAGAACCATAGGAGCTTTAGCGAACAACAAAATTGGGAGGATATCTAAAACTAAAAATTTTATTTGGGTCGGTATAGGTTTTCCAATTTCTAGTTTCATCTGAGGATGAAGTTGATGATGGTACGGGTTTAGATGCTTGAGAGACAGTCTGATTTTGAATCTTGGGACTAGAGTTTTTAGTGGTTCCAAAAAAATATGCTCCACCAGCCACCGATACCAATATCACTATCCCAACCAAAATTAAAATTGTCGCAAAGCCTTTTTGATAAAACATATTAGTTACAAGTTAGAGTTAACTGTTCCCCCTCGCCGCTAGCTTGAGAAGTACAACGAATCACTCTTTTGGTATCTCCAGTCATTAAGTTAAAAGCATAAATTTCAGCTGCTCCAAATCCCCCATCACCACCTCCACATTGATAATAAACTATGTCCGACATTGTCCATTCTAACAGCTTTTGGCAAGCAAAATAGGGTATTTCCTGATTAGGAATGACGGTAACTTTTTTAATGCTTTGATCGAGCAACACTAATGCAAAATAGACTTTGTTTTCTATCCCGCCCCCACCCTTCTCCACTTCATAACTGATTAGATTTGTACCTTGTTTTGTTTCACAATATTGGACATCAGAAACTGTTTCTCCTGGCAGAGTTTGAGCGACCTTTTTAATTATCTGTATAAGATTAGCATCAAAGAGAAATTCTTGTTTTTTAGTTACTCCGTCATAGTAACTATAAGAATCTCCATTGCGGCTATAAAGAGGCGTACATCTCGTATCCACTAGTTCATCTTCATTAATATTCAGTAATTCTGATGGATAATCTTGTGTTGAAAAAAACTTTTCTTGAGTACCAAAATTTCTTTTGGCGAATCCTGTCTGATCTTTTTCAGGTCCAGTATCTACCTTAAGAGCAGTCAAGGTAATATTTAAGGTAATTTCTGTATTTTTTGAGTTGGCTATATAACCAAGTTCATAAGAGCTGCTATCTCCATCTTTAGCACATTCATCACCAAATACAGATGCGCTCCTTGGAGAAGCATACTCTCCAGCTCCGCCGTTGCAGTGCCAACCCAACTGCTTGGTAACATTTGCATACCATTTGCCGACTTGGTCAAAATCATCATTGGTCACCCAGCTAAATACCTTAGTATCACAAAAATTGAAACCTTGTAGTTGTTGTTTCTGACCACAAGTTGTTGCGCTAGTATTAGTAGTTAATTTAGCATTCGGATAAACTGGGAATCCTTTTAATTCAGGTAATTGACTGCTGGAAGAAACATTTCTATCGTTAGCTGCTTGCCTAGAATCGGTCGCAACAGGCATGTCAAGAGATTTATTAAATACTTTGGGAATAAAATAATATGCCCCACCACCTACTGCTGCAATGACTAGTATCCCAATCAAAACCAAGAAAATTGGAGCAAAACCTTTTTGGGCCATGAATTTAATATAGCACTTTTGAAGATTGAATTTATCTATTGAAGCCACCGCGGCCGCCGCGATCTCGTCCACCACCACTGCGGTTTCTGTCAAATCCACCACTACTGCTTCGAGGTCTGTCTCCAAATGGACGTCTTGCTCCCCCACCAAAACCACTTCTGGGCCGGTCACCGAATCCACTGCTTCTTGGTCTATCACTAAATGGTCTTCTCTCTCCACCAAATCCACCACCCCCTCTAGGCCTAAAACCCCCCGAAGGCCTGCCTTCAGATTCCGGTTTCATATCTGCCCCAAATAACATTGATAAACCAATTTTTCCATCCGGAGTAACATCAGTAACTCTCACTTTAACTTCTTGTCCTTCAGTGACAATATCCTCTGCTCTTTCCACATGCCCGGGAGCCATTTGAGAAATGTGCACCAATCCATCTTTACCGGGCAAAATTTCCACAAATGCCCCAAAGGGAGCTAATCTAACTACTTTACCGGTAAATTCCTCTCCTACAGTCACTTGTTTAAATTGGCCCTCGATTGATTCCAAAGCTGCCTTTATTGAATCAGGATTGGTGGCTGAAACCATCACAGTTCCGTCATCCTCAATATCAATCTGGGCGCCTGTTTTAGCAATAATACCATTAATATTTTTACCTCCCGGCCCGATCAAAGCTCCGATATCTTCCGGTTTAATGTGAATAATCTCCACCCTTGGAGCATGCGGTGACATTTCTCCCGGAGCAGCAATAACCTTAATCATCTCACCTAAAATAAACTCGCGGGCTGCCTTACCTTGTTTTAGCGCTTCTTCAATAATCTCAAAAGTGATCCCGACAAGCTTAGTATCCATTTGAATAGCGGTAATACCGTTTTTGGTCCCGGCTACTTTAAAATCCATTTCGCCGTAAAAATCCTCCACCGCTCGCATATCCGTGATCACCTGGAATTTATTACCATCTGACAAAAGACCCAAAGCGATACCTGCTACCGGTTCGATCGGTACACCGGCATTAAAAAGGGCTAAAGAGGAAGCGCAAATTGCAGCCTGAGAAGTTGAAGCATTTGCTCCTAAAACTTCGGAAACAATTCTGATAGCATAAGGAAATTGCTCTTCTTTGGGTATCACCGGTTCCAATGCCTTTTCACCCAAAGCTCCGTGGCCAATATCCCGTCTCGAAGGAGCACCAATCCTTTTAACTTCACCGGTAGAAAAAGGGTTAATGCCCATGTTGTAATAATGCATAAACCGCTTAATCCTTTCCCCCTCCATCCCTTCAATTGTCTGGCCCAAAGACGGAGCCCCTAGAGTAACCACGGACAATAATTGCGAATCACCTCTGGAAAATAGTGCTGAACCGTGAGTTCTGGGTAAAATCCCCACTTCAATTTCAATTGGCCGGACTTCATCCATCTTCCTGCCGTCAACCCTTTTACCTTGACCCAATACCAAATCATGCATGATTTCTTTAGCCACCTTGTCAAATACACCGGAAATAATCAGCGGAGTTAAAACATCAGTATATTTTGTCACCAATTCTGCTTTAATTTGGTCTGCCATTGAATCATGCCAGGCAGTTTTTTCATCAAATAAAGCTTGTTCAATCCGCTCTTTGGTAATTTGCTTAACTTCTTTAAGCAAAGATTCTTCAATCTCTTCAGCCAACAGGGAATAAGCTTGTTTTTCCTGACCTGCTTCTTTGGTAAATTCGGAAATTAAGGAAACAATTGCTTGAGATTCTTTGTGCGCTTCTTTGATAGCATTAAAAACTACCTCATCTGAAACCTGCTTTGCTTTAGCTTCAATCATGGCCACCTTGTCAGCGGTTGCGGCTACAAATAAATCTAAGTTAGAATTTTCCAATTCCTCTATGGTTGGATTAACCATTAATTTACCCTCAGCTTCACCGATTCTGGCTGCACCTAAAGGACCTGCCCAAGGAAGACTAGAAATTGACAGGGCGGCTGAGGCGGCAATTAAACCCAAAATATCCGGGTCATTAGATTGATCAATTGATAAAACAGTTACTATAACTTGTACTTCATCAGTAAATTCTTTAGGGAAAAGGGGGCGGATAGAGCGGTCAATCAACCTGCCGGTTAAAACAGCTTCTTCGGATGGCCGGGCTTCTCTTTTAATAAATCTGGAGGAAGAAATTCTTCCGCCGGCGTAATGTTTTTCCACAAACTCTACCGATAAAGGAAAATAGCCTTTATCTTCGGTTAACGGCTGACTTGCAACAGTTGCCAAAGCTACTGTCTCTCCCCAGCTTGCCACTACAGCAGCATTAGCTTGCAGAGCCAGTTTCCCGGTCTCGAGTTTTAATTTACGGCCATTAAGGTCGATTTCTTTTGTTATTACTTTGTTCATGAATAGTGACTAGTCGCTAGAGTCAAGAGTCTAGGGGAACTAATTTTCCCTTTGACTCTAGATTCTCGATTCTAGACTCTTAAATTGGAGGATTTGGAAACTGTGGAAGAAACAATTAAATTGATTAATTATTTCTTTGCAATCCCCAAACCTCTCTTACCTGTTAATTATACCACAATCACTTAGTCAAACCTAATTTCTCAATTACTATTTTGTATCTGTCGTTGTCTTTTTTGAATAAATATTGTAAAAGTCTTCGGCGTTTATTAACCATGGATAACAATCCTCGTCTGGAGTGAATATCGTGCGAATGCTCTTTCAAATGAGTGGTTAAATTTTTGATTTGCTCGGTTAACAGTGCTACCTGAACTTCAGGGGAACCGGTATCGCCGGATTTGGTTGCAAACTCTTTAATTATTTTCTGCTTGATCTTAGGATCTAATGGCATGGCATCCTCCTTAATATTTTAGAAACAACCTCGGTGCCAAGACGTTGCTCTTTGTTTGGGGTATTGTAACAAAGAAATTTAAAATATGCAACCACTACCCTAGCGAGGTACCTTTAAAGATCTTAGGGGTGAGCCATTCCGGCTCAACTGTTTCAGAAATTACTCCTTCTTCTACCGGTCTTTCTTCCGGAGAAGGTTGATTGTTATCGCTTGATTGAACCGGAGCTGGCTGAGGAGCAGACTGCACCACTGGTGGTACGGTAAATTCAGGCACCGGTGCTTGCGGAGCAGTTTGCTGACCAATAGCTGCCGACAAAGCATTCCAGTCATAAGTCGGCTGGGCTTGAGCTATGGTATTTTGCGGAGCGCTTTCCGCAGCCTTTCCGGCCGGTTTTTTCCCGCCCACCCTCAAGCAGTTGGCCACCACCATATAGGTTTCAGCTGTGGCCTTAGAATCTTGCAAATTATTAGTAGCTTCAAAAATGCCAGCCAGGAGGTTGCTGGCACTGTCGGCATCCAGGTTATACCCTAAATCGGAAATTACATTAGCTACCATTTCAGAAACAGCAGAGGTGTTGGTATCCAAAACATTGGTTTGACCAAAAGAAGAATTAGCAACCTGGTTATCAATATTAACAATATGCGTACCGGAAAAAGCGTTTTGGTTTTGAGAATAAATATTACCTAAGGCATTCAAATTAACTGCCCCCACTACAAAAACCAGGTTAAAACCAGAGCCCTGATAATGAGGAATAATTCTTCCTGGCTGGAAGGTTTGTCCCGGCAAAACATGAAAGACTAAATTTAAATTATTGCCTTCTGCAAACCAATCAAGCTTTTCCAAAGAAGGCACGGTTCCATCAGAGGCTGCCACGCCTTCCAAAGTCAAAGTCAAATTTCCGCCATCTGTGGAAGGAAGAGTTTTTGAAATATGATCTACCCCAAACAAGTGCGACTGGCCAACCAAAATATTATCATCACAAACAATGCTGACTTGCTTACCGGCCGCTTCTAAAGTTAAAAATAAAGACAGCCCTGCTGCCAGTTTATCTATATCAGCCCCTGTTGGAACAGCAATTAAAATATTTTTAGCAGCGGGTAACAGATTTTTAACTTCTACAAGCTGAGAATCGTATTTCATAAAGTACTTTGTCATCCTGGCGAAGACCAGGATCCATTTAAATAGTTAACGGCTGAATTCTACCACTTCCAGCCCATAAAAAGCAAGTTGGCAGTCTTTTGATATACTGATCATAATGAATATTTTAGACTCTAAAACATTTAAAAGAGTTCGGAAAACTCCGCGGACTAAAAGTCCGCGGGTTCTTTACCTTTCTTCCTTTGCATGATGTTCCTTTTGATTCCTGACATATTCTTTCACCTTTTCTAGTTCTTTTGTTCCTACCGTGGAACCATAA
>JAJYNW010000022.1 GCA_021786105.1 bacterium
AATATTTTAGAATATTAATGGACAGTTCACCTTCTCTCAACAGGAGGTCCTGTCCATTAATTTTGCCCATAAGCTACCCCTTAAATGCAAATTAGTTAATTTCCTGGAATAAGTGCAGGTGGGTCAGGAATCTAGACTCTTGACTCTCGACTCTAGTCACTATCTATGCTAAAATAGCATTACCTCAAGGGGTTATTTTTATGCCTACAAATAAGTATTCAGCTGAGCAAATTCAAGTTTTAGAAGGTTTGGAACCGGTCCGAAAAAGACCGGGTATGTATATCGGTTCCACTGATCTTCGGGGACTTCATCATTTAATTAAAGAGGTGGTCGATAACTCTATCGATGAAGCCTTGGCAGGTCATGCCAAAAATATTTGGGTAGTGCTGCACGAAGACAATTACATCACAGTGGCAGATGACGGTAGGGGAATCCCAGTTGATATCCACCCAAAAGTCGGAGTATCTGCATTGGAACTTATCATGACCACCCTTCACGCCGGAGGAAAATTCGGGGACGGGGGATACAAGGTGTCAACAGGTCTGCACGGTGTGGGAGTTTCCGCAGTCAATGCCTTATCAGATTACTTAAGAGCAGAAGTCAGACGTGACGGCAAAGAATATTTTCAGGAATATGCCCAAGGCAAAGCCAAAAGCAAAGTGGCCCCAACCACTCCCAACCCTGACCTGCCTTATAAAACCAGCTTCAAATGGCAGGTAAAAAACGGGACTAAAGTAACCTTCCTGGCGGATAAAACAATTTTTTCCACCACTACCCCGGAGTTTGAAAAGCTGGAAAAGCAGCTTAAGCAGGTGGCATATTTAGTGGCTGGAATCTTTTTTCATTATTACGATGAAAGATCAGGACAGGAACGCCACTTTTATTTCCAGTCAGGTTTAGCTACTTTAATCAAACACCTTAATAGGAATAAAGCTTTAATTCACCCCGAACCAATTCTGATCAAAAAAGAGGTAGACGACATAGATGTGGAAGTTGCCATCCAATACAATGACGGTTTTACTGAAAATGTGGAAAGTTTTGCCAATGTCGTACCAACTACTGAAGGTGGTACTCACTTAACCGGTTTCAGGATTGCCTTAACCCGGGCTATTAACGACTATGCCCGCAAGATTGAAGCCTTAAAAGAAAAAGATGAAAACTTAACCGGCGAGGATGTTAAAGAAGGGTTAACTGCGGTTGTTTCCATAAAGATGAGTTCGGACAATATCCAGTTCGAATCTCAAACCAAAGAGAAATTAGGTAATGCCGAAGTACAGCCCATTGTGACACAAGTTACCAAAGATGGCTTGGATATGTTTTTTGAGGAAAATCCTCAAGATGCCAGAAGAATCATGGAAAAAGTCTTGTTGGCAGCCAGAGCCCGCGCTGCTGCCAGGGCGGCTAAAGATGCCGTGATCCGGAAAGGTGCCTTGGAAGGAATGGCTTTACCTGGTAAATTAGCTGATTGCCAAAACCGGGATGCTGCAGAATCTGAACTATATATAGTAGAAGGTGATTCAGCCGGCGGAAGCGCCAAACAGGGAAGAGACCGAAAATTCCAGGCCATTTTGCCGCTTCGGGGAAAAATTTTGAATGTGGAAAGAGCCAGACTTGATAAAATATTAGAATTTGAAGAAATTAAGTGTTTGGTAATAGCTCTGGGTACAGGTATCGGGGATACAGTTGATTACAACAAAACCAGATATCACCGGATCATTATCATGACTGATGCGGATGTAGACGGAGAACATATCAGAACTCTGCTTTTGACATTCTTCTTCCGCTATTTGCCGGAAGTTATCAACAAAGGCTACATGTATATTGCCCAGCCGCCGCTTTATAAAGTCCAAAAAGGCAAGGAGATACATTATGCTTATTCTGACGAAGAAAAAGATTCCATTCTTAAAGGAATGGGCGGTAAAATCGATGGAGAAGTCATTAGCGGAGATGGTGAAATAACCGCGCCTAAAACAAATAGCATCATTATCCAAAGATATAAAGGTTTAGGAGAAATGAACCCGGACCAACTATGGGAAACCACCATGAATCCGGAAAACCGGGTCCTCAAACAAGTTACGGTTGAGGATGCGGCCAGCGCTGATGAAGTCTTTGCCATGTTAATGGGTGATGAAGTCCCACCCCGCAAACGCTTCATCCAAACCCATGCCAAACTTGCTACGTTGGACATATAATCCCTGCTTACACCTGCACTTTTTTACATAAATTGATATACTTTAGGCATGAAGAGAAAAATCGTAGCCAGATTACAACTAAATAACGGAAAAGAAGTTGTTTTCAAATATCCTCAAATAGAGGATGCCCTTGAAATGATGAACTATTTTAACGGTCTTTCCAAAGAACAAACGTTTATCACATTCCAAGGAGAGCAAATTTCTTTAGAGTTTGAACAAAAACGCTTGAAGGAGCTATTGCAAAAGATCAAAAACAAGATGGCAATCCAAATACTGGTTTTTTGCAATTCCCAAGTAATAGCAATTTCTGATCTTATCATGCGAGAAAGAGCTGAAAAACATATCGGCAGCTTTGGTATTACTGTAGCAAAGGAATTTAGAGGATTGGGAATCGGCAGAAAACTAATGCAAACTGTTATAGACGAGGCTATTTCCAGAATCCCTCAATTAAAAATACTTGTTCTTGGAGTTTTCAGTGATAACCCAATTGCACAAAACATGTATAAAAAAATGGGCTTTATAGAGTATGGTTCCTTGCCTCAAGGAGTAATGCACAAGGGACATTTGGATAATCATATTTATATGTACAAAAAAGTAAGGGATTTATGAGTACGCGTGTACATTTTTTAGGAATAGGGGGGAGTGGGGCATCGGCGGCAGCAGCCATTGCCCAAGCTCAAGGCTTTGAGGTTACCGGCTGCGATTTGGATCCCCACAATGAATTCACTTCCATTTTCCAGCCGGATCAGCTTCTAACCGGACATTCTTCAAAACATTTAGCCTGCAACCTTTCAGGTTACCGCACAAACGTAGACATTTTAGCTGTAACACCAGCCATTTTCTCTCTTGATCCTGACAATCCTGAGCTTTTAGCAGGCAAAGAAAAAAATATTCCCATTCTGACCTGGCAGCAATTTTTGGGAGAATATTTAGCTAAAGACAAATTTGTGATTGCTGTTTGCGGCACTCACGGCAAAACCACGACAACTGCCATGATTGCCAAACTGTTGGAAGATGCCGGACTGGACCCAACTGTGGAATTGGGAGCCATTGTGCCAAAATGGAAAACCAATTATCGAATTGGCTCTGGTAAATACTTTGTTGTGGAAGCTGATGAATTTAATGATAATTTTCTCCACCTGAAACCAGACATCATCGTTGTTACCAATATTGAAATGGATCATCCGGAATATTTCAAAGACTTTGAAGCAGTTAAGGAGAGCTTTAAAAAGTTTCTGCTTCAAACAAAAGAAGCTGTTGTAGCAAATTTAACTGATCCCGGAGCAGCTGAAGTGGTAAAAGTTGTTATGAAAGCTCCACAAAAAAACAAAGTACAATATTTGGATTATTCCAAAAACGAATTAGGCGTGGACTTAAAAATTCCCGGAGGATTTAACAGGTTAAATGCCAAAGCCGCCATGCAAGTAGGTTTAATTTTAGGAATTAACCCACAAATGATCCAAAAAAGCTTATCCGGTTATACCGGGGTAGGGAGAAGGTTTGAACATATTGGCCAGTTTAAAGGTGCTGAAATTTATAGCGACTTTGGCCACCATCCCACAGAAATACAAAAAACCATGGAAGTAACCAGGGAAAAGTTTCCCAATCAAAGAATTTTGCTGGTTTACCAGCCACACATGTTTTCCCGCACCAAAGCCCTGTTTGATGATTTTGTCAAAGTTTTTCAAAAACTGCCGGTTGATGAAGCTTTTATTATCGACATTTACCCGTCCCGGGAAATCGATACTGGTTTAGTTACCAGCCGACAACTAGTGGAAGCTATCCACAAACATTCAGTCAGCTACATCGGCAGTACCAGCCAAACCCTGGAAAGACTAAAAACTCAAATAGAACCGGGAGATATTGTCTTTTTTATGAGCGCCGGTGATACGGACAAATTAGCTAAAGAGTTGGTAAAGCGATCTGCTTCAAGTTAGCGTTTAGGACTTTGCCAAAAAAGCGGCTGGCTACTACCAAAACCCGTTCCGGTGCATCAGTCACATAAAATTCATATTTGGGTTTGGCATCTGCCAACAGGTTTTTTTCTTCTAAAAGCTTTTTTAATTTCTCAGCAGTTGGCTTGGCAGAATCCGCTAAAACCACCTCTTTGCCCATGGTCTTTTGAATAATTTTGTATAGCAGGGGATAGTGGGTACAACCCAAAATTAGCGTATCAATTCCTTTATCTTTTAAGTCCTTTAAATAATCTTTGGCTACCAGCTCCGTAGCCTGATGATCATCTAGCCCCTCTTCGGCAATCGGCACAAACAAGGGACAGGCGGTACTGTAAACTTGAATTTTGGAATTCAGGCTCTGAATTTTTTTCTCGTAAGCTTTGCTGTTGATAGTTCCCACCGTGCCAATCACGCCAATTTTATTACTTTTGGAAACCTGAATAGCCATTTCAATAGTTGGTTCCACCACCCCCACAACCGGCACCGGAGAAATTTTTTCTATCTCATCCAAGCAGGTGGCGGAAATGGTATTGCAGGCCACCACCAAACATTTAACCTGGCGTTTGAGTAAGAAATTAGCCAGTTCCTTGGCAAATCTGGTGATCACTTCTTTACTGCGCGGGCCGTAAGGCACTCGAGCTGTATCACCAATGTAAATTATGCTTTCTCTAGGTAAGGCTTTAACTATTTCTTTAGCCACAGTTAAACCGCCAATACCCGAATCAAACACTCCAATTGGATTGTTATTCATAAGAAAAGTATAATACCACATATGCCATCGTTTAAAGACAAAAAAATCTTGGTCTTTGGCCTGGGTTTAAACCAAGGCGGAGTGGGATCAGCTAAATTTTTTGCCCAAAATGGAGCCGAAGTTAGAATCACTGATTTAAAATCGAAAGAGATTCTAAAAAGTTCCCTGGATCAACTCAAAGATTTTCCCCAAATTTCCTATACCTTAGGAGAGCATAAATATGAAGATCTTGACTGGGCAGATATTGTGATAAAAAATCCGGCGGTTAAACCGGGAAATCCTTTCATGGAATACGCCCATAAAAACCATAAAGAGGTGGAAACAGACATGGGCATATTTTTGCAATTTGTTAAATCGAATCAAATCGTGGGTGTCACTGGAACAAAAGGCAAATCTACTACTGCTTCATTAGCATATGGTGTGTTAAAAAACGGCAGCAAAGATGTGATTTTGGCCGGAAATATTGGTATTAGTGTTTTGGATTCAATCCAGTATATTAAAAAAAATACCTTAGTGGTTTTGGAAATTTCCTCATTCCAATTAGAAGCATTCCAAGCGCACCAAGTTTCCCCCAAGTGGGCAATTGTAACCAATATTACCCCTGATCATCTTAATTACTACAATTCCATGGATGAATATATTGCAGTCAAAAAAGTAATCGGGCTTTATCAAACACCGCAAGATTTTCTCTTTATAAACAAAGACGATCCAACCACCAATAATCCAGGATTTTTAAACGATCTACAAGGTCAAATTACTTTTTACTCCAGCACAGATTTGCCGGAAGATTTTCAACCAATCTTAAAAGGAGAGCACAATAAATCTAATATCGCTGCAGCTCTGGCACTAGGAAAAACATTCAATATCGACTCAAACCTCTTGCTTAAAACTCTTGCTGATTTTAAAGGCGTACCCTTTCGGATGGAACTTATTAAAGAGTGGGGCGGGATTAAAATCTACAACGACACTACCGCCACCAGCCCAGAGGCCGGAATTAGGGCTGTTGAAACTTTTCCCAATTGTATTTTAATTTGCGGAGGCATGAATAAAAAAATGGATTATACAAAATATGCCGAAAGCTTAAGAAAAAATGTTAAAAAAGTCTTCTTTTTGGAAGGAGATTCTACTGAAGAAATTCAAAAGCTTTTAGGAAATAATTCCAAAACTTACAATAATTTGGAAGTTTTACTGCAAGATATTAAAAAAGAAGCTAAACCAGGAGACATTATTATCTTTTCTCCTGCCGCCACATCATTCAATTTGTTCCAAAATGAATTTGACCGCGGTAGAAAATTTAACGAAGCTGTCCGGAAAGTTTTTAACGATGCTTAAATTTTTAAATTTATTTAAAAAAAGATACCAGACACTAAATAAAATTGAAATTTCACAAAACAATTTATTACACAATTACCACTATTTGTCCTCGTTAGATAAAAAAGTACTGATCGCACCGGTGATGAAAAGCAACGGTTACGGTCATGGAATAACCAACGTGGGAAAAATTTTAGATTCAGTAAATGCGCCTTTCTTTTGTGTTGATTCTCTTTTTGAAGCTTATGAACTGCAAAAAGCTAATATCAAAACTCCAGTTCTAGTCATGGGTTATTCCAATCCAGAAAATTTAAAGGTTAAAACACTGCCATTTTCTTTCGCTGTTTATGATCTTGAAACTACCAAGGTTTTAAATGAATTCCAACCAGGCTGCGGAGTCCATATTTTTGTAGACACTGGCATGCATCGGGAAGGAGTACCTGTTGAAAATCTACCCGAATTTCTTAACCAGATTAAAAAACTGACTAACATCAAAATCGAAGGATTAATGTCACATCTGGCCTCATCCGAATCACGAAAGGATCCGCTTTTCCTAAACCAAATTAAACAATACAAAAAGGCCAAAGGAATTCTCAAAAAGCATAAAATTCACCCTAAGTGGTTTCATATTGCCGCCACCGGCAGCCTAATCAATCCACAAACCAGACCAATTATTGCTGAAGTTTCTAATTTAGCCCGGGCCGGTTTAGCCCTATACGGCTATTCATCATCCATGCCGGATCAGAATTTAAAGCCAACTTTAACACTAACCACTAAAATTGCCCAAATTAAAAAGGTTTCCAGAGGGGAAAAATTAGGTTATGATGGCACCTATACTGCCAAAAAAGATATGACTATTGCGGTTTTACCAATCGGTTATTATGACGGGGTAGACCGAAGATTATCTAACAAAGGAGCATTTTCCATAAATGATATTTCGTGCCCAATAATCGGCAGAGTCAGTATGAATTTAAATATAACTGATGTCAGTAGTGTCCCAAATCCCAAAGTTGGGCAAGAAGTGGTAGTATATTCCTGCAATCCAGCAGATAAAAATTCTCTTGGCAATGCAGCTAAAATTTGTAAAACCATTCCTTACGATCTGCTGGTAAACTTAGCAGAAACAACCAGAAGGGAAGTTATATGAAAATTTTACTAGTCACAGGCGGAACCACTTCCGAACGGCGGATTTCTTTGATGTCGGCAAAGCAGGTCAAGAAGGGCCTGGAAGAATCCGGCCACCAAGTTAGACTGTTTGATTTTAAAAAGGGATCAGCACAGCTTAAAAATCTGGTTAAAGATTTTGATGTAGTCTTTCCGTTGATCCACGGCAAACAGGGAGAAGATGGCAGTCTGTATAAAACTCTGCAAAAGCTGGGCACACCTTTTGTGGGTTGTAAGCCGGAAGCAACCAAAAAAGCTTTTGACAAAATTCTTTCCAACAATATGTTTGACCAAGAAAAATTGCCCAGACCGAAATGGAAAATCGTAAAAAATATTGATGACATCAAAAAATTTGGCTTTCCTTGTGTTTTAAAAGCCGCTTCAGGCGGATCATCCAGGGAAGTAGCTATTCTGCATTCTGAAAAGAATACCAAAAAAAAATTAGTCAGGAAAATTTTATCTCTTAAAGACCGATTCTTTGTAGAACAACTCATTAACGGAACAGAAATAACAATCGGAGTATTTTCTAACCACGCGCTTCCGGTCATAGAAATCATTCCACCAGTAGGCGGCTGGTTTGATTATCAGAATAAATACAGCGGACAAAGCCGGGAAATTGTTGGAGCTCCATCTGTTGATGAAAAAACTAAAAAGCTTGCTCAACAAATTGCTTTAAAAATTCATAAAAAATTTAATCTTTCTCCCTATTCCAGAACCGATTTCATAGTTTTAGATAATACCCCTTATGTCTTAGAAGTAAATCCACCTTGTGGAGTAGGACTTACTTCGCAATCCCTTTTCCCCAAAGCAGCAGCAGCAATAGGCCTGACCTTCCCCAAACTCTTGGATAAAATAGTTAAATTAGCGTATGAAAATAAACAAGTTTGATATTAACGCATTAAAATTCCTCAGACCAAATGATCCGCGATTAAAAAAAGTTTCCCAGGAAATTCCTCAGAATCAAATTAATTCAAAGAGCATCCAAAAAATTATTGAAACTATGCGGGGAGTGGCTTATGGTGAGCAAAAAGACCAGAAAAAACCTATCATGGTGGGACTGGCTGCCCGCAAATTGGGATTTTTAAAAGAATAATTTTGGTAGATGTTAAAGCTGACGGAAAAGGTAAGATAGGAGATTTAAGAGTTTACATAAATCCACAGATCACTTGGGCTTCAAAACGGGAAGGGGAGTGGTATGAAGGCTGTTATTCAACTGGTCGAATTTGCGGCATTGTTTCCCGCCCTCAAACCATAAAAGTTAAAGCTTTTACCTTAAAATCCTGGGGTGTAAACCTGATTTCACCCCTAGGGTGGCAGATGATCAAAGAGGAGTGGACAGGATATGTAGCCAGGATTTTTCAACATGAAATTGATCATCTAAATGGCAAATTTTTTATTGACCATATCCAAAATCCCGACTATTTACACTGGGTAGAAAAGAATGAATTTCCCCTTTATAGAAACAAACAGGCTTGGAAAAATTGGCCCAAAAAATACCCTTTACCCCTTGCTTAATACAGGCTAAAAAAGTATAATTTGAATAGAGCTGCAAGCTCTTTTTTCGTTAAAAACCTCATGTCAAACATTGGTAAAATTCAACCAGCACCTATTATTGACGAGATGCAAAAATCCTATTTGGATTATGCCATGTCAGTCATTGTTTCCCGGGCTTTGCCGGACGTTAGAGACGGCCTAAAACCGGTCCAAAGAAGGATTATTTTTGCCATGCACGCCCAAGGCTTACACCACACTTCACGCTTCCAAAAATCTGCTGCGGTGGTCGGAGAAGTCTTGAAAAATTTCCACCCGCACGGTGACGCCCCGGTTTACGAAGCAATGGTCAGAATGGCCCAAAACTTTTCCATGAGATATATGCTGGTAGACGGCCAGGGAAACTTTGGTTCAATTGACGGCGATTCTCCGGCTGCCATGAGGTATACCGAAGCCCGGTTGTCTGCCATTTCCGAAGAGCTTCTTCGTGACATTAACAAGAACACCGTTGATTTTATTGATAATTATTCCGGCACCACCAAGGAGCCGGTTCTTTTACCCTCCGTTATACCAAACTTACTGTTGAATGGTGCTTCCGGAATTGCCGTAGGTATGGCCACCCAAATTCCGCCTCATAATTTAGGCGAAGTTTGCGATGCGTTGGTTTACATGATTGACCACCCGGCCAAAAAAACAGCGGAACCCAGTGAAAACAAAACCGCAGAAACAACTGACGAATCAACTCATGAAGGTTTTCAATCAGAGGCCACAGTTGAAGATCTAATCGAGTTTGTCAAAGGCCCGGATTTTCCCACCGGTGCTTCCATTTATGACCAAACTGAAATTCTGGCAGCATATGCTACCGGCAAAGGCCGGATTGTGATGCGGGCCAAAGCGGAAATTGATGAAACTGCTGCCGGAAAAATGCAAATCATTGTGTCTGAACTGCCGTACCAGGTTAACAAAGCCACTTTAATTGCCAGAATTGCCGAATTGGTTAAAGATAAAAAGCTGGAAGGCATTGCCGATTTACGGGATGAATCTGACCGCAAGCAAATGGTCAGGATTGTTTTTGATTTAAAGAGAGATGCTAAACCTCAATCCATTTTAAATAACCTTTACAAATACACTGCCATGCAATCCGTTTTCAATGTGAATCTAGTGGCCCTGCTCGACGGCGTACCTCATTTGCTAACTTTAAAACATGTCTTAGAAGAATTTGTTTATCATAGACAAGTCGTTGTCAGAAAAAGATCAGAATTTGAACTGGCCGAAGCTAAAGCCCGCGAACATATCTTGGAAGGACTAAAAATTGCCGTTGATAATATTGATGCAGTAATTGAAACTATTAAAAAATCCAAAGACTCTGATGACGCCAGACAGAATTTGATAACTAAATTCAAACTCACTGAAATTCAAGCTGTGGCTATTTTAGACATGCAGCTTCGAAGACTGGCTGCCTTGGAAAGGCAAAAAATTGAGGATGAACTGAAAATGGTCCGCGAAACAATTGCTTATTTGGAAGATTTGTTGGCTCATCCGGAAAAAATCTTGAAAGTTATCAAAGATGAACTTATTAAAATTAAAGAAAAGTATGGAGATGACCGAAGAACCAGAGTTTACAAACAAAAGGTTGGAGAATTTTCCGAGGAAGATTTAGTACCAAATGAGTTAACCATCGTCACCATTACGGGGGGCGGCTACATTAAACGCCAGGCTCCAATGTCTTTCCGGACTCAAGCCAGAGGCGGCAAGGGAGTAATGGGAATTTCCACCAAAGAAACTGATGCCGTTTCCCACATTTTCTATACTCAAACTCACGACAGCATTCTCTTTTTCACTGACAAAGGTAGAGTTTTCCAGATTAAAGTCTGGGAAATCCCGGAAACTCAACGGGCTGCCAAAGGTCAGGCCGTGGTTAACTTGATCAATGTAGAACAAGGTGAAAAGATTACAGCAGTTTTAACCACCCGCCAAAAAGGCGAAAGTGCCCAATACTTCTTCATGTGCACCAAAAAAGGCACAGTTAAGAAAACTTCTTTAAGCGAATATGCCAATATCAGGAAAAACGGTTTAGTAGCTATTAAGTTAGATTCCGGGGATGAACTTGGCTGGGTTGTGCCCACAGGTGGCAAAGATGATGTAATTATTGTCTCAAGGGACGGCAAATCAATTAGGTTTTCAGAAACCCAAGTTAAACCAACCCACAGAGATACCTCGGGCGTCAGGGGAGTTAAACTTGGCAAAGAGGATGAGGTAGTATCACTAAACTTGGTACAAAACGATGAAGATAAATTATTGGTGGTGATGGAAAATGGTTTAGGTAAAAAAACACCTTTCTCAGCTTGGAGCAAACAGGGCAGGGGAGGACAGGGAGTCAAGGCGGCCCAGGTAACTGCCAAAACCGGACCGATTGTAACAGCCCAAGCAATAGACGGCAAAATGGATACTTTGGTGCTGACTTCCACTAAGGGACAACTGATCAAAATGAACTTAGCCGAAGTTCCCACGTTACAAAGACAAACTCAAGGTGTTATATTAATGAGGGTGAGACCTGGTGAAAAAGTGGCAGCAGCCACCGTGGTAGCATCTAAGGAAAAGACAGAGTAAAGCTCAAATGTCCAAAGAGAAAATCTTATCAACTCTAGCCATTATTTATTTCATGTTCGGCTTTGTCTTCGCCATTACCTTTGCCCTTTATTACCGCTGGCCCGGATTAGCTTTCTTGTCACCGGGATTTTATAGTGTAATCTTCACCTGGCCATATCAGGCAATTGGTTTTACCAATGACCTTCTGCAGTTCGGTCTGGCCGGCAAACCCATCTAAAATATGAGAATTGGAATAGAATTTGAAGCATTTAAAGCTGTTACCATGGAGGGAATTGCAGAATTTCATGCAGCCCAAGTAAAAGCAGACATGAACGGACCTCTAGCAGATGTTTGTTGTTTAGTTGGAGGAGTGGTTGGTGGATTTATGGTTTACCCATTCCGCCGCGTAGTAACCGCAAGTCTCCAGAGACGATTATTCAACAAAGTACATCTAGAGCCTCCACCCTCCAGGTGGGATAGCTTGACACCTAATCTTTTTTGCCATATTTTAAAGATATGGCTACTAATAGGAAATTAATATTTGCTAACGATGAGATCTATCATGTCTTTAATAGAGGGATAGAAAAAAGACCAACATTTACAAATAAGTGGGAATTTGATAGAGCGCTCTTTACCTTAAATTTTTATAGATTTGCTAAACTGCCTATTAAATTGTCAAAATTTCTAGTACTCCCTAGCGACAAACAAAAAGAATTGTTAGGAGCATTAGAAGATTCTGAAAAACTAATTGAAATAATTTGCTTTTGTTTAATGCCTAATCACTTTCATATAATGTTAAAACAAAAGCTGGAAAATGGAATTTCTATTTTTGTGTCAAATTTTACCAATAGTTATACAAAATATTTTAATACCAAACATGAACGAGTAGGACCTCTTTTCCAAGGTATATTTAAAGCAGTTAGAGTAGAATCAGATGAACAGTTTGTACATGTTTCCAGATATATTCATTTAAACCCAGTTTCTTCTTTTCTCATTAAACCAGAAATACTTAGTACCTACCAATGGTCTTCGTATCCTGAGTATCTGGGAAATACAAGCAAAAAATTTATAAGCAAAGAGAAAGTGTTAAGCTTATTTCCTTCAACAAAAGCTTATGAAAAGTTTGTTTTAGATCAAGCAGATTATGCAAAGCAACTTGAGCTAATTAAGCATTTAACATTAGAATAGTTATTAAAGAGTGGGTGCCAATGTAATTCACCTGGAGGGTGGGATTATTTGCTTCCTAAGAATTTCTGGACAAAGTCGTTTAGGTAATTAGACAATCGAGCCACCACAAAAGCGGAAAACAAAAAATCAAAAAAAGGATTTATAATTGGCGTGCCTAGAAAAATACTAAACAGGCTAATCTGGTAAGCAAAAACCAGTAAAATTGCTATAGCTAAGGACAAAAGGGGGATGTAAGGCCGCAGAATTTGAACATTTCCTAGCAAATACTCAATAATAGCTTCATTCAAAACCGCAAAAAGGAAAGGTGCAACCCAAATCATGTTATTTTAGGCAGAAGTTTCCTTTCCGGGCGGGAAGGCGAATTGATAAAGATTAATTAAGGCGCCGATTATTGTCAAAGTATCATCAACCCGCTTTACCGGCTGAGCAGCATTAGGTGGCAGGGAAAGCGCTTGCTTTTCTTGATTACATTCAAACAGTTTGGATTGAAGGTTGGCAATCTCTTTATCTCTTTCCTGCAAAGCCTCCTGCAAGGTAATTACTTGCTGATTTAAAGAGGCAAGTGTAGTTTGGAGGTTTTCTATTTGAGATTGCAAAGCTTCCGGTGAATTTTGAGGTTTTGGCGGGTTAAATACTATTTCAGCCATACATTCGGGCAAACTTGGGAATATACTACAGGAGCAAATTCTACTTGTCAATCATAGTTGACAACAACCAATATTTATTTCACTATAGAAAGTAGGGGGTGATAAAAATGCAAATTCTAATAGCCTTGGTGCTGAATGCAGTAGCCTTATTGGTTACAGCTTACATAGTTCCGGGATTTCAGGTAGCAAATTTCACAACAGCCATACTGGCTGCCATAGTTTTAGGGGTAGTAAATACTTTTATTAAACCTATCTTAAGCTTTATTTCTGCGCCGTTAACAATTATAACTTTAGGGCTTTTTTCTTTTGTAGTTAATGCCGTGGTTTTATTTATCGTATCAGCAATAGTACCAGGAGTTAAAATTAACGGCTGGGTTCCGGCAATATTGGCTGCAATCGTGTTATCTGTTGTTTCAACAATTTTAAACACGGTACTGAAAGATTTGGGAGGAAAGAAGTAAAGTTCTCCAAACGAGCAGTATAATTTTTCACTGCTCTTTGTTGCCTGAATGAAATACTTTGTGCACATCCTTAAGATGGGCATTAGTGACATGAGTGTAAATTTGAGTAGTGGAGATATTCGAGTGTCCCAGCATTTCCTGAACACTGCGTATATCAGCTCCGTTAATCAATAAATCTGTCGCAAATGAGTGGCGGAGAGTGTGAGGGGTAGCCTTAACTGAAAAACCAAGTTGTTTGACATATTTTTCCACAATCCGCTCAACCGAACGGGAAGTCAATCTCATTGCCTCGCCTCCATCTGCCGGATCAACTTTACCCTGGAAACGAATAAAAAGAGGTTTAAAGGTATCTTTGCGGACCTCCAGAAATTTCTCCAGCCAATAACAAGCTCCGTCAGATAAAAAAACCACTCGTTCTTTTCCACCCTTACCGACTATACCAAACTCCCGTCGATTCAAATTTATAGTATCCCTGTTAAGACCGGCCAATTCCGACACCCGCAGCCCGGTTGAAAAGAGAGTCTCCAGTATTGCCCGGTCTCTTATTCCGTCCACTTTAGCAGTATCAGGAGCCTCTAAAAGCGATTTAAGTTGGGCTTCGTCCAAAACCTTCAAAGGTCTTGGGTCGTTTTCTCCCAATTCAACTTTTTCCGGGGAGAGCGTGGCAATATCTACTCTGGCCAAATACCTTAAAAATGCCCGCAGAGCTATCATGAAATAATTTTGGGTAATCCTTTTTAAGGGATTTTTTGTTTTCGGATCAGTCCACCTGGCTAAGTGAAGCCGGTATTTTCTGACTAAACTCAAATCAATCTCTTTCGGATTAATATCACCGGCAAATTCTAAAAACCTCTTTAAATAATGATCATAATTTCTAATGGTCAGCTGAGAGGTGTTACGCTCCAGCTCCAGGTATTCTAAGAAATCGATGATTAAAGACGAGAGAGCAGCCATAGACTGATTTACCTTTTGCTTTAAAGCAATGCCAGCCCCAAAATCCCCAAAATAGTCAAAGCACCGCCAAAAATGGCCAGGGTAAACGTCAATTGCTCAGACCCGGCGGGAGGCAGGTATGGAGTTTTAGTGGGCAGTGGCATTGTCGATGATGGAGTAGAAATTATTGGCCCTCCGCCTGGACGGGTAGTGGGGGGTGCTGCAGTCTGGCCGCAAGCTCCTGTTCCAATCGTGTAATTACCATCCACTACAGAATTTAAAGTATCTACCAACGTTCCTCGCTCCACTACGTTAGAATCGGTGGTTTTTGCTTTATCCGTAGGAAGAAAATCAAATTTAACCTGGGCTACTCCTGCAGGTGCATTGCTTTGCACCGTAAAATTTACGGTAGCCAAGGTACCTTTGCTGGAAAAGGGGGTATTGACGGAAGCCAGACCTGAGATAGTAATCCTACCGTTTTGCACATCAATATTATTCCCAGGATAATCCGGGTAAACCGTACCGTTTGTGATGGAGGTAGCATTAAACCTTGAAGGATCATAGATCAAAATCGCATCAGTGCCGTCTGTTTGGGTTCCGCCTGTATCCAAAACAACATTCAAAGAAAAATTGCAGCCTCTGTTAAACGTGCCGGTGGAAGGCTCAAGGGATAAAGTAGCGGTCTGAGCAAAAACTCCGGCAGGAGAATAAAACAACCAAAAGGCGAAAGTAAGAAAAAAAAGTAATACCCTAATCATTGTACCGAAAGCTCTAAATTGCTAACCGTTTCTAATATGTCCTTAGATGTACCCATCTCTACCAAATTAGAATCAGTGGTAGCGCCTTTCTTGACAAAATCAATTGTCAAAGTGGTTTGTCCGACCAGTTTAGCTTTCAGGTTTATCACGGCAAATTGCCCTGAACCCTTAAAGCCAGTTTTTGCACTGTTAACCCCGGAAATATTAATCAAACCTTTATTGACATCAACCGATTGAAGCGGGTATTCATCAAAAATCTTCCCCTTCACTAATCCGGTCGTTGCTACCGTTAAAATCTTCGGGTCAAAATGGACCACCAAATCAACCCCGTCAATTTCATGCCCCCCGGTATCCACCACTACCGAAACAGGCATTGTTTCATTAACTGTAAAGCTGTTTTTAGGAATGCTCAAGGAGATTTTTCCTCCTGTTAGCTGTTGAGCTTCAATTTTACGCACAGGCAGGGGCGGGGTAGAAATAGGAGTAGTTAAAACCTTAGCAGCGTAGATTAATTCTGCCAATATTATAATCCCCAGTATCGCAAAAATAATTTTGGGGCCGGAAAATTTTTTCTTAATTTCTCCCGACAAATTATTGCCATTTAATTGATTATTTACTGGTATATTAGAATTTTCCATATATATATATATATTATGTACTACAATCGCCAATTTTTTACCATAAGTTCTTTACGGTCTTGCAGTTGAACCGACGTTAAGATTTGATCTGGTTGCACTACCGGTTGCAGCTGGATTCGAACTAGAAGGAGCTGACGTACCACCCGGAACCGGTTCTGAATCACTTGAAGCACCATAATCATGCCTCATACAAGCCCAATCGATGGAATTAACCCGGCCGTCTCCGTTAAAATCTGCCGATCTGCCGGAAGCGCTTCCGGCAATAATCCACTGGCGGTTTAACTCCGCCTTATCCATGGCATTAATCGTACCGTCTCCGCCGTCAGCCGGGAAAATATCCCCCAAGGGCAAACTGAAATCGCTAACATAAGTCGTACCTTTTCCGGCTGTAAATGAAACTGTCTTTCTCAAAGACCTCGGAGCTCTCAACGAAAGTTTGTAATTTTTACCTTCTTCCAATTTTTGGCTCAAGCCCTGGATTACTCCTTTGGTATCAATGCTGACTGTTTGTTTGGTAAGAGTTCCTCCTGCAAATGCACCGGCCAAAACCAGATCAACATCACTGATGGTAGTCGGGGGCGGCCCGCCGCAGAAGAATTTGGCGCCAACCGAAAGTTGGGAAATAGCGCTACATTGACCATCACCAGTCTGTTCATCCACATTAGTCAAAGTCACTGGTAAAGCTTCTCCGGTCGGAGCGTTTTGCCAAACCAATTTAATGCTTTTATCTTTCCATTCTTTAATCGGCAGATCTGCTTCGCCGCTTTTAACTTTTCCTTGATCAGACCCAAAATTTTCTCCTCTCAAAGTTGCAATCGCATCGCTTCCTTCAAAACTTAAAGAACAGCTGGTAATTTTGGGACTATCACCCAAAAGTTTAATCTGCGCTTGGCACCCCTTTGGACAATCTGCAGTAGTGGATATATGATTATTGGAATCCATAAACTGGACAAAGATGGTCTTGACGCCGGGAGTTTGGTCTTTAAAAGTATAGTCAATCGGACCTTGCTCAGTCTTCACCTCATAAGTCTTCCAAGACGTCACAATACCGGCATCGTCCAAATCTGCCAAGCTTTCCGCCACCCTGAACTTTTTGGTAGTTACCGGCGAAGGAGGAGCTGATGGAGGAGCAGTGGGTGCAGTTAAGCTAACCTCCTGATGACTGCTATTCCCGCAGCCGTTCCAGTTAAAAGTCCTTTGAGAACTCCATAAAGGATTACCGGTACAAGCATTAGCCATAGCCTTGGCATCATCTGCAAGGTCAGCCGGACGGCAGTGAATAGGGTCATTATTACCAGGTACACAATTTGCCGCAGGCTGACCTTTAGAAGTACCGTCTTCAGTAGGCTTCCACATATAAGCATTACAAAGTATGGTAAAACCTTCCTTTTCTTGAGGAATGGGCTTTTCGAGCGAAGGAGCATTAGGAGAAGTATCCAAAGTTGCCTTACACCCGCCGCTTAAACCCGTTACATCAGTATTGCAGGTAGCAATTTTATGATAATCACCACCAGACCCTCTATCATTGAAATTGTAATATATCTCCATTGTCCTGATGCGAGTATCATTTGAAGTAGCAGAATAGGTGACCTGACTACCTCGAGCCGCAGTTTTAGGACCATTAATAGTACACGTCGGACCATTTCCAGTAGACGTTCCAGAACCAATAGTATAAGTAGCTGAACCGCAATGCTGCTTTTGGGCAGTATCACCCCAATAATGATTCCAGGTCCCACCACTTACTGCGTTTTGAGCAGTACAGGTGTACTTTCGCCCCCCCACGTCTTGAGTACAATTTCCCACCCCGCCGCTCCAGGTATCACCGCCAACCCACTGGTCCTCTTTATTGGCAGAGGAATACTGGAAGATGATTGGATCGCCAACTTTGGGCGAGCTGGGAGTAACACTCAAATTACCATCTGCCGGACAAGAACCAGGAGTTCCTCCGCCTCCAGTAGTAAAACTCCCGTTCGGAGTACAAGTTCTCGCACCGTTACCAGAACCAAAAGTTAGCGTATGTTGTGAATCGGCAGCGCCAGCATCAGGCACAGTAAAAGTAAAAGTCGGACCAGAAGTAACCGGATCTGTAATAGAATTCCAACCTCCACCATCCAACTTCCACTTCACATTATCCCACTGGTTATTGTAATCTTTTTCACCCTTAACCGATACTTTAAAACTGGAACCTGCTGCCGGGCTATTAGGAATCGTCCAGGAAACTGAACATTCCTGAGCTGATGGGGGAGTCGTAGCCCCCTGGCTACAACTTAAATCTGAACAACCAGTTATATAGTTACAATAAGCTTGTCCTGCTTCGTCGTTGTAGCACCATTGAGTATATTGATGACCCGTACAACTTTGTCCATTTTGAGTTGTAGTACACGATTTACTGTTAGAGCCATTAATCAGCAGACTGCCATCAGCGGCTCCCGTACATGGCACCGGATCTCCCTCTCCGCCAAACGGACAAGCAGCTGCATAAGCTGTTTTTACCAAACCTTGAGATAGAAAGCTCATGATTGGATTTTTAGATTGGGCTGTTTGGGTAGAGGCTCCGACCGGTGGTCCCAATGGGGAGGTGATCTGAAGAGAAATCTTGGGTTTGGTGGCTACCCAGACACCATTACCTTTTTGTTTAACATTAGGTCCGGTAAATACCACCGGATCAGTAGCAGCCCGGGATTTAATAATCTGCTGCATTTGCAGCTGCCTTATACCTAAAGGCAGTGCCAAAATTAGGATCCCCAAAAGAAGAACA
Source organism: bacterium (assembly GCA_021786105.1). Classification (GTDB taxonomy): domain Bacteria; phylum Patescibacteriota; class Microgenomatia; order Daviesbacterales; family UBA10151; genus UBA10151. The sequence continues at coordinate 18,837 of JAJYNW010000022.1, forward strand.
CTAATTAAGTTTTTTCTGTTTTTGAAGAAAGTTTTAAATTCTTCTGTTCCTATCATAAAAAGGGCCTATATCTAATACTTAACTATTTGGGATTCTTTGTCAACCCCACTCATCCTGAAGTTACCCAGTTTGTAGCTAAAATGTTAGCACTCACTGGCAAGAAGAAGATTTGCTTTGAAAAACATCATAAGCCTGCTTGGCAGTTCCATTACTGCGCACTAAACTGAAGCCTAAATAACCAGGCGTTCCCGGACTGCAACTGGACGTCCAAAGCTCGCACTCGAAGTTATGGTAAAAAGCCGCTTCAATCCAAGGTTTTGAAGCCAGATAATCCAATCCTTCTCCGATTAAACGCGCCTGCTTAGCTTCATCGTTATTCGTCGGCAAACCCCATTCTCCCAACCAGATCTTTTTATTGGCATCACCTTGGTTGACCATTATATTCCTTATATTATCTACCCCTGCATAATCGAAGGGTTCCCCATAAGGATCAAGCGCCAACCGATCAAAATAGGGCTGAGCGCCGTGCCCGTACATTGCCACCAGATAATTAGTATTTGCGCCTGATAAGTGTCCGCCAACAACTACAGCACTAGGCTCTGCAGAACGAACTGCTTCGCTAAAATATTTTAGCCAACCAGTATACCTAACTGGATTATAACCCCGGCAGTTAGGTTCAATACCATAATCCCAATAGGTTACCTTATCCTTATACCTACTGACCATTGCATAAACCACATCTTTAAATACCTGCACTACTCCCGCATCATCTTTCAAAACCCGGCAAACGTATTCGGAACTGCAACAATAAGAGTTGTCGATTGGAGCACTCATCTGCCTAACCCAATCCGGAAAACAATCACCGTCACAAAACTTCACCGCCGGAGTTTGTCCGTCGGCAATTGCATCATTTATATCTTTATCAGTTGAAGTGAAATCAAAAGCAGCGCCCTGATTTGGCTGAATAGACTTCCAGGCAACGGGGATAAAACGAAGCGAAGGGTGGGTAAAAAGTTGTTTGATTTTGTCTGTAACCGGGCCATTAAAACCAAAGATATAAGGATTATTACAAGCAGCTCTTGGGGTGGCTGTCGGGGTAGGGGTGACGGTTGGTTCAGAAGTACCAAGAGGTTCAATGACAGCTCCAACCGGCGGACCAAGTGGGGAAGTGAGTTGTAAAGATACTGCATATTTTCCGTTTTGGGATTTGGTAGCTATCCAGGCTCCATTACCTTTTTGTTTAACATTGGCTCCAGCTACAAAAGTAATAGGATCTACACCAGCCGCCCGGGATTTAATAATCTGCTGCCTTTGTAAAAGACTGATACCTAGAGGTAAGGCTAAAATTAATATACCTAACGCTAAAACACTGATTAAATTTTTTCTGTTTTTGAAAAAAGTCTTGATATCCTCCATAATATTAATTATTCCGTGTGCTTTGTGATCGCTTCTGCCAATCAATCCTTTTATACATCAAAGGAAAGTTACTCATATCACTTTCCGGAAATTCCCAAGTCTCCTTTATTTCCTTAGCAATTTCAGTGAAAGGGTCGCCGGGCAGAGGAGACCCCAGAATCGAACTGTGTCCCACTGAATATGAACCAGGAACAGCGCAAGCCGCCTCTTCTAAATATTCTACTAAATCAGACATTGCCTCCCCATCCTTGGCAATCTCTTTTGCAGTCATTCCTAAAACCTCGGTCATAATAGCTAGAGAATAGCTGGCCATCCCCACCACTGATCTGCCTCCTTGCCCTTTCCGACTCCGTTTCAAGTTATCTACAGCCATATTTAAAGCCTGTCTCAAAGCTTCGATTCGATCCTGCTCACTTTCTAAGAATGGCTTCTCTTTAATTCTGGTCGGAGTTACCTTAATCTTTTCTGCGCTCTTGGCCTTCATACCCCAAGCCAACCCCGCTTCGGCCACACGCGCTTCTTCCTCTGTACCTTTTAGCAGTTTTGGATACCAAGTTTCTCTATCGTGTTCAGTAATACCAGCTTTATTTACACCAGACTCTCGTCCATGAACTTCCCGCCAAGTCCGCCTCATCACTTCTTTCTCCGCCTTTTCATCTTCCGGTAATTTAATTTTCAAAGTAGGTGCATCATCAATTCTGACTATAAACGATGGACTAACTAAAAGAACATTAGAGTGTGGATCGTCTACAGCCGATCCATTCATTATTATCCTTACTCCTTCAATATCAGTCTCTACTATCAAATATTCCCTGTCACTTGTACTTTTGACCAATAATGAACCAGAAGGGATTTTATTCATTCGGTCACCACTCAAAACATCTATCTCCATATGTGGTAAATTTTGCGATGCAGCGATTGTTGGCAACGATCCGCCGGTTACCGCCAACCTTCCTCCGTCAGGAGTCGTAACATGAGCTCCTAATTTTCTAAAATAGGTATCCACAAATCTTCTATTGTAATCAATATTAACTTGCGAAAATTGGATAACAAAAGCGCTTCTTTGCCCCCATCTTTGCCCTCTGGCCACTGCTTGATCAAAACGGTGCACTGGTTCGTCTAGCCACTCTTTCTCCAAATGTGAATCAGGCATACTTGCTCGAAGTTCAATATCAGTAAGTACACGAAATAAAGCTTCTTTTCTTTTGGCAAAAGCATCTGGAGTAGGGGATTTTTCTTGTTCTGGTATCTGTCCTGCCATCTGAATTATAAACTAAATCATCTTAATTATGGCTATAGAGCTGGAAAAAAGCAAGGAGAACAATAGTTAATCTCAAAATATTGTACGACAACGAAAAACTTATTTAATTAAATCAATTTAAAGCAAAACGAGGTGTGAAATATTGCGGATATCGTAACAAAGCAATCAGGAATAATATAACTGGCCTGGAAGTATGTCAGGAGATTACAGATTACCGGCCGTTAAATAAACAGGCTTTTGGAAGCTTAGGCACTGGTTAAATACTTACTTAAACTTATTAAAAAAAATATTTTAAAAAATAAACTCAAAAAAGTTTGCATCTTAGTAAGCTACTTAAGATACCAGCTCCAAAAATTGCTTGTTTTTAACACTTCCGAGCCTGCTGAACGCGAAGCCCTAGAAGGCCACAAAAACGGCTGATTAAGGGGAGAGACGCAGGATAGGTCATCTAAGGTTTAGGGCTATAGGAAGCCCTAAAGGTAAAGATGGCATATTTTAAAAATCAGCAGCAAAAATACAAAAAATTCCGGTAGGAAATAAACATAAATAAGTTCAAATAAAACTTTATTAAAACTCAGTTACTTGTACATTAATTTACCAGATCTAATCCCAAAGGCCTCTCCTCCGGAAAACCCTTCCTTGACGTCGGATAAGATACATTGTACGACATGATAATATAGGGAAGATTTAAAAAGGAATAAAAAAGCAAGGACAACAAGAAGTGTAGTGTATTTCTAACTCTTCATTCTTACCGTTTATTCATCTTCATCAGGATTCCTAGTATAGAAGGGTCCCTCTAAAACTTCAGCACTGTATTTAGCACTTATCCACAAAGCATGCCAGAAAAGAATAAGCCAAATTCTCTCGGAGTAGCAAGGAAGACCCTTAAAGTACGGAGTACTAAGATACGAAGGATCGCAAGCTTCGCTTATTGTGGCAACGATCACAATAGCAATGTAGTTATCGAGGTCTAACTTCAGTTAGGCCCTATAGTTTTTAACTTTCGTGCCTGTTGACTATATCAAACTATATCAATTAGACTTTTCACGATATTTATCCTAATTTTTCACGCTTCCCCTTTATAAACTTCCACGGCTTGAAAAGCCGCGGTTTTCTTAATCTTAAGTTTACATCCGTATAATACTGTCTCTCTTCCCCACTTTAGATCGTTATAGCAATATAATTTTAAGACATTAGCTTCAAATCTTTAAATTTTACTCTTCTATCCGCTCCAGGGCGTTGTGAAGAAACCCACCAAAAGCACTATTACCCCAATCCCCACATATTCCCACACTAACCTCTTGTTTAACCTACCTCTCAGTCCTTCAGTAATTAAGCCCAAAAGCACGTACATAGCTGATGATAAAGACAACGCCCACATAACTGAAGTTTTAGAAAAAGGCCAGAACGAAAAGCCTAAAGCCAGCTCTCCTAAAATTAGGCTCAAAACAAAGCTTTGCACCAAAGTAACTGTCTTAATCTTATCCTCCATCTGAATCGACCAAAGCACCTGCAGAATCAGCGGAAAGCTAATCAGGAAAACTACTACTCCATTCCAAAGAAACAATAAATTAAAAGCGAAGGTAACATGGTATAAACAGAAAGCTGCAAGCAGTGTGAAAAGGAAACCGGCCGTTGACGCTGCCCGATACAAAGGAATAGTCCTGATACTGGCTACATTAAAGACATTCTGCGCCAACAATAATAAATAGAAAGTTAAACCGAATATAAAAGCCACTGGCAGCCTGGTTAACCATCTAATAGGCAGCAAGAAATAAAAACTGGCAACAGCCACTGTAAAAAAAGTTGGCAGAATCATCAGAATTAAAGCCTTGATAACATTTAACCCATCCCAGAGGGACCATAAAGAGAGGCTATATGCTAAAACTGCCAATCCTCCCAGGAAACGAAATCTGAGATTAAAATCTACCAGTTGTGTCGAAAGTAGTCCTATAGTTAATAAAGCTGAGCTGATAATTATTTTTTGTCTTTTGTTGAGAACCAGATTCATACTTCTCTCCTCCCCTTGCCAGTATCATTCCTGCAAAAGCAGGAATCTATATAAATATTTTATGATCCCGATTTTCATCGGGATGACTCACTGCGTTCGTCACTTTGCCACCAATTTTAATACATGGCAAATTGCGATGGCCAAAGCATCCGTGGCGTCATCCAAATGCCCGCCTTTCCAATTCGCCTTAAGCTTATTTCTCTTCCGCCCGTTCGTCCCCAAAAACTTCCTAACTCCTTCGTGTACCTGATTTTTATCAGCTCGACCCGAACCTGCTACCATCAGCTTCACTTGTAGACCAGTATAATCGTGAAACGGGATTTTACGTTGGGCCGCAGTCAGCATAATTACTCCCCTTGCCTGTCCTACCATAATAGCAGTTCTGGTGTTAGCTCCGAAAAAAAGCATCTCGCACGCCATTTGGTCGGGTTGGTATTTTTTAATCACTTCGGAAAGTTCGCTATGGATCATCTGCAGGCGGTCCTGCATTAACCTATCTTTAGGGGTACTGATATTGCCGTAGGTAATCAGCTCGATATCATATTTAAATTCCCGGCCCAATATATCATCCGGCACTTTTATCACCCCGAAACCTGTGGTAGCAGTTCCAGGATCAATCCCCAAAATTATCATAGTTTCTTTTGCCATCCTGAACGAAGTGAATGATCTCTAACTTTATATCAGATACATTAATGTAACTTGCATTCGCAAGAGATTCTTCGCTAATCACTCAGAATGATAATTAAATAAGCTCCTCTGGAATGTCAAAATTCGCATAAACCTTTTGCACATCATCCGAATCCTCCAGTTTAGCCGCAAAATCCAATACTTTTTTTGCTGATTCCGCATCATTAATTGCGACTAAAACATTCGGTTTAAACACTAACTCTTGAGACTCTACCCCATACCCTGCCTGAGTAATTTTATTACCCATAGTATTTAATTCTGAGCTTTCTGTATATACTAAATACTTTTGTATATTATCCTCCTTATAGTCCTCCACATCTTCCGCTCCTAAATCAATCAGCTCCAATATTTCATCTTCCAAACCGCCTCCCTTGCTCTTGACCCGGATTTCGCCCTTTCTATCAAACATATATGCTACGCTTCCCTGTCCGGCCAGACTTCCCCCATTCCTTTCAAAAATATTTTTTATTTCCTGCAAAGTCCGCATTTTATTGTCAGTCACCCCTTCCACCAAAAAAGCCACCTTCGAAGGACCAAAACCTTCGTAAAGCACTTCTTCCAGGGTTTGACCGGGTAACTTGCCTAAACCTCTGTCAATTGCCCTTTGGATATTTTCCTTAGGCATATTAACTGCTCTGGCAGCATCTGCAGCCACTCGGAGCCTGGGGTTGGATTCCGGATCACCGGAACCGCCCATTTTAACAGCAATAGTAATAGCATTGGCAAGTTTGGTAAAGGTTTGGCCACGCTTGATATCCGCTACCCCTTTTTGTCTTTTAATTGTCGACCACTTGGAATGTCCTGACATAATCTTTAGATCATAACTTGCCACTGATATTTTTTCAAGGTTGAACAGAGTTTGCTTATGCCCCATAATAATAGTAAAATATCATCTGATATGAGCTGGGAATGCAAAACAACGCCTATTGATGTTGCTTTATTAGATACCTCACTACAAAATGAGGGTTTAGATCCATATAAAACGAGATTCGCCCGTTATCTCAAAAGAGAAGGTAGGTTGTCTGAAAATGACGCTCATTACTCTTCTGAGGAGGGCTTTGCTGAATTAGTCAAAGCAACTATTCCAGAACGACAAATAAGTAGTTTTGTGGGAGTTCGCATAGCTGAAGGTCAAAAACCTAGATTATTAAGAGAAGAATTTGAAGCCTATTTAACCCCTGTTATAGAAGAATATAAAACCGCTGAAAAGCATACTCCAGAATTAATTGATTATACTTGGCAAAAAATATGGAGGGCAATAGGAAGTGCAGTTGATCATACCTACGAAGTGCCTTCCTGTGACAGAACTATAAAAGAGCTTGAATCTTTCCGAGCCAAAAAAAGAAGATTCATGGTTCTTACGCCGGATGAAATTTACACGCCGGAAGGATTAGCAAGGTTAGCAACTGTATTACCAGTCAAGATTTATGATTCTATCGGTATCTACAAACCAGAAAAAATCACCCAGATTTCACACAATCTAGCCAAAGGTGGCTGTATTGATGTTGAAATAGATACGCGGGGTGATTCTGACGGATATTTCCTAAGATATGGTGATTCAGAACAACAGCTTGCCTCTATGGGCAAAGCAGGCATGAGACTACCAACCTTTCTTGTAGCAAATATTTTCAGCTGGTTATTAAACGGATTTTATTTTAATACAGTGGGCGGTCCATATGCGAAACTTATCGGATCTTCTTCCGGACAATATATGATTTATGCTTGTTCTTACGGAAACGGCGAAGTCGGAAAACTCCGCGGACTAAAAGTCCGCGGGTTCTTTACCTTTCTTCCTTTGCATGATGTTCCTTTTGATTCCTGACATATTCTTTCACCTTTTCTAGTTCTTTTGTTCCTACCGTGGAACCATAA
>JAJYNW010000021.1 GCA_021786105.1 bacterium
ATATTAATGGACAGTTCACCTTCTCTCAACAGGAGGTCCTGTCCATTAATTTTGCCCATAAGCTACCCCTTAAATGCAAATTAGTTAATTTCCTGGAATAAGTGCAGGTGGGTCAGAGAATTTTAATTAACTCTTCCACAAATGTATGAGTAAGCTTAAATTCCTAGTTTGCTTTTATAAGTTTCTATACCTATAATTAATTTAAATCTCTAAAATTATGGCTGAAGGGGATAAAGATTTAATTACAACCGACCAACGCAGTCTTTTACCTGATAAAGAATCTGATGATATTGGTAGATTACCTTTTGAGAAAAATATTATTGAAATTGGACGGATAATTGGCACTAACGGGCAGCCTGATAGAATCCACCCAGATAAGTTAACAAGGTCCTTTCGAGCAGGTAATAATGATTCTATATATGGATTTGTAGACCTTACCCAGGAAGCATTTAATCCTTATATCGGAATTATTGAAACTGATCCTAATGATCCCGCAGTACAACTTTTCGCTGTTTTTTACGAACTCGATAATGAGATAGAAGTAAGTATTGATTTAACTAGCACACCAGAAGCAATTAAGCTATGGTATGCAGAATCAATTAAGGATACGGGGGATCCTCTCGTGTGGGGTGAAAAAGCAGGTTCCTGCGAGCGAGGCGAACAAGTAGATAGCAATGGTAAGAAATGCCCTTGGGTAAAATTTATCCGCAGACCCGAACAATTTAGTCCCAAAACAGTTCAGTTCCTGAATTCTAAAACTGAAACTTTGTTAAAAGCGTTTCAATCTGCCGGAGCAGCTTTACTACCTGGGCAATCTTTACAAAAAGCATAAGAATATCTGCTATTAATCCAATTTTTCTCTCTGGGCTCTTAGGAATAGGAACATTGTTCAAAACATTTCTTTTGCCCTGATATAATAAAATCAAATGGAGCTTCCAAACGGCAAGAACGCTATTGTTTCTAAAGAGAAATTGACTGATTATCTTCTTTCAGAAACTCATCCAGTAGGCAGCTCAAAAGCCAGATACTTCCGTAAACTGGGATTTAACAAATTAAATATAAGCCGGTTAGAAAAATTGCTGTTAAAAATAGCAGGTAATAATAAAATTAAAAACACTAAAGAATTTACCTATGGTATCAATTATGTTATTGAAGGGAAAATTAAGACTCCGAGTGGAAAAGTAGTCACGATTGCAACAGTTTGGTTTACAAAAACAAAAGAAAGCAAACCTAGTTTTGTAACAGCATATCCGGTATAATTGGAGAAAGGAAATAATTATGTACAAGTTCAAAGATTTAGAAACAGTAATTCTTACCCACGATCTTAAAGAACACGGCCTTCGTGCTGGAGATATGGGCGCAGTAGTTAATGTTTATAATAACGGCAAAGCAGCTGAAGTAGAATTTGTCACTGCAACCGGTAAAACGGCTGCATTAGTTACACTGAATATTGATGATGTCCGGGATATTAAAAACGACGATATGCTTCACGTCCGGGGTTTTGCTGCAGTTTAATTTAATCCAATTTTTCTCGTTGGGTCCGGAGGAAAAGAAACCATTGTTCAAAGAAAGCAAAGATTCCTTTGAATGGTGTTTCGATAATAAAGTCAAAAATAAAGAGAATAATGTTAATAGAAGAAATAGCCAAGGTTAATCTCCTGCCGACTTGAATAAATGGCATAAAGAAAAAGTCAAAGAACAATGAGCCAAGATTTTCCTTTTTGTCTTTTAAGATATACATATTCGCAGTTCTGTTAATTCTGTAAGCAATAAAGGAAACAATTGCCAAGAAAAACATAAATATCGCTTGAGAAACTGGATTAAAGTGTAATTTTGTCAAAATAAATATTATTGCCCCAAAACTTAGAACAAATGTTAAGATCCACATCACAATAAAAACAAGCCAAAGTAGGGGATCGATTTTATTGGGTTTTTTCTTAACTATTAAAGGCGGGTCAAGCAGAGGAGGATCATCATACAAAATAGTATCAATTTTTTTCAAAATTCTCATTGAATTCTCCCGGGAAGGGGTGGGCACTAAAAGTCCCACAATAATCATCAAAATTGGTGGAGTTAAAGTATTTAAAGCAATTGAGGACCAAAGCGTTTTCCCATAGATAATTCTTTCAAAAGTTCCTTCGACAAAAAAGGCAAATATTGCTTTGGTAAAGAATATAAAGATTACGCTTCTAACAATTGCCCTTCTTACTTTCCCAGAAATTGCTTTATAGCGAGCATTGCAAGCTGAGAGGATTTCTGAATTAATTAAGTCTTGATTTGAAGCTATTGAATAAGCCTTACCTCGATATTTTCTTAGAACATCATCCAAAATCAAAAAGGGGATAGTCTGTTTTTTTATGTAAGTATAAATTCTATCCCTTGCTGCATATTTAAATTGATCTTCTATTTGTTTTGTTGCCTCCGGAAAATGATCGGCAATTTTCTCCACATTTGATTCGGTCATTTTTTCAAAATATTGTTTAAATAGGTGATAACGAAGCAAAGCTAAATCATCATTGGCGTAAGCACGTCTGACAGCAATAAAAACTTGTAAATCTTTTATTTGTTCTGTGTCATCAGTAATCGTGACTCTGCTTTTAAAAACCCCAAAAATAAAATTACTCATAATATCTTTGGGGTCAGTAGGTTTTAGAATATGCTCAATTTCTGAAGATAATAAGTTAAAAATCCACTCGCCAACTTTTCCTTTATTAACCCGGTGTTTTTTATTTACCAATTCTTCCAACTTCAAATACAAGTCTATTTCGTTTGAAACTTGAGTTATTTGAGACTCGGCAATTGTGGAATCGGGGAAATAACGAGCCCAAACTAATTCCCTAATTAAAGGTGCAGCCACTGATTTACCACTTCCGCCTAAAATTAAGCGCCTTTTTAGAATTCTTTCAATTGTGGTACGCAAGATAACCTCATCTTCGTGATAATCCATGGCGGTACGGAATTTTTCATACCAAGTGGCCAATTCCGCAACTAACGGATTGACGGAAATAGTCCTGTCATGATGCGGAATAGATGCCCGGTCGTAAGCTGCAACTAAAGCAGCTGATAGTTTATTTACTGTTTTTACCATTTAGTGTAGTATAACAGTATTATCACACATCATAAATAATTTATGACTAATGAAGAAAAATTCAATTTAATAACGAGGAATTTGGAGGAAGTTTTAACTCCAGAAGAGTTAAAACATTTAATCGAATCTAATACGCCACTTAATCATTACATCGGCTTTGAAATCTCAGGAAAAGTTCATTTAGGCACCGGTTTTGCCTCCATGCTAAAAATCAGAGATCTGCAGAAGGCAGGAGTTGAAACTACCGTTCTTTTGGCAGATTGGCACACCTGGCTTAATAAAAAATTGGATGGAACCTTAGAAACAGCAAAGAAAATGGCTAAGGATTACTTTGAAGAAGGATTAAAAGCCGCAGCGATTTGCGTAGGAGCTGATCCTAATAAGATTGAATTTGTTTTAGGTAGCGAACTTTACGATAAATTAGGCAACAAATATTGGGCAACAGTTATAAAGGTTTCCAAAGCCACTACCGTGGCCCGCATGCTCCGATCTACTACTATTATGGGTAGAAAAGAAGGAGAAATTTCCGATGCCGCCATGCTAATTTACCCAGCCATGCAATCAGCTGATATTTTCACTATGAGTATTAATTTGGCGCAAGCCGGTACCGACCAAAGAAATGTTCATGTTGTTGCCCGAGACACAGCTAAAGAAGTAGGTTACCCAAAACCAATAGCTATTCATCACCACCTACTGCAAGGGTTATTAAAACCATCTATCTGGCCTATTCCAGAAGGGGATAGAGATCAAGTTGCCGAAGCAATGAAAATGAGTAAATCAAAACCAGATAGTGCGGTTTTTATCCATGATAGTCCCGAGGAAATCAGGAGAAAAGTTAACAATGCCTTTGCTCCAGAAGGAGAAGTAGCCTATAACCCCATTTTAGATTGGACCAAATATTTAATTTTTTATGATCCAGATTCTAAGCTGGAAATTAAACGGCCAGAGAAATTTGGTGGAGATATAACTTATACTTCTTACAAAGAGTTGGAAAAAGATTATTTGGAGAAAAAATTACATCCAATGGATTTAAAAATGGCTGTAGCTGAGTGGTTAATCCAAAAATTAGAACCAGCCCGAAAATATTTTGAAGATCCCAAAAGAAAAACTGCTTTGGAAGAGATCGAAAAATTGGCTGCAAGGTAATTCTACAGTGAGGATAAAGCTATCAATCCAATAGCAGCAACAGTACTATAACCCAAGACTTTCCAGGCAAATCTTTTCCAGGTTCTTTCCTTTCCTACCCCTGAATCAGATAGAAAACTAAATCTTTTTCCCTCAATAGAGGATAATCTGGTCTTTAATTCAGTCTCCATAGGCAGTTACAAACAAAAGAAAAGTATATACTTTTCTTTTTCCATTTCAAGAGTTAGAATATTTACAGGCTAACCATGATGTATTCACAAAAATTCAAAATTTTCTGGATTATCTTATCGGTAATTTCCGGCATCGCCATTATCCTTTTCTCCCTTTTACCGCTTCTTACTAATCTTCGGTAAATTGGTATAATTCCCTCATGGATTTGAGAACTCCGTTAAAACAGATTACCGGCATCGGGCCGTCGCTTTTGTACCGGCTTGGCCGACTTAACTTAAACACCGTTGAGGATTTAATTTATCATTTCCCGTACCGCTATGATGATTTTTCTAATACCACTTCGGCTCTGGAAGCCCAAATCGGACAAACTGTCACTTTGCAGGGGGAAATCTGGTCTATTCAAAATATTTTTACCAGATCCCGAAAAATTATTACTAAAGCTGTTTTTAATGACGGCACCTCACCCATAGAATTGACCTGGTTTAATTCTTCCTGGTTAACCAAGCAAATCCAGACAGGAGACAGATTGCAGCTTTCCGGCAAAATCAGCAAGTATAAAAACAAACTTTCAATAATTGCACCCAAGTGGGAAAAACTCTCCGCTGATCTACAAACCCCCCAACCCACTGGAGCGCCCGGTCTCCATACCGGCAGACTGGTGCCTGTTTATCCTGAAACCGAAGGGCTATCTTCCAAATGGCTGCGGACTAAAATAGACAAACTTTTACCTCAAGTTTTATCCGGAATACAAGACCCGCTCCCTGATCAAATCCGGGATAAAATGCTGCCTCTGACCGAAGCCATCCAACAAGTCCATTTTCCAAAAGATTGGAAAGAGGTAGAAAAAGCAAGGGAAAGATTGGGCTTTGATGAGCTATTTTATGTTTCTTTGGCTACCCAGAAAGCGAGGGCAGAATGGAGTAAAAAACCGCTTATTAAACCCTTAAAGATTAAGCGAAGCGATATTAAGGATTTTATCAGTAAGCTGCCTTTCAAATTAACCTCTGCCCAGGAAAAAGTTTTGAAAGATATCCTGGATGATTTAAAAGAGAACCAACCTATGAACCGTCTGGTCCAGGGAGAAGTCGGTTCCGGGAAAACAGTTGTTGCCGCAGTTATTACTTATTTGGTTTGCAAAAATAATCTGCGGACATTGTTCATGGCTCCGACTGAAATTTTGGCATTCCAGCATTACGACACGTTAAATAAACTTCTTTCACCTTTTGGAGTTAAAGTTGGTATTTATACCGGTTCGAAAAAATTTACCTCTTCTGTCATTGCGAGGAACGTAGCGACGAAGCAATCTTCCAACTCAAATGGAAAGATTGCCACGCTCCCTTCGGTCGCTCGCAATGACAATGGAAAAATCCCAAATATTATAGTTGGAACCCATGCTTTATTATCAGAAAAATTAAACATACCAAATGTAGGACTGATCATTGTTGATGAACAGCAGCGCTTTGGTGTCGGGCAAAGGACCTTGCTTCGCTCCAAAGCCGAAATTCCACATTTCTTAACAATGACTGCCACCCCCATTCCCAGAACCGTAGCTTTAACCTTATACGGTGATTTGGATATGTCGGTGATTGACGAATTACCCAAGGGCCGCCAAATGGTAAGAACTTATGTAGTACCGGAAAAAAGACGGGCAGATTCGTATAAATTTATTGCAAAAAAAATTGGGGCAGGAGACCAGGTTTACATCATTACACCTTTAATCGAAGCTTCGGAAACTTTAACTTCAGTCAAAGCCGCCAAAGTAGAATTTGATAAACTCAAAAAGGTTTTTCCTGATCTTCAACTTGACCTTTTGCATGGCAAAATGAAGGGAAGCGAAAAGGCTAAAACTATTGAAAATTTCCGCTCCGGGCAAACTGATATTTTAGTCTCCACCTCAGTTGTAGAAGTAGGAGTAGACAATCCAAATGCCACCATCATTATCATAGAAGGGGCGGAACGGTTTGGTCTGGCTCAGCTGCACCAGCTCCGGGGCAGAGTGGGCCGTGGCACCAAAGAATCCTTCTGTTTTCTCTATACATCCAATTCATCAAGTGATGAACAGAACCGTCTCAAGTTTTTAGAAACCACTTTTGACGGGCTAAAACTGGCTGAACTTGATTTAAAAATCAGAGGCTCCGGCCAAATTTTCGGCACGGCGCAATCAGGCCGATTTGAGTTTAAAATTGCTTCTTTTTCCAACTTAACCTTACTGGAAAAAACTAAACATGAAGCTGAAAAATTATTAGCCAAAGATCCTGCACTTGACAAATACCCGCTTCTCAAGGCAAAATTACAAGACATCACATCCGGTGTTATGCCGGATTAAGGAGAAAACTATGGCTGGAGAACCAAAAAGAAGACATTCTAAAGCAAGGAAAAGAACCAGAAGAGCGGCTATTAACTTAGCAGTAAGTTCGGTAACCTGCAAAAACTGTGGCAAATTAACTATACCTCATACCGTTTGCAGGGAATGCGGATTTTACGGAGGGAAAGCGGTTACCAAAGAAAAAGTTCAAGTTACCCGCGCATGAAGAAAAAGTCTGACCCAAGACACCTCAACAGAACAAAGCTCATGCAAGACTTATTTTCCTGGCAATTCAGACCTGAAAAAAAAGGCAGTTCCAAAATCCAACCAATAATTGCTAAACTTCCGGAAATTGACGAACTGATTGCCCAATCTGCTCCTGATCGCCCAATCTCAGAAATTAATAAAATTGATTTATCCATCTTGCGTCTTGCAGTTTTTGAGTTAATAATAGATAAAGGGGTTCCCCCGAAAGTGGTTATTGATGAAGCGGTAGAGTTAGGCAAAGAGTATGGTTCTGATTCATCAGCAAGTTTTATTAATGGCGCTTTGGGAAAATTGATTGAAATAAAGAAAATTAAAATCTAACTACAATGGACATCGAACAACAAATTATTAAAGCAATAGCCGAACACTTAGGCCTTTCACCGGAAGACGTAGACAGGCATGCACTTTTACGAGAGGAGCTAAATTTAGGCCCGATTGAGCTAAACGACCTGTTGGCTGATTTATCCCAAAAATTTAATGTCACTTTTGATGATGTGGAAACAGAAGACTTAAAAAGAATTGATGATTTAATTGTCTTAGTCGAGGATAATTTATTAGAAGAATGACAGATAATGATCTTTCAGACCTCCTCAATCAGCTAAATATAACATTCAAGGATCCAAAACTTCTACAGCAAGCCTTCTTGCACCGCTCTTACTTAAACGAGGTAAAAATTAATATGCTGTCCAATGAGCGCTTAGAATTCTTAGGCGATTCAGTCTTGTCTTTGATCATCTCTTATTACCTTTATACGCTAAGAACGACGGATTCTGAAGGTGATCTAACAAACCTCCGGGCTCATATAGTAAAAACTAAATCCTTAGCAGAAGCAGCCAAAAAGCTTGAGTTAGGAAAATATTTAAAACTCTCCAAAGGAGAGGAACTTTCCGGAGGAAGAAACAACCCCCAGCTTTTGGCCAATACTTACGAAGCACTGATAGGAAGCATATTCTTAGATCAAGGCTTAGAGGTAACCAAAAATGTTGTCAGCCAAACATTACTGCCTCTTTTTGAGAAAGAACTAAAAATGGGCCCGCCAAAAGATGCAAAATCCAGTCTGCAAGAAGTAGTGCAGCAAAGACTTAAGGAATCACCACATTATAAAATTATGGAAACCAGAGGACCGGATCACGCCAAACAGTTTACTGTAGCCGTATATATTGGCGGGAAGGAAATGGGCCGGGGTTCAGGTAACAGCAAGCAAGTAGCCGAAGAACAAGCTGCAAAATCGGCCCTGGAAAAGCTCACTTAAACCCTTCTTGCGCTAGCTTCAGCTTTCGTATATACTTATCCCCATGCTAAAAATTCGTTTAATGAGAATCGGCACTAAAAAGAAACCATTCTACCGGGTGGTGGTGGTTGACGAACGCTCTAAAAGAACCGGAGCTTACATCGAACTGCTAGGTACCTACAACCCTTTGACAGAACCAAAAGACATCAAACTAAAACAAGACAGAATTGACTACTGGACCAAACAAGGCGCCCAACCTTCCACCGGATTTTTACGCATAATTGGCAAAGCTCCTCAAAGACTGCCCAGAAAACCAAAGAAAGCTGGCAAACAAGGGACAGTGGAAAACGAACAACCAAAAGCAGAAGAGCCAGCAAAGAAAGCACCGACTGAAGAAGCCGCACCAGAGAAACAACCAACTCCTGAAGCACCTGTAGAAGAAACAGCAAAACCAAGTGAATCAGAAGCAACTGAAACGCCAGCAGAAGAAACTGAAGCAAAACCTGAAACTCAAGAATCAACAGAACCAGAAAAGTCGGAATCTAACCAAGAAGAAAATAAATGAAAGACCTTTTAAGCTTTATAGTTACCAGTTTAGTCACTAAACCAGATGCTGTGGTAATTGACGAGCAAAAAGTAGATGGCGGCATTACCCTCAACTTAACGGTTGACCCTTCTGACATGGGGCTAATTATTGGCAAAAGCGGACAAACAATCAGAGCCATCAGAAGACTTCTAACTGTCAGAGCTATTGCAGAAAACGTCAGAATAAATTTACAACTGACAGAACCTCAAGGAGAATCAAAATCTGAGAGTCAAGAGTCTAGCGAAGAATCAGCTTCCTAGTATCTAGACTCTAATAACTAGACTCTATGCGCATCTCCATTATTACTCTCTTCCCGGAAGTCTTTGAACCTATTCTTAATTCCTCAATTTTAAAGCGCGCGCAAAAGAAAGGGTTAGTGGAATTTGAATTAGTTAATCTGCGAGATTTCGGTGAAGGCAGACACAAAATAGTTGACGACCGGCCTTATGGTGGTGGAGTAGGGATGGTTTTACGCGCTGACATCCTTGCCAAAGCTATTACCTTTATCACAAACTTTGATGCGACCGTCCAAAATTATGTTATCCTAACTTCTGCATCAGGTAGACCATACCAACAAGCAAAAGCACAAGAATTTTCTCAGCTGGATCACCTGATCGTCGTCTGTGGTCACTACGAAGGAGTTGATCAAAGATTTATTGATAAATATGTGGATGAGGAAATCTCCATTGGGGATTATGTATTAACCGGCGGAGAAATTCCCGCTATGGTAATAGCTGATTCTATTACCAGGCTGATTCCCGGAGTTTTAGAGAAAGAGGAGGCAACCGCAGAAGAAAGCTTTTCCCCGACCACTTCAGGTCAACTGGAATACCCGCACTATACCAGACCAGAGGAGTTTGAAGGGGAGAAAGTGCCGGAAATTTTACTTTCCGGAAATCATGGCGAAATTAAAAAATGGCGAGCACAAAAATCTTTGGAAAAAACTAAGAAAGTAAGACCGGATCTGCTCCGCAACCATGTCAGAAACAATTAGAAAAGATTGTCTTCCATTTTACCATGTACCAGACGGCAAAATTGAAGAAGGATTACATAGTGATATTTACGGTTTGGATGACAATTGGGTCATAAAAAAAATAAAGCCGTTCTGGAAAAAGGGGGATTGGAAGGAAAGACTTACTCAAGACTTCTCGCTGCTTGACCGCTATTTAAATCCATTTATCCCATCTACTACTTTCATTGAATGTAGTGAAGATGGATTAACAAACACCTTGCTGATTGTACAGAAAAGGATTATTGGAAGACCATTACGAGTTTTGTCATGGGATGAATTAGTGCATAACAGGACAGTAGTTGAAGGCTTAATCGAATTTGGAGATTGCGTAGAACAAATGTACAAGGAAACTGGAATGACCCCAGATTTGCATGGCGGAACAAGAAATATTTTACGGCAATATGATTTCAAATATTCAAATAATCTGTTAATAGATAAAACAGCCCAAATCTGGTGGACGGATATAGACCGGCTCGGCCCACTTTGGTCACCTAATTGGATCGGCGGCAAAATTCACATGGCTCTTATGATGAGGTCTCTTTCCCGATTTATCTATGAACTTCAAGCACACAATCACAAACTTTAGTGCGGCCGTATATTAGTTTGTGATTTATGATAATATTAGTTCATGTGGGTTAAGAAGAACTCTTTAAGCTACTTTATTCTCTTAGCCCTAGAAAAAACCATTGATGGTTACGTCAGATTGGAAGATTTCCTTTTTAATCCCGGATACTATGCTTATGGTAACGGATGGAAATTTCCTTCAGACAAATCAGAATTATCTCAAGCTATTAAAAGACTGAGAGAAAGAGGGTTAGTTTTAAAAGATACTGCAAACACTGATCAGGTAATTCTAAGACTTACGGATATGGGAAGGGAGGCGCTTGGTATCAACCCTGAAGAGGAATGGGACGGAAAATATCGCATTGTGATTTTTGATATTCCGGAACAAAAAAGAGTAATCAGAAATCTTTTTAGAAGGAGATTAAAAGAATGGGGATTTAGAAGATGGCAGCAAAGTGTCTGGATTACGAATAGAAGATTGGATTGCTGTAATTGAATCAGACGATGCCAAATTGGTAACAAACTATTGGACGGCCGTCCAATATGATGTAATTTTTAGGAAGATTATTTTAGATTGACTCAAAATTATTCAAAAGGATTAGCTTTACCCCTCGGAGATGATCCCACAGAATCAGAAGAGGGGCTTGTCTCAGCATTCTTCATCAGAGCAATAATCATTTCCTGGTCTTTCTCACTGAGTTCAGGTACCGGAGCGTCTATCGACCCTTGGCTTTGAGACAACTGCGAGTATAAGACTTCGATCGACAGCAGTGCACTAATAGACTGGGCTGTTTGACCCGACAGAACCTCAATACTGCTTACCCTAACAAGACGGGGAGAGCTTTCCAAATTATCCAGCAAAGTTTGGAATAAAACTTTAGCACCTTTTACCTCTAGTTTAACCGGAAAACTATTAACAGAACCCATCTTGGTTGAGGTAGTACCCAAAGAAATTGAACTAACAGTAAACCCTGATTCTGTAACTAATTTTTGCAGCACCCCCAAAATATTTAAAAAATCTTTATCTGCAGGTAAAGCTGCCAAAGCATATTTAGCTTTTTGGGATAAATCTTCCCCGTTGTAACCTTCCAAAGCAGACACCTTAGTTTCCAAAAACTCTGATCTTTTAACAAGATCGCCCATAGTTTGCTGATTACTAATTAATTTCATTGTCTGTGGATAAATAGCAAAGACAATTAAAAACAAACTAGAAAGAGCAACTATTGTGGGAAAAATGTAGAACCTGTATTTGAAATAGAATTTTAACAATTCATCCTTTTTCATTATTTGGATGCCACCTTTAGACTCATCCTATAAATCCCATCTCGGCCCCGGCTCAAGCTTTCTATTGAAACTTGCCCAAGCTTGTCCTCGTTATCATCCTTATTAGTAAGATTATCTAACAAAGTATCCAAATTTACGGGATCAGGCACCAAGGCAGAAAACGTTATATCACCTGTTTTATTGACGGAAACCGCAGTAACCATAACAGACGGAGGTATTATTTTATCAATCAATTTATACAGAGAGGATTGTTTCGACGGCACTCCCAGATATTGGGTAATCACCGTTAATCTATCTTTTAAAAGCAGTAGTGAGGCTTGGGTGTCTCTAAGATCCGCGACCCTTTGTTCCCCTTCGCTCAGTTTCGCCTGAACAACTTCAATGTTGCGGCTTTGCAAAATCCTTAAAGCGAGAGTTAATGACGTTAAAAAAACCATTACCAGAATAATACCTATGCCGACAAACTGGATTTTATAGAATCTGGTTTTTTTTAACTCCTGCGCTATGATCTCAGGCGGCAGTAAGTTAATAGAAATCTTAGCCATAATCAATCCTCTCTCAAAGCCAGTCCAACTGCCACCGAATAAGAGGGTGCGTCTTGAGCCAGCTTCGAAGCCGAGTTTTTATCTTTCATGATTGAATACCAAGGATCAGCTTCCTGAACCTCTAACCCTAAAACGCCTGCCAGATAAATTACCATTCCCGGCATCTTTGCCCCACCGCCTGAAACAACCACCCTCTTGATAGGGTTTGAAGGATATTTTGTCTCGAAAGCCTGGATAACCCTCCTGGCTTCACCTGCAATAATATTAACAATCGGTTTTAAAGCCTCAACTACTTTTCCTTCTAGCTGGTCTTCCATCAAACCATAAATTCTTTTATATTGTTCCGCCTGATTAAGCTCAAAATTAAAACGCTGGGCAATAGACCGGGTTAGAGCCATGCCACCGCTGGAAATCGAGCGGGTAAACCAAATCAACCCTTTGGATACTGCCGCAAAATCCGTTGTCGTAGCCCCAAACTGCATAATTAGGGTACTGGGGGAGAAAGGGTTATTTCCAACCAAAGACCTGGTTACGGCTATTGTCTCTGTTTCCAACGCCTTGGGGCGTAGTCCGGCCATATCCAACACCTTCAAATATTTGGCCACCACATTTCTAGGAGAAGCTATCACTAAAACTACTGTTCTGGCATTTTTATCATTTGCTGCTGATCTTATTAGGATCTGCCAGTTCAAGTTAACATCCGAAAGCGGCATCGGAATAAATTCTTCTGCCGCATAGCGGATGGCTGAAGAAAGCTCATTATCTGAAAGGTATGGCAAATCATCAATTATCCTGGTAAAAACTCTTGATTCGGGAAGTGCTACTATCACATCTCTTTGATCAATCCGGGTGGCAGCAAAAAGCTTTTTGATGGCATTTGCCAAGTTTTCCAAATCTTCCTCCGTATCAGACGCCATACCTGGCTGCGGGGTGGGAATAGACCCCAATGAAACCAGCCTGAATTGTTCTTTTTCTTTCGATAACGCTACTACTTTAATAGCGGAAAAACCGATATCTAAACCAACAGTAATTTTTGCCATACGAGCAGGATCTAGTAACTAGCCTAAAATTATTCTAAAACAAACTATACCCTAAACGCTATACCCTAAACGCTATACCCTAAACCCTATCTTACCTGGTATGTTCCCTTAACCAAGGAGAATGAGCCGGCCGGCCCTGATGAGAAAAATGTCGAAGCAAGGCCTGATTGGTAAGTAAGCGTAGAAACATTACCCAAATCAATCTCCCAAGCTGTCAGTTCATTAAAGCTCGAACCATTTGCCAATTCCACCTTTCCATAAGGGGCATAGATAATTCCGCTGAAAGAAGAATTACCACTATCAATCGCTTCTACTCCGCCATTTAAAACCGAGTTATAGGTAGAAAGCAACATTAGGTAACTACCGGAGGTTCCCGATCCTGCAAAATCAACTGAATTACCTAAAATTGTTTTTCCGTCTACAATAATCATGCCTGAACCTGCTCCAAAGCTTGAATCAAGCATAAACCTAGTACTGTTACCCACATTTAAGGCCCCTGTAATCCAAACAGGGGAAAAGACTTTAATGTTACAGCTGTTTCCCAAAGATACATTACCGTTTATCTCACCCGGGCCAAGAGTTGACGGGCAGCCTGAAACATTTCCGTTTGTAATCCCGGCTGCAGCAGCCTGGTTTTTCCAATCAGTAATGTTGGCATCAGAAATAGGGAAAACAGCCGGAGCAGGATCGGTAGATCCCGGATATTTAGTACCGGAAACCGTGACAGAAGGACCCAGGGTTTGATAATAAGCATCCTTGGAAATAGTCATATTGCCGGTAACGGTATTGGCATGGACACTACCATTAACCGCTGAGCCATTAGTTAAATTTAGTGATGTCGGTGCACCTCCCATGTAAGTCTGGAACCCCAGATCCCCGGAAATGCCAGTCCAAACCGGGCTACCCGCCTGCCAGCTGGCAGACCACTTGGCAGCGCCTTGAGTGTAGCTTCCAGCTAAATCAAGCGACCAAACCCAATAGTTTGAGTTATCTAATGATTGAGAATGAATCATAATCCAATAGGGAGTACCATTGTTTAAATTAGGTGACGTGCTGAATGTTACATCTACAAAACTATATTGATTTGTTACTAAATTAGCTGATAACGTCCCAGTTGCTAAAATTGTATTTTTGTTTGGCTTACCGCTGGAATCAGCCATAATCCTGACCGTGGGATTAGCTGGTGTTCCAACCTTTTTAAGCTTTAAGGAAACTTTATTTAATATCCCATCAACAAAAGGCCTAAAGCTCTGAGCCACGTCCTGACGATTTTCTCCTCCTACATTTTTCCCAAAGATATAATCCTGACAATTTGCATCAATACAATCACTTTGCTGATCAGCAGTTGGTTGGCTAGCTCCGGCTATATAAACATCACCGGTAAATGTATTACCATCTCCTCCTAAGATATTGCCGTTTGAGTAAATAGAACCCTTGATAGTATTGGTATTTCCCATCTGCAAACCCCCATTGCCAATTTGCATGCCATAATTAAAGGAAAGACCTTCGCCTTTTGAAGCTTGTATGGTAATTGTCCGTTTTACTTTAGGGTTGGCTTTATTGGGAATATAACCGGTGACCTGCAAAATTTTAGTGGCTGCATCTTTATCAGTCACTATTACAGAATACGATCCCTCACCAAAACTAGTTTCAGCTTCACCGTTATAACTGCCGCCGGTCTTATTTAAAGAAGCCAAAGCCTTGTCAACTCCGGCCTCAGCTATTGCCATGGCTGACTCGGACCGGTAAGAATACTGGGCATTTTGGAAATAAACTTGGGAGCCGGCAATAACAAACAGCACTGTAAAAAGCGCAATTCCCAAAGCCGCAAAGGTCAGAATTAAAATCTGCCCAGACTGATCCTTTAGATAGCCAGAAAAATTAATCATTCCTCAAATTTACCTCCGATACTGCAGTATTGGTTTCAGTGTTTATGCCATTTTTCTGCTTCAATATTAAAGTCGTCCTGATTTTTACCGCCTGAGTAGGAGAGACCTCGACCGGCGGAATAGCCGAGTTAAGATACTGAAAACTCAAACTGTCAACACTATTGGAAAAAATCCTATCTGCTGATTTCCTGAAACTTGAAGAATTCGGAAAAACCTTGTAATGCAAAATCTTTTGGTCAGTATAAATAACCATAAAATCATAAGCATTGGCAATTATATTACCGGAGGAATCTATCGAGGATACCTTCAAAACCAGTTGGCTGGCGCTGGTGGTATAAGTCGTTGAACCACTTGTATAGGAGGCAGCCACTGAGCTTGCCAACTTAACGTTGTTGCGGATCGCTGCCAGAGCATCATTAATATTTAAACCTTCCTGAATCTGGGAAGACTGCTGATAAAATATCCCGGCGCTGTTTGTGATAATTACCACCAGCAGTATACTTGCCGTTACAGCTATCCCCAAGGCCACCAAGACTTCTATAAAGGTTAGTCCTTTTTGATATTTGATATTTGATATTTGATATTTTATTGGTTTATCCCTCCTTCTCCAATCATGGTTTTTAATGTTAAGGTTTGGGGTTTATTATTATCCTGCCAGTTAACCGTAACTGTGACTTGCTTAATAGACTCTCCGTTTGTACAAACAGAAGTCTCGCAATTTGCCCATACTCCCGGCGATGTTTCTATTCCCACCACTACCGTTCCGCTTCCTTGAGGTAACGAACTTAATCGCGAATCAGCAATCGGGGTACTGCCGAGCGGTATGTTGATATATTTAACCGTTCTCTTGTCCTCAATTTGCTTGACCGCTATTTCCCTGGCTAAACTCATATGCTGACTTTTACCCACCAGCACCAAAGCGTTGGGGATATTGGCCAATAAAAAAACCGCCGAACCAATTACCACGATAGCCAATAACGATTCAATCAAAGAAAATCCGCCTTCTTTTTTCTTCATTTACTTATCGCCCCTGAGGAAAAGATGGCATAGTCAAAATAAGGGGGAACTACCTTTTGTACCTGAAACAGCTTAACTTTCCTTTGGGTAGTCCCGGAAGTCCCGATAGCAGTCAGGGATCTGGCTTGAGGAGGAATAGAGTAATCCCGGCAATCAGCAGTGCCGACAGGGCAAGTTATAGCCTGAACCGCAAAAGGCTGGAAAGTACTGTTATAAAGCAGTCTCGCCCGGATTAACATCAGTTGAGCATTAACCGGTATAGGAGGTTGCAAGGAAGCAAAGGAAATATTTCTTTGACATGCATAAGTATAAGGGCTGGAGCTACCATCAGCATATATTAAAGGAATACTATTAGTGCAATTAGCACTATTATCAGTAAAACTATTAGAGGCAACTCTTCCTGTATCACTCTCCAAAAAAATTTTTGAATTTTTATAAGTGGTACTTGAAGGATCATAATAAACCACTGTTAATTCCAAAGCAGACTTGTCTCCTTTGATGGCGGCCGCCGCATCTCCCCAATACACATTTATACTGCTTTGTCTGTAAAACTGTGCTGGAGGATTATGGGTGGAATCATTCAGATCAGCCAGCCAAACATGGGCAGTTTCCTCCTTTGCCAAAGGAGGAAACTCAAAAGGATCTTGCTGGCCGGAGGAGGGGACCGCGGGGATTAAACCTGTATCAGTGGCAGTAACTTGTGAATTATTTGGCAAAGAAAACGGTGCCGTAGAGCCAGTTCCCAAAGCCTTTTCAATTCCTGCTTCTGCCGCAGAATAAGCTCTGGAAGACTGCTCCACTTTGGAAGCCGTGGAGATATCCGAAAGAGAACGCTGGATCACTGATAAACCGATAGCCAAAGCGACCGTCATGACCAAAATCAGCAGCAGAATAATTTGGCCTTTTTGATCCTTCATATATCCATTATAACCGTAGTTCATCTTAGTTGAATAGTAGTTTGGAAAATTACCGAATCAATCTGACCGGACAAAGACGGAGGCACGGCCACGCCCGGATTCATAATAAACGATATGCTCACACCATCTTTAGATCCCGACTGAATACTTCTGGTAAATAAACCGCTGCTACCTGCTAATCTATCCACCGACACACCTAACTGAGTATTGGTATCAGTTAAAGAATTTGGGCTAGGCATGGGGTCTGTACAGACAGTACTAACAAACGACCCAACATCCATCGGTGAAGGCGCCGGAGAATTCATCATGCAAGGAGCGGACGGATTAGGCTGAGGATAATCAACCTGAATCTGACCATTTTGAACCGGGTTTGGGCTGGGACTGGGAGCAACAAATCGATACCTGGTGTAGCAACCATCCTTCACAATGACTAAAGTATCAGATGATCCGGCTGCGCTTGGACATACCACATTATCAGAACCTCTAATGCTTTTATCCAAACCCTCCAGTACCGCCTGCCCATTTTGTTTAATAACTGCCAATATCTGTGCTTTATTGCTGCCACGCAAAGTGCTGGCAAAAATTGCCACAATTATTACCCCGATAACAGAAACTATAGCAATAGCTACCAAAACCTCCACCAGGGTGAAACCATCTTCCTTGTCATCCCGACGAATGTCGGGATCCATAAATAATTTACATTGAACCATTATCTTCAAAGCTTTCTTAATATTGTTATCAATCTTGATTCATGTATTCCGGTTGTATCGCTCCACTGAACAATAACGGTAATTGTTTTTTGGGTCGCATAACTTGTGGAATCATCTGATAGAATGATCACCCTTTTAAATTTACCATTAAGAAGGTCTTCAGCACTACTTGGCATATCCGAACGCGTAGTTAAATAGTCTAAATTAACAGAAGCACTAGAATTAAACCTAAAATAGGCATTTCCTCCGCTACCATAAGAATTATATAATTGGCAACTCCAGATGGAGCTACAAGAAGCATCCCCATTCCATGAACAAACAGGATTACCGGATACAGGACAATTAGCAGTGCCTGTTAAATTTCCAATTCTTCCATCTCTATCCCTGCTTGTTCTAACCATTTCCATTCCTTCCTGAGCTAATTTAGTGGCTTGGGCTGAAGCTTTAGCGAAATTAGCATCCCTTAAAGAAAACAGCGTGGCAAAAACTAAAGCCGCCACCACTAAAATGCCCACGGTGGCTGCCACTACCACTTCCAGAATACTTTGACCTAGCTGATCATTGGACATAAATCTTGCCTCCCTGTTCAATAATTAAAGATTTTGTATTTGTGGTTTTGGTATTCCGCAGCGTAATGGTGAGTGAAGTACATCGCGCATCGTCTCCAATATTTATCTTACCAGTAAGAGGATCAAATCTTACGGCAAATGCAGTAAGCGGCGGAGCACTGGGACAGTATGAACAGCTGGAAACCATACCACATTCTCCGGTTATGGATTGTATTGTAATATTTGCCCCTAATTTAAAGGTTTTTTTGGTAGTCAGAGCAGGCGTAGGAGAGGGGAGGGGAAAGGAAAGCGGAGAAGGTAACAACTGGCAATTTAAGTTAGTCGTAATAAGATCATTTGAGAAATAAACCTGCCAGGTAGTACCAAATTGATTACTGGCACATGCTGAATTAGTAGTAGCATTGGTTTGAGCTAAACGAAGCTGGTTCTGAAAATCTAAGACTGCATTTTTTAAATTTTGGTCTTCACCGAAACCACTATAGTTTGCTAGTGCATAAATGCTAGTTATAGCAATAATTGCTATAACTACTAAAAGCTCAACTAAGGTAAAGGCATTCCGGACAGTTTTGCCCATATTTTCATTGTACATTGTATATTTTTCATTGTACATTCCTAAGGAGGACCGACTGTAAAATTATATGAGCCACCGGCTTCGCAACTGCCGACTACAGAAGAAGTATTCGCTAATTTGGCGCAAAGAGAATAATTATTGCAGTTGCCATTTACAGCTGAATTATCACAGATTGCAGGACTAATAGGTAAAGCAGTATAGGAATACTCCGGACTGCCGGTTGGGTCAGTCGGAATGGTGTTAAGGTAGGTTTTTTTGCCGGTCGGATCTTTTAAAGCACAGCCGAACTTAAAAGCACCATTGGTGCAGCTAGTACCTGCTGCTGGATAATAACCCTGGTCTGAATAGTATTGCTCCAAGGCTGATTGTATTGATCTTAAGTCTGACTGTCTTCTTGCATCCTGGCCTTGCTTGATGGCAGTAGAGTAAACAATCAAACCAATTGCCGAAAGTATGGCTATTATTGACATACTAACCATCAGTTCAATTAAAGTGAATCCGTTGTTTGTAAAACCATTCTTTTTGGGCATTAGTTTTATTTTAGTGAAAAAGTAATTGAAAGATCAAGCTACCTGTAAGTACTTCACTTGTGTTTAAGCTCATATATCAATACTTTATAACCGCCGTCATCAACTTTTATTACGTTAATTACATTCTCCTGCAAATAATTATCGAGCATTGATCCAATAAACGCATTGGAAAGTGGCGCATTAATTACTACATAATCCAAATAATCTAATAAACCTTTAAAATCATCCTGGTTAGTTTTTACCTGAGGAAACTCATACAGCTTGTAATCTCCATCAGACCGGAATGCATAGTACAAATCGGGAATGCTGGACAAAAACACTATTTTTCCTGCCGGCACAATAGACCTAACCTTTTCTGCAAAGTTAGTATAAGATTTATCAGCACTATTTGAAACCACTGAAAGATAATTATTTATTCCTAAAATAAGCAAGACTGCCGAGATTGATATCGCCGAAACCCTCAAATCATGCATAAGAAGCTTTTTCTTGCTACCAATTGAATAAACTAGCAGCAAAATTAACGCCGCGTAGGCAAACGGAGTAATGTAAACCGAATACCATTCAATTTTTCCAAAAAAGGCATACATCCAAGCCGCTCCTAGCATCAAACTAATAAGCAACCAATGTGCTCTTTTAGTTAACGCTGAGAGAACGAAAAAAGTCAGAGTAATAATAAAGTAGATTAAAAAACTTAGCCTGTACACCAAAGGCAGGGAAGTAAATGACATATTTAACCAGCCAGGGGTCATATTTCTACCCTGAGCCTCTAAATTTAACTGACTGCTTAAAACACTCAAGTTGGGTAAGATTGTCAAAAGCCAAAGCAAAGACGGCAAAGCAGCTGAAGCGACAAAAATCCAGAAACTTTTTTTATTAAAAAAATTTCTTTCAGAGAGGGCTAGAAAAAACACCAAGGCTAATACAAACACCCCAGCCAAAAAATGGACCATGGGTGCCATACCAACTAATAGCCCCCCAACAACCAAAAACAGCTTTGAATGAATATTTTTTAAATCGAGCATTTTCAAAACCAACGCTGCCGCACCTACTACCAGAATCATTATTAACATTTCCGGTCGACTAACTATGGCAGATTTGGAAAAAGTTGGATCTATAATCAACAAGAAAGATCCGAGAAATGCCAAAAAGGCGGATTTTATCTCAGATATTTTTGGCGCTTCTTTATTAATAAGAAGTTTAGAAAAAATAAAGAAAACATCAAGAAAAACACAACCTAATACAATTGACAGCAATCTTTGATTAACAATAGAAAAACCAAAAAACTTAAACCAAAAAGATAGTAGGTAAAGAAAAACCGGTGGGTACCAAAAAACTTCATGGGAAACACTTGATATTAAATTACCCCAAAGCTCTGTGGTAGGTTTACCATTTCTTATAATACCTAAAGCCACGTCTCCCAGTGAAGACTCATCCGGCCAAACTGGAAAAAGATCTAATAAGTGAGGTACATTAAGAAATAAAAAGATAGCAATAAGCAAGGACAAAAGGATAAAGTGAAGCTTCACTAAAAAATGATATCATATTGACTTATCAGCCTGTAATTGCAATGATCATATGGTGAAAATTAAGAAACTTCTGCAAAACCGCAAAATCCAGTTAGCAATCATTGTTCTGGTAACCATTATTGCCTATATAAATATTCTTCCTAATGGTTTTGCCTGGGATGACCGGGATTTTTTTATTGACTGGCCACAAATTAAAAACAGTGAAGGCTTGCCGGCTTATCTAAGCGTTCCGGCTTTATTGGAAGGTGATTTACCCCTAAATCACCGAGGTATATATCGGCCTCTCAGGAGTATGTATTATTTAGCCAGTTATGCAATCTGGGGACAAAATCCTCTTGGTTATCATATTCAAGCAATCATTGTACATACGCTAGCGGCTTTAGTTATTTACCTTATCGTCGAATTAATTACTAAAAAAAGATTGCCCGCTTTTTTTACGGCAGTTCTTTTTGCCACTCACCCCATTCACACCGAAGCAGTCACTTATATTACCGCCAGTATGGATACCGTAGGAATTCTTTTTTTCTTTCTCTCTTTTTATCTTTACTTAAAATCAACCAAAGAAAAAATTAAGAAAAATACCTATTTACTGGCTTCGGTGATTTACGGTTTTTTAGCTATTTTTACTTATGAAATGACTTTAGTATTACCATTAATGATCCTTTTATACGATTTCTGTACAAATAATTTTTCCCTAAAAAAGCTATTATCCAAAATTAATACTTACAAATATTTTATTTTATTGCCAGTTATTTACGCTCTAATCCGATTTGTAGTTTTAAGAATCGGTAATAGAGCTGATTATTTAGGCGTGGGCTGGCAAGTAGCGGCTAACCAGGCCCGGGTTAGCTTCCCGGAAACAATTGCCCATTATCTTTCACTACTTGCCTGGCCGGTAAACTTAACCATCAGCCCGGAATTATCCATAAAATTACTAGACGCTTTCATGAAATTATTATACAAAATAAGTCCTACCGGCTATTTAGTTGATCTATCCACTCATATTGTTTTTATTTTTCCGGTGATCTACTCTGCGCTGGCTATTTTGATCGCCTATAAAATCTGTAAAAAATATCCATTAGTATTTTTTGGAGTCTGCTGGATTATTATTACCTTACTACCGGTATCAAATATCATTCCGCAAGGCGCTACGATCGCAGAAAGGTTTTTGTATATACCATCTTTTGGCTTTGTCTTTTTAATCGGATTCTTACTTTATCATTGCTTTATATTTTTGGAAAAGAATAGAAGATTAATATACCGGCGCTTTTCCCTTGCATTAATCCTATTCTTTCTGCTGACAACTGCTTTTTATACTTTTCAAACAATCAAACGGAATGCGGACTGGAGAGATGAAAAAAACATTTGGCTGGCCGCCATGAAACTTTCTCCAAATCAACCGCGCTCTTATATTGCCTTGGGTGTAAATTATAGTCGGGATGGCCAATACGACAAAGCAATCAGTTTTTATAAAAAAGCCGCTGATTTGGATCCATCGGATGTTACTATTATTATTAGTCTTGGTTTAACCTATACCCAAAAAGGCGAGTTTGAAAATGCTAAAGCTCAGTATCAAAAAGCAATAAATATTAGTCCAAAATATTATCTGGCTCATGTTGATCTGGGTGATGTTTATATTAAACAAGGAGAATATGAATTGGCAAGGAAGGAATACCAATCTGCCCTGGATATTAAAAAGAATGACCCGGCTATCTTGTCTTATTTGGGAAGTGTTTACTATAACGAAAAAGAATACGACAAAGCTATCGAAGCCTTTAATAAATCATTAGAGCTTGATTCAAACCAACCAAAAGTATATTTGGGACTGGCCAGTTCTTATAAGCAAAAAGGGGAGATTCAAAAAGCCATCGAGATCTTAAAAAGAGCCAACAAAGATCTAAATAATCCGGAAATTCAGAAAGAAATAAAAAATTTAGAGAACAGTTGAAGAATTATTGAGCGTTTCTTCTACAGTAAAAACCATTAGCACCGCCAGTTGTTCCTAAGTTAGCACCAGTTGTACTCGTTGCGTTCCCAATGCTTGTTTCTAGAGTAGCACAGAGAGTATAACCTGCAGTGCTCAATGATCCAGTTCCGCTAGGACCAGAACTTGCATAAGCTGAGGCACCTCTTGGATCGACAGGTACAGTTTGATCAGAAAACCAAGTAGATGAAACTGTGGTTGGATAAACATTATTTTGATAGTTAACTTCCATGGCTTTAGACATAGCGATAATATCTTGAATTCTTTTTGAATCTCGGGCTTTTTGTTGGGTAGAAGTAAATAGGGCAATACCGACAACAGACAAAATAGCAATAATGGCGATCACAACAAGTAACTCAATTAAGGTAAAACCTTCAGGGTTATTTATTGTTTGGGGCAGATATTTTTTCATTAAATTTTTGCTTACAATCCATTATTCACATAACCAAAAAAGTCTGTCAAGACCCAGTTTAGCCTCAATAATAGTTCAAAATTCAAAAATCAAAAGTCAAAAGTGCAAGTAAAAAGTCAAAAGTTTTTAGCTTTTAACTTTAAAACACCCGCTGCCAACATATTGGCAATTTCAGTTGCTTCAGCGAGTAATTCATCCGCAGTTTTTATATTAGCTATTCCTGAATCTTTAAGTAAACTAAGCCAATATTTTGTCTCATTAGCACTTTTAAGAGCGGTTTCATAAAACTTTTTATATTCTAATCTAGAACTGGCAGCGCTACCTTCAATAAGATTCGCACCGATAGACATAGCAGAACGCAAAAGTTGATCTGCTATTATCCATGCTGCTCTTTTATTCGGTAAAGTATCCATAAACGTAATCATAGCTAGGCTAAATTTATAGCATCTTGTCTTTATATCACTTTTAAATTTTGAACTGTAATTTTGCATTTTGAATTTTAACTTTTGACTTATCTACCTATATGCAAATACCATTCCACAATTTCCTGTCCCCAGAAAAGCATTATCAAACTTCCCAAAACCAGGAACGGACCAAAAGGGATAGTCTGACCAAAACTCTTTTTACCGACAAGGACTAACCCTACTGATAATACGGCACCTGTTAAAAATGACAAAACCATAGCAAATAATGCCTGGGGGAATCCCAGCATCACTCCGATAAATGCTCCCAGCTTAACATCGCCGCCGCCCATCCCTTTTCCGCGCGTTACAATAATCAGGCTTAAGAAGAACCCGCCGATTAAAATACCCATCAATAAAGATAAAAGAAACGGCTCAGCTATCATTAATACATGTCTTTGAAAATAATCACTTTTAGGAGGAAGCAACAACCGGCCTATTGCAGATTGAGATAGCGCGTAATGAAGGAAACCTATTTTTGTTATTGTGATTATTAAATTAAGAACAACCCCGATAATGATTGAGGGCAAAATTACCCGGTCGGGAATGAACATCTTTTTTAAATCCGTCAAGAAAAGAACTGTCAAAACCGTTATAAAAAAGGTTTTAAATATCAGCTCCAAACCAAAAACTAAAAATTGAAAATTTTGGACACTTAAAGCTAGCTGAAACTGAAAATCGGAGATTGGAAACGGAAAATTTTTAAAGCTTTGCCAAAATAAAAACCCCACCAAAATCCCCATCACCACTTCTATAGTCAAATACTCGACACTTATCTTATCTTTGCAATACCGACATCTGCCCTTGAGGATTAAAAAGGATACAACAGGAAGAAGGTCATACCAAGCTAATGTATGTTTACATCGCGTACAGTATGACCTTCCCCTAAATGACTTATTATTAAGGCTTCGATCCGCTAATACTTTTAAAAAGCTTCCCAGGATCGTACCTATAATAAAACCTACTAAAATAAACCAAACCACAGTATTAATAAGCACAGACCAAACTCATATCAGAGCCGACAGCGTACGAATTATTATCAGTATCCCCATCAGTCGACATCTTGCCTCTTTGTTGCTGTGATTCTAACCGCGCCTTAATTATCCACTTTGCGCCATCACCACAATAAGTGTAGTGATATTCAGTACTGGCTGCGCCGTTATTAGTCGGATCAACCGGCAAAGTTGGCACTGTGACATTTGACTGTCCGGCAAAATTAATTTGTACCCATCCCGTACCATTAGTCAGCCTTGTGTTAGCACCTGATGGATAAGTCCTGTTAGGACCACAAGTCACACCAGTAGCAGTATTATCATTACAGGCAGGAGACTGTTGAGCTGCTGCTGAGCCTTCCTGTAAAGCCACATTAATGGCATTTTGTAAATTCATCAAATCGGAAAGCCGGGCCGCATCTCTACCTCGCATGGTTAACTCAAGCGGATTAATGATAAGCACCACAACTGCAGCCAAGATGGCAATAATTGCAATTACAACTAAAAGTTCTACAAGTGTAAATCCTTTATGTAGAACTTGAGCAGATTTTTTCAAACTTTCTCACCCCCTTTATAATCCATTGTAGACACAACTTATAATAGCTAGTCAAGGGGCCAATTAGCTGACCCACCTGCACTTATTCCAGGAAATTAACTAATTTGCATTTAAGGGGTAGCTTATGGGCAAAATTAATGGACAGGACCTCCTGTTGAGAGAAGGTGAACTGTCCATTA